>JAPJNH010000051.1 GCA_026461075.1 Chitinophagales bacterium
AGGCAGAACCAAAAGCAGAAGAAGTAGTTGCTCCTAAAGTAGAAGAAGCTGCGAAGCCTGAAGAGGCTCCTGTGAAAGAAATAGAAAAAATCGAGCGTAAAAAGGTTACCCTTGAAGGCCCGAAAGTAGTCGGCAAACTTCCTTCGAAAGAAGAGGCTGAAGAAGAAGCAAAAGCGAAAAAAGCAGCTGCTGCTAAAGCGAAGGCTGCTGAGCCAATGCAACCGGAGGTTATCAAAGCGGGCATCCAAGAAATGCAGTTTGCACAACCGTCACAAACTGGTCACGAACCAGAGAAAATTGAGACGAAGCGTGCTGTATTAAGCGGACCTACCGTAGTTAACAAAATCGATTTATCACAATTCAACACGCCAAAACCTGCTGATAAACCTGCTGATAACAAATCAGGTAACAACGCAGATAATAAACGTAAACGTATTCAAGCAAAGCCAAACGAACGCTTCAAACCTACCTACGGAAACCAAGGTGGGTGTGGCGGAAATCGTCCTGGTGGCGGCGGCGGAAACAATCGCCCTGGTGGTGGTCCGAACGATCGTAATCGTCATAACAATAATAACAGAAGAGGTGAAGCTGCTCCTCCTCCAACGGAGCAAGAGATTCAAGAACAGATTAGAAAGACATTGGCCGAACTTCGTGCAGGTTCTCAAAAGAGTAACAAATCGAAGTACCGTCGTGAAAAACGTCAGGCCCATGCGGATGAAGCTGCGGAATCTAACGCAAATCAGGACAATAGCTTATTGCACGTTACTGAATTCATCTCTGTAAGTGAATTAGCATCTTTGATGAACAAATCTGCAATCGATATCATCAGAGCATGTATGTCGCTCGGAATCATCGTTTCTATTAACCAACGTCTAGATGCGGAAATCATCGAGGTGGTGGCTGGTGAATTCGGATTCAAAGCAACATTCGTAAAAGCAGATGAAGATCTAATTGAAGAAGAAGAAGTGGATGCTCCAGAGGATTTATTACCTCGTGCACCGATTGTTACCATCATGGGTCACGTCGATCACGGTAAGACTTCCCTACTCGATTATATCCGTCGTGAGAACGTGGTAGCAGGTGAAGCCGGTGGTATCACCCAGCACATTGGTGCCTATGAAGTAACCTTGCCAAATGGAAAAGAGATTACCTTCTTAGATACTCCTGGTCACGAAGCCTTTACAGCGATGCGTGCTCGTGGTGCGAAAGTAACCGACGTTGCCGTTATCGTAGTATCTGCTGACGACTCTGTTATGCCACAAACGAAAGAGGCAATTTCACACGCTCAAGCAGCGAATGTACCAATCATCTTCGCAATCAATAAAATTGATAAAGATGGTGCTAACCCTGAAAAAATCAAGGAACAATTAGCTGGTATGAACTTATTAGTAGAAGATTGGGGTGGTAAAATCCAGTCGCAAGAAATCTCTGCTAAGAAAGGTTTGAACGTAGATAAATTATTAGAAAAAATCTTATTGGAAGCAGAGATGCTCGATCTAAAAACGAATCCTAATAAGGGCGCAATTGGTTCGATCATTGAAGCAACCCTTGATAAAGGTCGCGGTTATGTAGCCACTGTCTTGGTACAAGAAGGTACCTTAGAAATTGGTGACGTAATCGTTGCGGGTGCGCAATTCGGTCGTGTAAAAGCGATGTTCGATGAGCGTGGTCAAAAGAAAACGACCGCTGGTCCTTCTACTCCTGTTCAGATCTTGGGCTTGGATGGCGCGCCACAAGCGGGTGAAAAATTCCGTGCTTATGAAGATGAACAAGAAGCGAAAGAAGTAGCAACGAAGCGTCAACAGATTGTGCGTGAACAAGGCTATCGTACGAAGAAACACATCACATTGGATGAGATCGGTCGTCGTTTGGCACTTGGAAACTTCAAACAGTTGAACATCTTGGTGAAAGCCGACGTGGACGGTTCTGTAGAAGCATTGAGCGATTCATTGATCAAGTTGTCTAACGAAGAGATTCAAGTAAATGTGGTATTGAAAGCAGTTGGTCAGATCTCTGAAAGTGATATCCTATTGGCTTCCGCTTCCGATGCGATTGTCATTGGTTTCAACGTTCGTCCAAGCTTACAAGCACGTAAGTTGGCAGAACAAGAAAATATCGAGGTTAAACAATACTCTATCATCTACGATGCAATCGAAGAATTAAAAGCTGCGATTGAAGGTATGATGGTTCCGAAAACGGAAGAGAAGATTGTTGCCAATATCGAAATCCGTGAGGTATTCAAGATTACCAAAGTGGGTAACGTAGCTGGTTGTTACGTTCTCGATGGTAAGATGAATAGAAATGCGAAGATTCGTATCATCCGCGATGGTATCGTAATCTATGGCGGTGAATTGGCTGCTTTAAAACGTTTCAAAGACGATGTTAAAGAAGTTTCTGCCGGTATGGAATGCGGTTTGAGCATTAAGAATTACAATGACATTAAAGTAGGCGACGTCGTAGAAGCGTACGAAGATGTAGAAGTAAAAAAGAAAATTTAATCGTTTAACACACAATAAAAACCCGACATGCTGCGTTATTTAAGCGATATGTCGGGTTTTATTTTTTAAGTATGGGACAGAGAATCATCTGGGGAATTGTTTACGGAGTCGTGCTTATTGGCACCTTATTAAGTGGTAATGCCATCGCCTTAGCTATTTTGCTGAGTGCCATTACAGTATTATGTCTGAATGAGTTTTTCGTAATGATGACACAGGCCTTGCCTAGCTTTCAAAATAGACTTTCCTTTTACCAAAGTTGGGGCGTTTATGGAGGTGCTTTGGTGGTGTTGCTCGGTTCGTTGACTTTTGCAGGATTAGTATTTCCTATGTTCTTTTATGCAGCTTGTATGCTTTTATACTTACCATTCCTCGCGGAACTATTTGCTAAAGAAGGGGATCGTAATTTCCTAAATATCGGAATTTGGGGTGCTTCGTTACTATACGTTGTACTGCCGATGCTTGCGGCAAATGTAATCGCTTATCACAATGGGCACTTACAATGGCAAGGATTATTAGGATTGTTTATCCTTATCTGGACAAACGATAGCATGCAATATTTTACAGGCAAAGCAATTGGCAAACATCCACTTTACCCTAGCGTATCTCCGAAGAAAACTATTGAAGGGGCAATTGGAGGAGTAGTGTTTACCACTGCTGCTGGATATCTTTTATCCATTTATTGGCACTGTTTCGACAGTAAACATTGGATGCTATTAGCAGCGACAACCGCTGTTTTCGGCATTATTGGCGACTTAATCGAATCGGTTTTGAAAAGACAAATTGGTATTAAAGATAGCGGCAAGTTTCTTCCTGGTCATGGTGGAGCATTAGATCGCTTTGATTCCCTTTTAATAGTAACGCCTTTAGCTGCTTTACTATTATTGATGTGGCCTTAAACATTCCTTTTAAAGAACTTCGTGCAGAACTCTTGCATTGGCTCTACCCTTTGTATTGCCCTTGCTGTGCACGCAGTGTAGCGAATAATCCAAGAGGGATTTGCCATAGCTGTTTACAACGCTTACCTATCAGTCCATATCATCTTAGCAATGAAAATCCGATAATGGAACGGCTCTATGGCCGTATCCCTATTCAGCGAGGCATGTCTATGCTCCGTTACGAAAAATCTGGTATGGCACAAGCGCTAATCCATGCCTTAAAGTATGAACGCCGTCCAGAGATTGGCGTCACCTTAGGACAGAAATACGGCCATAAAATCCTTCAGAAAAGCACTGCCCCTAGCGATTTGTTCGATGCAATTATTCCTGTTCCGCTTCACGAAAAAAAACGTCTGAAGAGAGGCTATAATCAAAGTGAAGAATTCGCCAAGGGCATGTCGCAAGGTCTGAATATACCCATCTACGACCAGGTATTACTTCGACAAAGAAATGCACAAACACAAACAGCCCTTAGTAGAGAACAACGATGGAATAATGTAGCGCAAGACTATATCCTGCAACAATCCGAAACGCTAGAAGGCAAACACCTATTATTAGTGGATGATGTCTTAACGACAGGCGCAACGCTAGAAGCGTGTGGCAGGCTCCTATTAAGTATCCCAGGACTTAGTCTCAGTGTAGCAACGATAGCGATTGCCTAATTATCTGAAGGTGCTTAATACCTGCATTAAATCTGCTTCCGTCTTGAAACGTACTTCACGCGGCTTGCTACCCTGTGAAGGACCGACAATACCTGCAGCTTCTAACTGATCCATAATTCTACCTGCACGGTTATATCCCAACTTCAACTTACGTTGAATCATAGAAGTACTCCCCTGCTGTGTAGCGACAATGATTTTAGCGGCTTCTTCGAAATACTCGTCGCGTTCATCGCCCAATTCGATGTCACCAATTTCTTTATCATTCGGATCGACATATTCAGGCAAAAGATGTGCAGTGCCATAACCTTGCTGCTCGGAGATATGCTCTACAATCGCTTCAATTTCCGGCGTATCACAGAAGGCACATTGCACACGCAACAGCTCTCCGCCATGCGACAATAACATATCACCTTTACCTATTAATTGTTCTGCACCGCCCGTATCTAAAATGGTACGTGAGTCAATCTTTGAAGAAACTTTAAAGGCGATACGTGCTGGGAAGTTCGCTTTGATTGTACCTGTGATAATGTTTACAGATGGACGTTGTGTCGCGATAATCAAATGTATTCCCACCGCACGCGCTAACTGGGCAATACGTGCAATCGGCATCTCCACTTCTTTGCCTGCAGTCATGATTAAATCCGCGAACTCATCAATCACCACGACAATATAAGGCAAGTATTCATGTCCGCGCATCGGATTTAATTTGCGGGCAGAAAACTTCCGATTATACTCCATAATATTTTTACAAATCGCGTCCTTCAACAGATCATAACGACGATCCATTTCAATACATAAGGAATTGAGTGTGGCCACTACTTTCTTAGTATCTGTAATGATTGGTTCTTCTTCGTTAGGCAATTTCGCCAAGAAATGCTTCTCAATCACCTTATAAATACTCAACTCCACTTTCTTTGGATCGACCATTACAAACTTCAATTGCGAAGGATGTTTCTTGTACAACAGAGAAACAAGCAAGGCATTTAAACCAACAGACTTACCCTGACCTGTAGCACCGGCCATCAATAAGTGCGGCATTTTGGCGAGGTCGACTACAATATTTTCGTTGGCGATGTTCTTTCCGATTGCCACGGGCAATTCCATATTGGCATTCACAAACTTCTCGCTTGCGAGCAAGGAACGCATGCCTACGATTTCTTTTTTGATATTCGGAACTTCGATACCAATGGTTCCTTTACCAGGGATAGGCGCGATGATACGAATCCCTAAGGCTGCTAAGGAAAGCGCGATATCATCTTCTAAGTTTTTGATCTTAGAGATACGCACGCCCGGTGCAGGCACTATCTCATACAAGGTAACGGTTGGTCCGATTGTCGCTTTGATCTTATCGATGGAGATTCCATAATTTGAAAGCGTATTAACAATCTGATTCTTGTTTTGCTCCAACTCATCCTTCGTTACCGAATTCCCTTCGTTCATATACTCATTCAACAAATCAAGTGTTGGATATTTGTAATAAGAAAGATCTTTAGTTGGATCGTAATCTTCCATCCCTCCTACCGCAGTAACATCTAGCGCCTTCTCTTCAATCTTCGGCGCAATGTCCATTTTCGGTCCTTCTTCAGGCTTACTATCTTCTACCGTGAATTCAGGTTCTGCAGATCTTGGCTCTTTCGTTGGAGCTTTATAACTCACAACTTCGAATGGATCTTCCTCCTCTTCTTCCTCTTCTTGAATGTTCTCTTCTATTTCTTCCATTTCGTCTTCCATATCTGGCTGATTCATGGCAGCCAAACTTTCTGCAACGAAGCTCACGGCAGCAGCTTGTTCAGGCTTCGGTCGCTCACTTATTTCAAAAGAAGCAGCGGCGTTATTATCTTTCAATTCCGGTTGTTCAACGCTTGTTGTGGCAACCACAATTTCAGTAGGATTTGTTTCCGTGATCTCAATGCTAGCATCCTCTGCGATAGCATCTGCGGGAACACCTTGATAGGTGATGGTGGCGCCATTATCAATCGGAGACGGGTTTACGCTAGGAGCGAATGCCTCTTTCATTGCCTCTGCTTCGGCAGAAAAAGCGTTATCGAAAACAACAGGACCTGCGGTTTCAGAAACGGCGGCGGCAGCGCGCATAGCGGCTTCATGCGCTGCATTGCGACGACGATCGAGCCATGCCGTAAGCCATTCCATTTCAAAATTCAAATTGTATACAGCGACTAAATAGATGATTAATCCTACAAACAAAATCGCGCCTGTGCCGATAGCACCTACAAAACCAGTTAAATAACTGCTGATAGCATCGCCCATTGCGCCGCCCCAGGCAAAGCCTGAACTAGGCGTTACAAAACTCAATAAAGTCGTCAACCAAAAGGTTGTTAAAATACCGAATTGGGTCAATGACCAGGTAGGCAATTTAAAGTTCTTACGCATCAAGTTGATGCCAAATGCCATCAAGACCACACTCCAAAAATAAGCGGCAATCCCCACTCCATCGTAAATGCACCAATGCGCGATAAACGCACCCCAGCTGCCGATAGTATTGGCGTATTCCAATTTTGCCACATTAAAAAAGCCACCCAAACTTGCGTTAAAGACTTTATCCTGATCGAGGCGCCATGTGAAGGAATAGGAACAAAAAGCAACGAATGATAAAAAAGAAAGGACAGCGATAAGCAAGCCTGAAATCGTTTTCCAGCGCTGATCAGAGGCTATCTGTGTTGCAGCCATCTCATCTTCCATTTGGGTTTCGTTCAGCTGAAATCCTTTTGAATCAGCATTTTGCTTTGCTGCTTTTTTAACGGTAGAGTCTTTTTTTGCCATAGTAGTGAATACCACAGCAAATTACGGAAGCGCGCGCAGCAAACCATTAGACGTTGTGAACAGCAAAAAATAAGTAGGTGTAAAATGTTTATTAAAAAGGACGAAAAAACAGCCCCAAAAGCTATTTGACCGCCTTTTCCATCCGTAGGATAACGACCCCTAATAAACCTTCTTTAAAAATCTTAGTAGACATCTTAGAAATCCCTTTCTCACGATCTTTGAAGGTAATCGGCACTTCTTTAATGCGTGCACCTTTTAGAAATGATTTGTATTTCATTTCGATTTGAAAGGCATAGCCAATAAAACGAACGCGATCTAAATTTATTCTTTCAAGAATTTCACGCTTATAGCAGATGAAGCCCGCCGTTGGGTCCTTCACAGGCATGCCCGTGATTAGTCGAACATAAAGCGAAGCACCGTAGCTAAGCATTAGTCGATTCAAGGGCCAATTCTGCACCTTCCCTCCTTTCGTATAACGGCTACCGACAGCGATATCGAACTTATCCTCCGTACAAGCTTTCTCTAATGAAGCGAGCGCTTCTGGCGGATGCGAGAAGTCGCAATCCATTTCAAAAACAAGGTCGTAACCACGTTCTAAAGCCCATCTGAAGCCTGCAATATAGGCTCGTCCTAAACCAGCCTTTTGCGTACGTTCCATTAAATGTAAACGCCCGTTAAACTGTGGCATCATCTCTTTAACAATCGTTGCGGTTCCATCCGGAGAGCCATCATCGATAATTAGAATTTCATAATGCGCAGCCATCGAAAGCACATGCGGCACCAAACTGCCGACATTCTCGCTTTCGTTATAGGTAGGAATCAGGATAATTACTTTCGGAGGCATCTGCATTATCCTATCATTTTATCTTTTAACTCTTTCAACTTAGCCTTAGAATGAAGCGGAAAATCTGCTTCCATAAACCATTTATAATAGCCTGGATCTTTACGCAAAACCTCCTCTACAGGCATATCCTTATATTTTCCAAAATTGAAACATGCCTTACCATAACGCTCTACAAAGCGACGGGCCATGTCGATGATTTTACCGGAATTATCCTCACTATACTTTGCTAAAAAGTAAACGTCATTTTGCAATTCTGCATAACGTTCCAACTGCGCTAGTAAAACCTCATAAGTAGCCTGAATATCGGCCATCGCGCTATGCGCATTCTCCAATTTCTTCCCACAATAAAACAAATAGGCCGCCTCTAAAGTACGACGCTCCATTTTATGGAAGATACGCTGTACATCCACACATAAACGAGCTTCTACATGAATATCAATTCCACAACGTAGCAGTTCTTCTACTAGCATGGGGATATCAAACTTATTACTGTTGAACCCGCCAAAATCACAATCTTCTAAAAATGTATTCACCTCTAAAGCAATCGCTCCAAATAAGGGTTTATCCTTTACCATATCATCCGTAAAACCATGTACTGCAGCGGCTTCGGCAGGAATTGGCATCCCTGGATTACATACTTGGTGGTATTTTTCTAGATTGCCGTCCGGCAATACTTTGATAATTGCAATTTCTATAATACGATCCTTGGCCACATCTACGCCAGTAGTTTCTAGATCAAAAAAGGCAAGAGGTCGTTGTAACTGCAAAGCACTCACGGATAATGGTTTTAAAGGATTTAAATCGTATGTACGCAATAATTCCTTTGTCTTTTCAAGCTTCGACCGTTTTCGATCATTTTTCAAGGGTTCGCCAAATAAATCTAAGCCAGACACGACAAAAGTTTAGAACTCAAATATAAGTAATTCAACGACTATAATGCTAAAATCATAATGCCTTGTGAATGATTTCACAATTCGGTAAGTAGTGCTTAAATTTGTAAAAAATAATCCAATTATGTATCCAGCAGAAATCGTAAATCCGATGAAAGCAGAAATGACTGCCGTAGGATTTCAAGAGTTAACAACGCCACAGCAAGTGGATGATATGATGCAAGCAGGGGGTACAACCCTTGTATTTTTTAACAGCGTTTGTGGCTGTGCTGCAGGTTCGGCTCGCCCGGGTGTTAAAATGGCTGTTCAAAACAGTGCTAAAAAGCCGCATCATTTAACGACTGTATTTGCAGGTTTTGATGTGGATGCCGTTAAGCAAGCACGTACCTACACTTTACCTTATCCTCCATCTTCTCCTTGTATCGCCCTTTTCAAGGATGGTCAAATCGTTCATTTCATCGAACGTCACCATATTGAAGGTCGTTCAGCTGATATGGTTGCTCAAAATTTGATGGGCGCTTTCGAAGAACATTGCTAAAATTTACAGCATCTATAAAAAGGCTATACATTGCGAATGTGTAGCCTTTTTTTTATATTCGCATAAACCTTAACCACATGAAAAAAATATTTACACTCCTATTTTGTTTAACAACACTTGGCTTCGCAAGTAAATTACATGCACAATGTACGCCTGATTTAAGCTGGAATACTTCTGGCATTCGCCCAGACAGCACCACCAACTTGCCAGATGGTTGCGAAAATATCCCTTACTCTACGCAAATGGACATTTACGTTCCGGATTCTGTGCACCAAATGCAGATGGGACAAGATGTAGCGATTTATATCGATTCAGTTCGTTTATTAAGTGTTACGGGCTTACCTCCAGGAATGTCTTATGTAACCAATCCTGCGAACGGCAAATTCCCGAAATTTGCGCACGGCTGTGCTTTAATTTCAGGCACTTGCTCAACGCCTGGCACTTACAACCTACAAGTGATTACCAAAGCATCTGTTCGTCTATTATTACCTTTCCTTCCTGCAACGGTACGTTATGACACGGTAAACTATTACCGTATCGTAATCAATGCGGCAGGCGGTGCAAACTGTAATGTTGGTATTGAAAACCATTTGGATCCTACTGAAATGGGTATTCATAGTGTAGTTGCGAATGCTAACGATCATTATTTACAAGTGACTTGTAATGCCCCGGCAAATCTTCCTAGCCAGTTTCGTGTAGTGAATTCTATCGGTCAGGTGATTTATCAAAATACGGTGACAACCCAACAAGGTTATCAAATTATTCGCTTGAACGACTTTAATGCAGAAAACGGAATTTACGTTTTACAAATGCAACAAGGCAATCAATTCAAGTCGTACAAACTACAAGTAATTAAGTAATTACTTTTTCATAAAGAGCAGGTGTTGTCAAACGCCTGCTCTTTTTATTTCTAAAAAACGCTAAAGGTGCCATTATATTATTTACGCTTTGGTTTTGTAGGGACAGGCTTTCATGGCTATCAGACGCAGGATAATGGACTGCGTACTTCGCAACAAGAGATTGAAGAGAAGTTGAGTGTATTATTCCGTGAAAAGATTACTATAACGGGAGCCTCACGAACTGATACTGGCGTTCATATTTTAGAGTCCTTTGCTCATTTTAGAACGGAGCAAGAACTGCCACCGAATGCAGTTCGGAGAATGAATTTCATGCTGCCGGATGATATACAAATCAGTCATCTCAACCTTGCCCCTGAAGGCTTTCACTCGCGTTTCGATGCGATTCAAAGACAGTATATCTATTATATCCATTATCACAAGGATCCTTTTTTACTAGACCGTTCATTGCATTTTCCCTATAGGCATCTCGACCTTGATAAAATGAATGAAGCGGCAACGCATTTAAAAGAGCAAACAGACTTTGCTACCTTTTGTAAACGAAACAGTGATAATAAAACGACACGTTGTAGAATCGATTATATTCAGTGGACTAAGATTGACGAGAATCGTATTCAATTTGAAGTGCATGCCGATCGCTTTTTACGTGGCATGGTACGTGGATTAGTAGGTACGATGATGAAGGTTGGAAACGGCAAAACAAGTTTTGAACGATTCAAAGAAATCGTAGCCTCACATGACAATATCAACGCCGACTTTAGCGTTCCAGGTTGCGGACTGTTCCTCACCCGCGTTAAGTATCCAGATGATTTAGAGGCGCAATTACTCCGATAAAAAAAATGCTTGACTTTTCAGTCAAGCATTTTTTTTATTTAACAAGTTTCGTATTGTAAAGCACCTTAGCATTTCGATCTTGAACGCTTAAGATATATAAGCCATCATTCAGCGCTTCAACAGGAATTACGTTGAGCCCTGGATTGATTTTACTTTGCAACAATAATTGACCTACTGTATTCCGGAGTTCGATTTTTGCAGCTTGTGCATTACTACTATTTACATTCAATAGTTGATGTGCTTCATTCGACCAAAAAACCTTGTATGCGTTTGATGCGTCAAGTTGATTCAAGCCTTCTCCAAACTCAAAATCTACGCGGGCAATTCTGCTGGTATCGCTACACAAACTATCCGACAAAATACAACGATAATGGTCAAGTGTTGGATTAAGGCTAGTAATGAAAATCTCCAAATAGTTAGATTGTATTCCAGTATAAGTTAAGGCACGGTATCCATTGCGGCAATTGATCCAAACCCCATTAGAATCCACTTGCCATTGATAATTTACTGGCGCATTGCTGGTAACGGATAAAGAAAGTGAGGATGTCCAGAATTGCGTTGTATCTCTTGGTTCCACTAATACAAAATTCGCAGCTGGTCCGGCAAGAATTGTATCTATAACTTGCGTTTCACAAGTATGTACATCCGTAATTGTACAGGTATAAATCCCTGCCGCAAGGTTTTGTTTCACAGAATCATTACCTGGCATAAGATTCGTATTAAACTGCCAAACATAATTATACATCGGCACTCCTCCATTCACACTCACTTGCATTGTTGCATCATTCGATGCGCCGCAAGTAATCGCAGTGCTAGTAAGTGTTGCTTGTAATGGGCTCGGGCTAACGACATTAAACGTATCGTAGGCATGACAATTATTAGCATCTGTAACGACCACACTATACATGCCATTGCTAAGGTTATTTATCGAAGAGCTATTCGCGCCATTCGACCACAAGTACGTATACGGTTGTACACCACCTACTCCGGCATGCACCCCTATATACGCATTCGACTCTCCTGCGCAAGGCTGATCTAAGAACAGTGAATCCACCAATACCTGGATTGGCGTTGGTTGCGTTACAGTAAAATTAACCGTAGCACAATTCATATAATCTGCCACCACAAGGCACTGATAATTGCCCGCTAATAAATTAATCGCAGAATCAACCGATGAAACATTTGGAGACCAATTATAATCTACATGATTCGCTACATGTCCGTTATAATTCACAATCACCTGAGCAGCCCCATCTGCAGCGCCGCCACAGACATTATTGGTAACATTCACTGTTGCCGTAATCGGCGAATAATTATATAATAATTTCACCTCACTCAAGGAAATAGCGCGAGAATACACTGCAATATCATCTAGAATTCCAGCATAGTATTCTCCATAATGCGTATTACCCAAAATCGCGCGACAGTTTGGCGCAAGTCCAAGCAAGATATTAGAATCCACAAAAACCAAGGCAGAATCGATATAAACATGTACAATATTTGCATCATACGTAAACGTGACTAAGCTCGGCTTATTCGGGTTGATATAGGCCTGTGTAGAGATGCTGTTGAGCACCCCATTTTGACGATTTAAATCAAAAACAATGGTATCATTACGAACGCCAATCCAGTAGCCATTTCCAGAAGAATTCAAATTAGAAAAAATGGTCGCGTTGTGATTCGCTGGGTTGTTATTGGATTGAAGCCATGCAGCCATTGAAAACTGATTCAGGTTGAACGCATAGCCAGTTCCTAAGGAAACACTATCTCTAATCGTATTCGGATTGGCATTAAGCGCAATAGCCGACTCCGTGCAGTTACTTCTATTAGGCACGTAGACGCCCCCAAAATTACTACCGAAGTTCATAAAGCCTGATTCATCCAAGGTATTATGGTTAAAAGGATACCACGCATATAAGCCATTATTACTCATATACGGCGGAATCACCACTGGAAAAGGACAAGTTGTTTGCTGATTAAAGGTATCAGAAAAAGAGATAAAGCAATTGTTTGCATCCGTTACGTACACCGTATAGATTCCATTCGCACAATACAAGGCATTGCCTGCGAAAGAAGTCACACCACCATTAGAAGAACCCCAGATATAATAATACGGACTTGTTCCACCGTCTGCTACTACTTGTATATTTCCGTTGGCAGAATAAACACACGATGGTTCACTGCTACGACTTACTTTAAAATTTAACTTACGAGGACCAGAAATCGTAATGGTGTCCTTCGCTATACATCCATTATCATCTGTGGCAGTAAAATAATATGTCCCTGCAGGTACGTTCAATGCGCTATCATTTGTACTGATAGAAGGACTCCAGGCATAAGTATAAGAAGAAATTGGACTTAAGGTACCGCCTGTTGTACTTTCAATAATAACCCCATTGCTATCGCCAAAGCAAGAAGGCTGTTTTAAATAAATATTTTGTACACTCATTGGTGTAGGAACCGCAACGGAATAGGATAAAGACACGCAGCGATCATTTTGCTCTTGAACATAGGCATATAAGGTGCTCGTTTGATTCACCTCAATACTATCTCCGATACCATATACATTGATTGGCATTACGCTCCCTTGCCATGACACGGAATAGTTTTGCACGCCATTGCCTGTAACTAAAACTTTTGCGCTACTCAAGGTTGTTCCACAAACCGATGGATAGGAACGTACTGAAGCGGTAATGGGTTGATTGAAATACAGCCCGTCAATTTCCGTTTTCGTTAATAAACGACTCCACCATCCAATATCCTCTATCGCGGCATCCAAAGCCTCGCCATACATGGAGTTCGCGAAATAAATACTATTAGCAGGATTTAAATTAATCAATCCACTTACAGTACCGACTAAAACGGTATCGACATAAATCCTTGTTGAACCTGTGCTATGACTAATAACATAATGATGCCACTGTTTATTCGAGCCTAGGTTATTATTAAAAAAGACAACAGATGGATTTAATTTAGGAGAGACTTTATTAAAATCGAAAAACAATTGATTGTTTTTAAGACCTAATTGAAATCCGCCTAATGAATCGTTCCAAGCAATCAAACTATGCGTGTTCGTATCCATAGCACTTACATTACTCCACATCGAAATCGTAAACTGATTACTCACGATACTTGGTCCATAATGCATATTCAACGAATCGCCATTACCCATAAAATATAAGGCAGAATTGAAGCAGCCATTTCTGCCAGCAACTTGACTGATTCTACTGAGCACGCCATTGCGCATATTACCACTCGAGTCAGCCACCACTCCATTATTCAAAGGGCACCAAAACTCTATTCCTGATTTTGGAACATAAAAAGGAAGGTTTTGAGCGAATAGGAACTGAAAATTAAGCACAAAAAAAACAAAGAGTCCTAGCTTCAATTTCATAAAAAGTGGTTTGTTTAAAATTAATGATAAACTGCGAATGTTCCTAACAAAAAAAGGAGGCCGAAGCCTCCTTTTGTATGCGAATCTTGAAAATATTAGTAACGGTACAATTCTGGTTTGAAAGGACCTGCAACAGGGATACCTAAGTATTCTGATTGTGCAGATGTTAACTCTTCTAATTCAACCCCGATTTTCTTCAAGTGTAAACGAGCTACCTTTTCATCCAAATGTTTAGGAAGAACATAAACTTGGTTTTCATATTTATCACCGTTCAACCACAATTCCAACTGAGCCAATACTTGGTTAGTGAACGAGTTAGACATAACGAATGAAGGGTGACCTGTAGCACAACCTAAGTTTACTAAACGACCTTCCGCCAAAACGATGATTTCATTACCTTCTACATTGTACAAATCAACCTGAGGTTTGATAGTATCTTTTGTATGACCGTAATTATCATTCAACCAAGCCATATCGATTTCGATATCGAAGTGACCGATATTACAAACGATCGCTTTATCTTTCATTGAGCGGAAATGCTTTTCCGTGATCAAATCACGACAACCAGAAGCGGTAACGATGATATCAGCTTCTTTCACGGCTGTTTCCATTTTCTTTACTTCATAACCGTCCATAGCTGCTTGTAATGCACAGATTGGATCGATTTCAGTAACGATAACGCGACAACCTGCAGCACGCAATGAATCAGCAGAACCTTTACCTACGTCACCATAACCACCTACAACTGCTACTTTACCAGCCATCATAACGTCAGTTGCACGACGAATAGCATCTACACATGACTCACGGCAGCCGTATTTATTATCAAACTTAGATTTTGTAACGGAGTCGTTTACGTTGAAAGCAGGCATTGGTAAAGTACCTTTAGCCATACGCTCGTATAAACGGTGAACACCAGTTGTTGTTTCTTCGCTCAAACCTTTGATGCTTGCAACTAATTCAGGATACTTATCCAAAACGATGTTAGTTAAATCACCACCATCATCCAAGATCATATTCAACGGACGATCAGCACCGCCGAAGAACAAAGTTTGTTCGATACACCAGTCAGCATCTTCTAGAGATTGACCTTTCCAAGCAAAAACACCAATACCAGCTTCAGCGATTGCAGCAGCTGCGTGATCTTGAGTAGAGAAGATATTACAAGAGCTCCATTTTACTTCAGCACCCAAATCAACTAAAGTTTCAATTAAAACCGCTGTTTGAATGGTCATGTGTAAACAACCTGCAATACGCGCGCCTTTCAACGGTTGTTTTCCTTTGTATTCTTCACGAAGGGCCATCAAACCTGGCATTTCAGCTTCAGCCAAGCGGATTTCTTTACGACCCCAAGCTGCTAAACTCATGTCAGCAACCTTGTTTTTCAGATTAAAATCAATCTGTGTTTTTGTAGTGGTACTCATATTTTTGAATTTATGTTGTTTGGTAAGTTTTCACCTTTGCAAATGTAGGAGTTTCCCTATTCATTCCCAAATAAGAGTTATAACAAGCTAGGTAAACAAATGTTTACCATAATTAACCTAAAAAGCTTCAACAAAAGCTCTTTTTTTCACTTAGTTCACGTTATTTTTGAGCGGTGCGAAAACGTCCAATTATCTTTTTAGTGCTTATCACTAGCTTGGTCTATTATTTAGGCGCTTGCCAGTGGGGCGTTTCTAGTCCGCAATCCCCCTTTTTGAACGTTTACGATAGCACCGCGCACTATGTTGGCATGTCGACCTGTAAAGGCTGTCACGCGGATATTTATACCACTTTCATGGAAACAGGGATGGGACAAAGTTGGGATAAAGCGAGTCCGCATAAGTCAAAAGCACTATTTGGCGAAAATCAAATCGTATTCGATAGCACCAACAACCTCTATTATCATCCCTATTGGAAAGACTCCACCTTACACATTCTTGAATACAGAAAAGAGAATGGTAAAGTGACGCATCAACGCGACCAAGTCATTGATTATATCGTCGGCAGTGGGCAGCATACCAATTCGCATCTTTTTAGTATTAACAATTACCTATATCAAGCGCCTATTACCTTTTATACGCAGCTTGGCATTTGGGATTTGGCGCCAGGTTTTGAAAATGGTCAAAACTCTAAGTTTACACGCCCGATACAGCAAGAATGTATTACCTGTCACAACTTCTACCCTAGCGTCGATAATCGTGCAGAGAACACCTATACACAAGTCCCTAACGGTATTCAGTGTGAGCGGTGTCATGGCCCCGGCAGTATACATGTCGAACAGAAGCAGCAAGGTCAGTTGGTAGATATTAAAACACAAATCGACTATAGCATTGTCAATCCCCGAAAGCTCGATCGAGAGCGCCAAATAAGCGTCTGCCAACGTTGCCATTTGCAAGGTATCACCGTATTGAATGAAGGAAAAACCTTCTTCGACTTCCGTCCTGGAATGCTATTGAGCGAAGTGATGCATACCTTCATTCCGAGATATACGGATAGCAACAGCAATTTCATTATGGCCTCGCATGCCGACCGCATGAAAATGAGCCGCTGTTATATGCAGTCGCAAATGACCTGCCTAAGCTGCCATAACCCGCATATTAGCGTAAAAAAAACAGGTGCAAACTATTGGGATCAGAAATGCCAATCCTGTCATGGGAATACGGGCAAAACCTGTACAGGAAAGGATGACAAGGGCAAGGTCCCGCAAACTAATTGCGTTTCTTGTCATATGCCGATGAGTGGTAGTAAGGATATTCCTCACGTTCAAATTCATGATCATTATATCCGAAAACCTTTAAGTACGAAAGAGATTAGTTCCATCTCCAAATTTGTACGGCTAGCGTGTGTCAGCGATCAATCGAGCCCAGGGGCCTTAACGGAGGCGAATGCCTATTTAAACTTGTTTGAAGAATACGAATCAGACAAGAGCTATCTTAAAACAGCGCATTCATTATTGGAAAAGGTGTCACAAGTTGAACGCGGCAATCGTTGGGCGAGTCTTCAAATTCGATGTCTGTTTTTAGGAGAATCGTATGAATCCTTAATCGACTTTTATCAAACGAATCAAAGTCTTTTAGTAAAACCAGATGCTTGGACGAATTATCGTATTGGAGAGGCTTTCCTGCATACCGAACAATTCGCTAGCGCGATTCAATTCTTGAAAACGGCAAGAGATCTGAAACCCAAAGACCTTGATTTCAATAATAAATTAGGAGAGGCTTATTTCAAAAACAAACAATTGGCTTTAGCGAGTGCACAATTTAAACAAGTGCTTAGTTTAAACCCGAATCATATTTCTGCGAATGTAAATTTAGCCTGGTGTGAACATATCAGCGGCCGAGATGCGGAGTCGATCCGCTACTACAAGACAGCCTTGAATCTAAACCCAGATTATTATACCGCACTCACGGGCTTAGCGCAAGTTTATATTTTGCAAAAGAATTACAGCGCCGCAAAAGAACATGTTCTTCGGGCTAAAAAACTAAAGCTTCATCCAGGAATAGAGAATCTTGAACGTGCTTTAAACAAAGGCGTCTAGGGGTATTAAAAAACTTGTGAAGCTATTTGTTTCACAGCCTTCACACTACTCATGGTATAATAGTGAATGATCGGTGCTCCGTTAGCCAAAAGCTCTTTCGACTGAGCCGCACACCATTCAATACCGACTTGCATTACCGCCTCCTCATTATTTTTCACCTTCTCGATCGCGTTCACTAAATCGGATGGCAAATCGATACTAAAGGCTTTCGGTAGAGTAGATAACTGACGGTACGTCGTTAAAGGTTTTAAGCCTGGAATGATTGGAATATTGATACCAGCAGCACGACAACCCTTTACAAATTCGAAATATTTCTGGTTATCGAAGAACATCTGCGTCATGATAAAATCAGCACCTGCATCTGCTTTCGCCTTTAAATATCTAAAGTCGACTTCCGCATTTGGAGATTCTCCATGTTTCTCTGGATAACCGGCAACGCCTAAGCAAAAATTCGTTTTCCACGCATCTTGCGATTCTTCCAAATAGATTCCACGATTCATGTTCACAGCTTGCTTTAGCAAGTCGATTGCGTGTGCATGGCCACCTTTTTCTGGATAGAAATTGGCTTGTCCTTTCATCGCATCCCCACGTAAACATAAAATATTTTCAACGCCTAAAAAGTCGAGATCGATCAAGGCATCTTCTGTTTCTTCAACGGTAAATCCGCCACAAATCAAATGCGGCACTGCATCTACCTTATAACGGTTCATGATAGCCGCGCAAATACCTACGGTTCCTGGACGTTTACGAACGGCCACTTCTTCAAAGCGACCATCAGACATTTTTTTGAAATGCGTTTCTGCTCGGTGATAGGTAACATTTATAAATGGAGGTTTGAATTCCATTAAAGGATCCAAAACATCGGCAATAGATTGAAAAGACTTCCCTTTAAGCGGAGGTAATACTTCGAAGGAAACCAATGGTTTTCCGTTCGCCTTCTTCAAATGTTCTGATACTTTCATACTATTTCTTCACTTTATAAGGAGACCCTGGTTCTAGACGAATACCTACTGACATTACAGCGGGTAAAGGACTAACGCGCATGTCTTGTTCTATACTAATTTGATAACGTCCGGCAACTTTACCGAAGCTGATATCATGACACCATTGATGCATCATCCATACGCCGTTCAAGCCCTCTCCTAGCCACTTTCCAGATGGTTCTGCTAACAATACATTCTCTCTGCGATGTAATACCTTCCCTTCCGGAGTTAGGATATGTAACCACACGTAAAGGTTCATGTACGGATACGCTTCGAGATGGCGCACGTTGATATACAAACGATATGGCTTGCTCGTATCAGGAACTTCGAAAACGAAGTTTGGCTTAAAATTATAATCCCAATTGTAGCCCGGTACGATGGTATTCTTATCGTAGATTTCATTAGGCGTACAAGCAGAAAATGTTTTGACAAACATTATCAAACACAGTACTAGAATGGCACTATGGGTTATTTTCCGGAGCACTTGGACTAGGTTTTGAATTATCCTGATTGGTATTATTAGGATTAGGGTTTCTGTCGCGACGCTGTGGGCGGTTGCGATTATGCTGTGGACGGCGATCACGGTTTTGTTGCGGAGCATTTCCTTGCGGACGTTGTTCTCCGTTATTGGCCGCACCTCCTTCTACATTAGACTTAGGCGCTTGAGGTCCTTTGTTATCTCGATTATTTCGCTTATCGCGATGTTCTCTTGCTTGAGGGTTATTGGAGGCAGGACGTTGTTCGCGATTTTGATTCGCGTTAGGATTTCTGCCTTCCCCGCCACCACGATGATCCTTGTTTTTCTTCTTATTACGCTCTGCTGTTTTGCGCAAAGACGAGATAGAAGTCTGCGCCGCCAAATCCACATGTTCTGGTTCTTGATCCGCAGGTGCTTGTAGGATAACCTTCACCTTGTCTAGATCTGCCGCAGGCTTGTTTTGCTTATTTAACTCAAGAATCTCACGAACTCGTTCGATGTTCAACGGATACAACTTGGTAGAACCTGGATAGCTATACCACATTAAGAATTTGAAGATATCTGTTTTTTGCAGATAAGCATCTCCTCTTTCGGTATGCAACTTATCCGCGTTTTTAGGGAACACTTTTAAGGCATCCAAATAAGTATCTAATTCGAAGTTAAGACAGCATTTCAAGCGTCCACACTGACCACTTAATTTCGCTTGATTGATAGATAGGTTTTGATAACGAACAACGGTGATATTTACGTTTTTGAAGGTCGATAACCACGTTGAACAACATAGCTCTCTTCCGCACATACCGATACCGCCTACCAAACCAGCTTCCTGACGGGAGCCGATTTGTTTCATTTCAACTTTGACATTAAACTCGCGAGCGTATACCTTAATCAATTCGCGGAAATCGACACGACCATCCGCGATATAATAGAAGATTGCTTTACGGGCATCCGCTTGAAATTCAACATCACTTATTTTCATTTCCAATTTCAAGTTACGTGCAATCACACGTGCTTTAATCATGGAATCCTCTTCTTTAGCGCGTAGCTCTTTTAGCTTTTGTAATTCTTCTTGGCTAGCCAAACGAGTTACCTTACGTTCGATGGTACGTTCTTGCACATTTTTCTTCTTCATTTGGTAACGAACTAGGTCGCCGCTAAGGACGATTGTACCTATATCCATACCAATAGAAGACTCGACACATACAAAATCACCTGTCCCTAACTCCGCTGAGGGGTTAAGGTAAAAATCCTTACGTTGGCCATTTTTGAAGGCTACTTCCACATAAGGATAGCGACTCGACAAATCACCTACAGGCACATCTGTCAACCAGTCGTAACTATTCATTTTATTGCACGCTCCGCTGGCACACGCTCCACTATCTCCACATCCGCTTGGTGTCCCGCAAGAGCCTCCGCATGATCCACAACCCATTTCCTTCAATACGTTTACATTACACAATCCCCTTTCTTGCGAAAGGGCTTACATTCAAATTTAACTAATTTTAAGCGATAACAGGGATTAATCTTCTACCGGTATTGCTTTTCCTTTCTCCATGTAATATTCTAAGCTATTTTCATGAAGATATTGGTAGTCGTTTAAGGCTCCAAACTCAATTCCATTGATACTTAAAGTATCTCCACCCACGTTACCAATCAATTCTGCAGGAACCTTCATTTCGTTCATCAAAGCTTCAAAAGCATCTTGATGTTCTGGGCGAATGCTCACTACGATACGACTTTGAGCTTCACCAAACAATAAAGCATCCGGACGCATATTATCATCACGCATTTCAATATCCGCACCTAAACCATTCACCATCGCACTTTCCAAAAGCGTGATAAACAAACCTCCTTCTGAAATATCGTGTGCGGAAGTAACTAAGTCGGATTGAATTGCTTTACGCATTCCTTGTTGTAAGCTTAATTCAGTATTCAAATCGAAATACGGTGCCGGAGAGTGTTTCACACGGCAGTAGTGAATCAAATACTGAGAGGAAGCGATATCGTTTTTGTTTTCACCTAATAGATAAATGAAGTCTCCTTCGTTTTGGAAAGCCATGCCCGTCATATGTTCAGGCTTCTGCACCAAACCCACCATTCCTATAGTTGGGGTAGGTAAAACAGGAACATCATTACACTGATTATAGAAACTTACGTTACCACCTGTTACCGGGGTATCGAATTTTTCGCAAGCCTCTTTCATTCCTAAAATGGCATTCGCGAAAGTATAATACACTTCTTCATTATACGGGTTACCGAAGTTCAAGCAATTGGTGATTGCCAAAGGCTCACCGCCCGAACAAGTGATATTACGCGCCGCTTCTGCAACCGCAATAGCAGTTCCTTTGTGAGGCTCTGCATAGATATAGTACGGATTACAATCCACAGACATTGCAATCGCTTTATCAGTACCTTGAACGCGCACTACTGGAGCTGCACTTGGGTTATTGGTAGAACGGTTTCCTACTTGCACCATACTATCGTATTGACGATAGATCCAACGCTTGCTTGCGATATTTGGTAAGGCTGCAATATGTTTTGCCACACTTACTAGATCTTCAGGTACTTCTACCCCTTCCATCTTGAAATTGCGAATAGTTCCGAAGTACGCAGGTTCTTTCATCGCACGTTCGTAAACTGGCGACTCTCCACCTAATACAAGGAAACGAGGGGTTACGCTAGCAATCATTTCACCGTTGAAGAAATATTCTAATTTCTCTTCTTTAGTTACTTCACCGATTACCGCGCAGTTCAAATCCCACTTTTCGAAAATATCTTCGATTTTCTTCTCCATTCCCTTTTTCGCTACCACTAGCATACGCTCTTGTGATTCACTCAAAAGGATTTCCCACGCCTTCATGTTTTGTTGACGCGTAGGCACTTTAGAAAGATCAATCTTCATCCCTACTTCACCCTTAGCACTCATTTCTGCCGTAGAGCAAATGATTCCTGCGGCACCCATATCTTGCATACCCGCTACACAGCCAGCAGCAATCGCTTCCAAGGTTGCTTCCAATAATAGTTTCTCCATAAATGGATCACCTACCTGCACACTTGGCAATTCGTTTGCAGAATCCTCCGTGATATCAGCAGATGCAAAAGAAGCACCGTGGATACCGTCTTTTCCGGTAGCGGAGCCAACGATATATACTTTAGAACCAGGTTCGCCTGCCGTAGCAGAAACCGTTTGTCCTACTTTAACAATCCCTGCGCTGAATGCATTTACCAACGGGTTGATATTATACGCTTCATCGAAATAAACTTCTCCTCCAACAGTAGGAACGCCAAAGCAATTGCCGTAGTCGCCAATTCCTTTCACGACACCACGCACTAAATGACGCGTATTGAAATGCTTGAAATCACCGAAACGTAGAGAGTTCAAAGAAGCGATTGGACGAGCGCCCATTGTGAATATATCGCGACTTATCCCTCCTACCCCGGTTGCAGCACCTTGGTACGGTTCGATAGCGGAAGGGTGATTGTGCGATTCGATTTTGAACGCACAAGCGTAGCCATCACCGATATCCACCAAACCTGCGTTTTCTTCACCTGCTTTAGCAAGAATATGTTTGCCATCTTTTGGCAACTTCTTTAACCAAAGAATTGAGTTTTTATAGCAGCAATGTTCACTCCACATTACGCTGAACATAGACAGCTCTGTGAAGTTAGGCTCGCGGCCCATCAAACTTTGTATTTTTTCCCATTCTTCTTGGCGCAAACCTAATTCCAATGCACCTTCTAGGGTCGCTTTCTGTAACTTATCGTTCGGAGTACTCATAATTATTCGAATAAGTGGCGAAAATACGATTTGCGGAGGATATTTTGTAGCTTAATTATTCACAAAGGAGGTATACAATCGGATTGACCTAATTTCTAAGAAAACGTTATATTTGTGGTTCTTAACCAATAATCAGAAAGAATGACAACGGATTTGTTTGCAAAGTTGCGTAAGGATTTAGGTCCTATTGGGCAACACTCTAAAATGGCACATGGCTATTTTGCATTCCCACGCTTAGAAGGGGAAATTGGAAGTCGAATGATGTTCAAAGGCAAAGAACGTATTGTTTGGAGCTTGAATAACTACTTAGGATTAGCGAATCACCCAGAAGTGCGTGCGACAGATGCTAAAGCAGCTGCTGACTACGGATTTTCAACTCCAATGGGCGCGCGTATGATGAGTGGTAATAGCACAATCATCGAAACATTTGAAAAAGAACTTGCTTCTTTTGTTCATAAACAAGACGCGTTCTTATTGAACTTCGGTTATCAAGGCGTAGTTTCTGTGATTGACGCAATCGTGAACCGTCATGATGTCATTGTTTATGACGCTGAATCTCATGCTTGTATCTTGGATGGTGTTCGTTTACATATGGGTAAACGTTTCGTATTCAAGCACAATGACATGGCTTCTTGTGAAGCGATGTTAGAAAAAGCGAAGAAAATCACCGATCAAACAGGTGGCGGTATTTTGGTGATTACGGAGGGTGTTTTTGGTATGAGTGGAAACCAAGGTAATTTGAAAGGAATTATCGAATTGAAAAAGAAATTTGACTTCCGTTTGATGGTAGACGACGCTCACGGCTTCGGTATGGTAGGTCCGACAGGGGCTGGTACCGGAGAAGAGCAAGGTTGTCAGGATGGCGTTGACTTATACGTTTCTACTTTTGCAAAAGCGATGGCTTCTATCGGAGCATTCGTAGCGGGTGATGAAGATATCATCTGGTACTTGCGTTATAATATGCGTTCACAAATCTTCGCTAAGACCTTACCTATGCCATTGGTGATCGGTAATCGTAAGCGTTTGGAGATGTTGCGCACCATGCCTGAACTTCGTCAGAAGCTTTGGAAGAACGTGAAACATTTACAAGATGGCTTACGTGCAATTGGATTAAACTTAGGAACTACCAATACTTGCGTAACCCCGGTATTCTTACAAGGCGGTGTCGCTCAGGCTACGCAAATCATTTATGATATCCGTGAAAAACACAATATTTTCTGTTCAGTGGTAACGTATCCAGTTATTCCAAAAGGACAAATCTTATTGCGTTTGATCCCTACGGCAGCGCATACTGAACAAGATATTGAATTGACGCTTGCAGCGTTCAAAGAGGTTTACGAAAAGTTAAATTCTGGCGCTTATGATGGCGATGAGGAAGCAGCTTTGAAGAAAATGTTTGAAGCAGTTCAATCTTAAGATACTTCTCAACAATAAAAAAATCCCTGTCGTATTCGAACAGGGATTTTTTTTAGCCTTTATAGTTCCATTTGAAGATGGCAAACAATACACGCGGAAAAAAGCGCACCATAAAATGATTGGCAAGGCCAACTTTACAATGCAGTTTCCAATATTTCTTTCTCTTCAATTGCTTTAAAATACTTGAAGCGGTAACCTGACGAGAATTGGTCAGCAAGGCATTTCTTAGAGGAACATCCACGGGCTGTCCATTTGCGTTGAGCGTTTTCTTCACGGCTTCATTTTCAGTAAAGCCGATATGGGCTACGCCGACAAATACGCCATTAGCAGCTTCTTCTACATGTAAACTTTGCGCTAATGCCGTGAGCGACATTTTCGTCAATGAATACAAGGAATAATCTGGCAAGCCGTGCAGTCCGGCTATACTACCAACAAATAAGACGCTTCCTTTTTGCGCGCGAATAGCGGGCAGTACCAGGTTTGTTAAATATAAAACGCCTCTTAGATTTGTATTAATAATTTCATCGATCACTTCACGTTTCATATCAGCAACTTTGCCGAAAGCAGACATCCCTGCATTATGAATAATGCCATCGATCTTTCCGTATTGGGTAAGTGGGAAATCAGCCACCCGTTGACAATCTTCCCAAACACCCATATCCGCCACAACGTATTCTACAGCACCGAGTAAAGACAACTCTTCTTTCGCAAGACGTAAGCGATCTTCGTTTCTACCAGTTATGATCAACTGAGCATTCTGTTGAAGCAGTTGATAAGCTAGCTCTTTCCCAATTCCTTGCGAAGCGCCCGTTACAATAAATACTTTCTGATGAAAATCCATGTTTACTTTTCTAAAATCCCGTTTGCACGATACCAAGCAACACATGACTGAACAGCCGTTTCAATAGGCGTTTGCGGCATCGCTAATTCATCCTGCGCCTTTGTAGAACTATAATATTGTTGAAGCAAGGAAAAGCGAGCCATAGAATAACTCAGCTGTGGTTTATTCTTTAATAAACGCGCCATGATAGAGCTCACCGCTCCGAACAACAATACGATCCAACTCGGCATTGGGAATAATTTCCCATCCAAGCCTATGCTTGTTTTCACCTTCGCGAAAAAACCTTTATACGTTAGGTTTTCATTCCCGGCTATATAACATTCGCCTAAACGACCCATTTGAAGAGCGTTTACCGCAGCTACGGCCACATCGGCGGCAGCCACAAAATTCTTACCCCCTTTGCTATAACCAGGTACTTTACCTCTCACTAATTGCAAAACCATTCTACCCGAAGTAAGATTCGCATCATAGGCGCCAATCATAAAGGTTGGGTTAACCACGATTACTGGCAGGGCTTCACTTTGATGTAATTGCAATAATTTTACTTGTGCGTCATATTTGCTTTGGATATAATCGATTCCAAATCCTGACAAGGCATAGGCTGAATGCTCGTTCCCTGGTTCTTGTAAAGTTCCATGACCGAATGCACTCGCAGAGCTAATATAAACGAGTCGTTGTAAGTTGTTTTTACGAACAGCTGCTGCGACATTCAAAGCACCTTGATAATTGACACGACATACTCTCTCGGAACGACGCGGCCACACATCTGTCAAGGCAGCCACATGAATCACGGCATCTACCTCGGCTACGACACTATCTAACTGTTCGCTATTCAGCACATCCCCTTCGACAATCTTTATAGATTTGTCTTGCAATAAGGAGCTATCCTGACCAGGCAGAATGAAAGCGTGCACCTCATATTGTTGCTTTAACAGCTCCTTACAAATATGCGTGCCCAACATTCCATTGGCACCGGTCACTAAGACTTTTTTAATCATCATGATTACACTCGACCCGGATATTGTTTCAAGGCAACCTCGAGACAATCCATTGCTTTATTTAAATCACTTTCCTGCAATACGTAGGCTAAACGCACTTCATTTTTACCTAATCCTGCAGTAGCGTAGAACCCAGTTGCCGGAGCGCACATCACTGTTTGTCCTTCATGACTGAAAGATTCCAATAACCATTGACAGAAAACATCTGCATCATCAATTGGTAATTTTGCAATCGCATAGAAGGCTCCACCAGGATTCGGACAGAAAACACCATCCATTGCATTCAAGCGTTTTACAAGCACATTACGACGAGCGGTGTATTCGTCTTTCACTGTATCGAAATAATCGCTTGGAAGATCGATTGCTGCTTCGCCTGCAATTTGAGCAAGACCTGGAGGACTTAAACGAGCTTGGGCGAATTTCATAGCCGTATTCATCAATGCTTCGTTACGGGTAACGAAGGCGCCGATACGTGCGCCGCAAGCAGAATAACGTTTTGAAATCGTATCCATCACCACTACATTATCATCTACTCCTTGCAATTGCAATGCAGAGAATGGTGTAGCTCCATCGTAACAAAATTCACGATAAGCTTCATCGCTGAACAAATACAAATTATACTTCTTCACTAAATCAGCCAAAGCTTCCATCTCGGCCTTTGAATATAAATAACCAGTTGGGTTGTTCGGATTACAAATGATAATCGCTTTTGTCTTCGCACTAATCTTCGCTTCAAAATCTGCAATTGGAGGTAATGCAAATCCGTTTTCAATATGGGAAGTAATTGGAACGATATTCACTCCTGCTGCTACTGCAAAGCCATTATAGTTTGCATAAAATGGTTCTGGGATAATCACTTCATCACCTGGATCCAAACAAGCCATCATACCAAACAAAATCGCTTCGGAGCCACCTGTTGTAATCATGATTTGATTATGATTCAAGGCAATGCCAAAACGCTCGTAATAGCTCACTGACTTTTTACGATACGACTCAAAGCCTGCGCTATGGCTATATTCCAATACTTTGATATGGGCATTACGAACTGCTTCCAACATAGCTGGAGGCGTTTCAATATCCGGCTGACCGATATTGAGGTGATATACTTTTGTTCCACGCTTTTTTGCAGCTTCTGCAAAGGGAACTAATTTACGGATGGGTGAAGCGGGCATTGCGTCGCCACGCTTAGCTATTGAAGGCATATATTAACGATTATTTTCAAATGATGATTTAATTAATTCCGCAACACGATAGATATCTTCGAAGCGATTATACATCGGCACAGGTGCCATACGTATTACGCCTGGTTCGCGCCAGTCGGCAATCACTCCGTCTCGCGTTAGTTGATCGAATATACTACGACCTTGTGAATGGAAAGACAAGCTCAATTGGCAGCCTCTTTCATTCTCGGCAGTCGGTGTTAATATATCAAAAGGCACTCCTGCTGTTTGCAATGTTTGCATGCAGAACAAGAAATAATTACTAAGCTGTTTTCCTTTTGCAAAAATGCGATCCATTCCTGCTTCGTCAAATAACTCTACAGCCGCCTTATGAACTGCCAATGCTACTACTGGCGCATTGCTCAATTGCCAAGATTCTGCGGTGCCCATAGAAACGAAGCGATCTTCCATTTTAAAACGATTCGCTTCATCATGTCCCCACCAGCCGTGTAAACGTGGCAATGCTTCATTTTGGTGATGTTGCTCATGTACAAAAATTCCTCCTACTCCACCAGGGCCACTATTCAAATATTTATAGGTACACCAGCAAGCGAAATCAAGGCTCCAATCGTGCAATTTCAATTCCACATTACCTGTTGCATGTGCTAAGTCGAAACCGGCATAAGCACCAACGGCGTGCGCCGCTGCGGTGATACGCGCCATATCAAACAACTGACCCGTATAGAAATGAACGCCTCCGAACATTACTAAGGCTAATTCATCTTTATACTGCTCTATCGTAGCGAGAATATCTTCCGTTCGCAAATAGGCTTCGCCCTCGCGCGATTTCATTTCTATAATCTCCTGCTGTGGATCAAGTCCATGCCAACGCACTTGCGATTCGATGGCATAGCGATCACTTGGGAATGGACGATTTTCAATTAAAATTTTCGTACGCTTTCCTTTCGGTTGATAGAAAGAAACTAGCAAAAAATGAAGGTTCGCCGTAAGCGAACCCATGGCAACGACTTCCTTCTTATTGGCACCAACGATACGCGACAAACTATCTTGCGTGAAATGATGATAATACAACCACGGATTTTTTCCGTGTACATGCCCTTCTACCCCTAATCCTGCCCAATCATTCAATTCAACTTGTAGGTGTTGTTGCACCGACTTCGGCTGTAAGCCAAGCGAATTACCACAAAGGTAGATAGCGTCTTGTCCATTCAATTGTGGAATAAAAAAACGATCTCTAAAAGAAGCCAAACTATCTGCTTGGTCGAGGCGTTGCGCGTATGCTAATGAAAATTCGTGTGTCATAGTAAAAATGCGTTCGCAAAGGTACGAAGATGCTTTGAAATTTCGGCTTAATGTTCTAATCGAGTTACGCTTTGAATACCCTCTACTCGGCGTAATTCATCCATCAAGAATTCAAGCTGTATGGTATCATTCACAAAGAGCATGAGTTCTCCTTTGAAGATTCCATCTTCCGAATCAATAGAGATGCTACGCATATTGACATTATTCTGATGAGAAATTACATCGGTAATTTTAGAAATCATTCCCACTTCATCGATACCAGTGATCTGCAAACCTGTTAAGAAGGCGATTTCATGGCTCTTACTCCACTTAGTTTTAACAATTCGATGCGCGTGTTTACTCATCAAATTCACCGCGTTCGGACATTTGGTATTGTGAATTTTTAAGCCTTCCGTTGCTGTCACGTAGCCGAATACGTCGTCACCTGGAATAGGATTACAACATTTAGCGAGGCTATAAGCCACTTTATCGGAGGCTTCTCCGAAGATGACTAATTCTGCATTTTTCTTAAGCTCTTGACGTACGTTCTCTTCAAATTGGGCATCGGTAATCATTTCTTCTGCCTTCCTCTTTTTAGCCAGATTTGGCAATTCGAACTTTCCGCCTGCAATGTGAAGACTATCTAATAAATCGAGATCGATTTTCCCTGTTGCTATTTGGAAGTGCAAGTCGATCACGGAGAAGCATTTAAAATACTTCACGAGAATACCTAAGTTATCGCTATTCATCACCACCTCGAGCTGTTCGCCTTTCTTTTTTAGTAATTCCTTACCATCTTCTGCACGACGACGTTTTTCTTCTTTGAAAGAATCTTTAATTCTATTCTTTGCTTTAGCGGTAACGACAAAATTGAGCCAGTCCTCATTTGGTTTCTGACGATTAGAGGTGATAATTTCTACCTGATCTCCGTTAGCTAATTCATAACTTAAAGGCACCAAACGATAATTCACCTTCGCGCCTATGCAACGCAATCCTAGATCGGAGTGGATAGAAAAGGCGAAGTCGAGTGCCGTACTTTTTGCTGGCAAAGTACGCGCCTCCCCTTTCGGCGTAAACACATAAATCTCTTCTGAGAAGAGGTTTAATTTGAAGTCGTTGATAAAATCAAGTGCATTCGATTCGGAGCTGTTTAACACTTCACGTACTTGCGCAAGCCACTCTTCTATCAGATGATCATTATTTTTATTTCCTTCCTTATACTTCCAATGCGCTGCCAAACCTTTTTCTGCCAACTCCTCCATACGCTTACTGCGAATCTGTACTTCCACCCATTTACCAAAAGGACCCATTACAGTTACGTGCAAAGCCTCATAGCCATTGCTTTTCGGCGTTGAAATCCAATCGCGAAGACGATCAGGACTAGGCGTATAAAAATCGGTTAGCATGGAATAGATCTTCCAGCAATCAGACTTTTCATTGTCTTCTGGAGCGTCTACTACGATTCGGATAGCAAACAAATCATACACATCTTCAAACTCGATTTGTTTGTTTTTCATCTTATGCCAAATACTGGCAATCGACTTCGGACGGCCATAGATATTGACATTCAAGCCTTCATCAGTTAATACTTCCTTGATAGGTTTGATAAATTCATTGATATATTTCGCGCGCTTTGATTTCGACTCCGCTAGCTTCTTTGCGATGTTGCGATACGTGACTGGCTCGAGATATTTCATAGAAAGATCTTCGAGTTCGCTCTTGATATTATAAAGCCCCAAACGATGTGCTAGAGGGGCATAGAGGTAAACGGTTTCACTGGCGATACGCATTTGTTTTTGACGACTCATGCTCTCCAGGGTACGCATATTGTGTAAACGATCTGCGATTTTAATGAGGATGACGCGAATATCTTCGGCCATGGTAAGAACAATCTTGCGAAAGTTCTCTGCTTGTTCAGAACTGGTTACATCAAAAACCCCTTTGATCTTCGTTAGGCCATCTACAATTTTAGCAACGTTGTTTCCAAACTCACGTTGGATATCGCCTAATGTGATTTCGGTATCCTCGACCACGTCGTGTAGAAGGGCACAAATTACCGCAGTAGTGCCTAAACCAATTTCCTCTGCGACAATTTTAGCGACGGCTAAAGGATGCAAAATATAGGGCTCCCCCGATTTACGACGCATGTCTAGATGCGCTTCTGCAGCCATTTCAAAAGACAAGCGAATTTGCTTACGCGAGCTCTTATCCAAATTACCGCGCATACTTTTCAGCAGGTCGCGATAGGCCTTAACAATAAGTTTTTTGTCAGATTCGTCTGAAAATGTTTTCACGTCACTCATACCTTAAAGGTAGAGCGAGAATGGCAAATGTACTAACGGAAAGCAGGTGATTTATGCACCGCTGTCCTGAATACAAAACGACAGTTTAAGCGTGTGCAGCAGACTTTGTTGTTGTCTTGGTAATCATACCTGGACAGCCAAGCGTTTTCTTGTGCGGTGCACATGAATTAGCAACTATCATTACAAAAACGGCAATAAGTCCAAAAAGGGCAATCTTTTTCATGGGTACGAATATAGTGTACAAATTTAAGTCAAAAAGAGGAATTTTCAACACACTAAGGGGAAAACGTCCGACATTTTGCCAAAAATGCCTTTGTACATTTGTTTTATGAGATATCATATTATTGCGTGTGGTGGCAGTATCATGCACCAGCTTACAATTCAGCTTGCACGACTAGGTAACGAAGTTACGGGGTCGGATGATGAGATTTTTGAACCTGCTTATAGCAATTTACAGCGTCATCAATTGCTACCGCAAGAAATGGGCTGGCATCCTGAATTATTGAATGATAAAATCGATATCGTAATTGTTGGGATGCACGCTAAAGCCGACAACCCTGAATTAGCGCGTGCAAAGGAGCTAGGCTTACGATTAATGAGTTATCCTGAATTCATTTATGAGCATGCGAAAAACAAAAAACGAGTAGCTATTGCGGGTTCGCATGGCAAGACCTCTACCACTGCGATGGTCATGCATGTTTTGAAAGAGGTAGGCATGCCGTTCGACTTTTTAGTGGGGGCGAAATTGGAAGGATTTGATTATTCGTTACAATTGAGTGATGCTCCCTTAATGATTTTAGAGGCGGATGAATATCCTGATTCTGCCGATAATAAACTACCGAAGTTTTTGTTCTACAAACCGCATATCGCTAGTATTTCAGGGATTGCATGGGACCATGTGAATGTCTTCCCGACTTTTGAAAACTATGTGCATCAATTTGATTTATTCATTGACAGTTTGGTGGATAATGCTACCTTGATTTACAATAACGAAGACGAGATTTTAAAGACCTTATGTGAGCAAGAAAAGAATGAAAACCGTCTTCAGTTAGTTCCCTTCCATGCACATCCTTTCAAAGATGGCAGTCTCGTATTAGCTAACGGAGATACCGTGGCAATTGAGATTTTTGGAACACATAATTTATTCAATTTATCTGCAGCAAAAATCATTTGCTTGGAGCTTGGTATTCCTGAAAGCGACTTCTGCAAAGCGATAGCCACCTTTAAAGGAGCCGCAAAGCGTTTGCAATTGATCCGCAGAACTGACGACAATGAACTTTATTTAGATTTCGCGCATGCTCCTTCGAAGGTAAAAGCGACTGTCGCTGCCATGAAAGAAAAACATCCGAATCGAGAACTGATAGCTTGCTTGGAACTGCATACTTTCAGCAGCTTGAATGAAGAATTTATCGGCGAATATAAAGGCAGTTTGGATGCGGCTGATATTGCCATCGTGTTTTATGATCCACATGCTTTCGAATTAAAACGCTTGCCTGTACTTAGTCCGCAAGCCATCATCCGTGCATTTGGTAATAACGAGATTAAGACTTTTTCCAACCCGCAACAGTTAAGCACTTTCATCAAACGCGCTTTGGATCCGGATATGGATGTCTTAATGATGAGTTCAGGTAATTTCGGAGGATTAAGCATGGAGCAACTCGCGAAGTTCTTGTTCGATTAATCGATGATTTAACACCATAAAAAAAGCCCTTCTAGTAGCTAGAAGGGCTTTTTATTTATACGGATGTACTTATTTCACATCCAAGATTTCTAGTTCAAATACTAATGGTGAATTCGGAGGAATACCTTGATTTCCTTCCTTACCATATCCTAAATCAGAAGGGATGATAACTACAGCTTTCTCACCTTTCTTCATAGACATCAAAGCGATTTCCCAACCTTTGATTACTTGTCCATTACCTACTTCCATTTCCATTGGTTGTGCATGACCAAATTGCGGGTCGATATTGCTATCGAAAGGTTGATTATTTAAGAAGCGGCCTGTATAGTTTACTACTACATGCGCACCAGCTTTAATAACATTGCCAAAGCCTTGTGCAAATACTGATTTGAAAACACCTTGCACATTTTGAATTTCTTTCAATTGCGCACGTTTGATGAAGTCTTGGATTTTAGCTGCTTGTTTAACAGGATCAGCATTTTCTTCCATTTCTTGTTTCATTTGTGCTTGCATTGCTTCTTGCATTGCCTTTTGTTGATCATTCAATTTCTCTGTCTCAGCTTGCGTCATCGACTTTTTAACCACAACAATCAATTTCAAGACCCCACCAGGCTTCATGAATTGAGCCATTTCTGGGTTATGCACTAAGATAGTATCTGTTGGCATTAAGAAGGCGATACTATCACCCACAAAAGCATCTAACAATACGTCATTGATATCCATTGGCTTTTTAGGATCCTTTGCCGTCAACATGATAGGCACTCCCTCTGGATTATCTTTGTTTGAATCCATCACCAAGGTATCATTCAAGTATTGAAGTTGGCGAATGAACACATAGGAATTAGCACTTAACTTTTTGTGCTTATCACCCTGTCTTAAGGTCTTATATTGTTTACCTCCTGGAAGCTTTTTCCAAGAATCACCACAAGCGGCTACCAATGTAACCAAAGTTAGAGCAAGAATTGCTAATGAAATTTTACGCATGTTTTATGAATTCAAAAGATGTTTAATTTTTGGCAAGATAGCAAGGAAATCTTGAACTGTCTCGTCTAATGTTTTTGTGGAACTACCACCGGACGCATTTTTATGTCCGCCTCCGTTAAAGTAATCTCTGCAAATCTCGTTTACAGGGATATCTCCTTTACTTCTCAAGGACAGTTTGACTAATTTGGTACGGTCGATAATTAAGGCCCCCAAACGAATCCCTTTAACGGTTAAAGGATAAGATTCTAATCCTTCGGTATCACCTGTGCTAATACCAAAATCCTTCAGATCTTGAGCGGTGATTGCTATATAAGCCGCATTGTATTCAGGCAAGTAGTGAAAACGATTACTCAAGCAAAATCCTACGAATTGTAAACGACGGAATTGATGCTGGTTGAACAATTGATCATAGATCTCATAGCTCTTAGCCCCTTTTCGTAGCAAGTTTGCCACCACCTCATGCGTGTGCGGAGAAGTGCTTTCAAACTTAAAGCTACCTGTATCCGTCATGATTCCTACATACAAACAATTCGCTACTTCTTCCGTAATATGATCACTACTTCCCATTTCTAGGATAAAATCATAAATCAATTCACAAGTAGAGCTTGCTTTGATATTAGAGAAATTGATATCCTCGAAACCATCCGGCAATAAGTGATGATCAATTTTTACTTTCAAGCCTTTCGCTTGCGCCACATGCTCACCCAATTCATTTATTCGACTCAAGGCATTAAAATCGAGGCAGAAAATAAAATCCGCTTCGTTCACGTGTTTAATGGAAACCGTTGGTAATTTTTCAAAATCAACCACCAAATCATTTCCTGGCAACCAATGTAAGAAACTAGGATAATCTGTTGGCGTAATAACAACAACATCATGCCCAAAAGATTTTAAAAAATGATACAGCCCTAAGGTAGAGCCCATAGCATCACCATCCGGCTTATGATGTGTTGTGATAACGATTTTACAAGGAGTATCTAATCGTGCACGAAATAATTCTAGATTCTTCTTCTCTAACATTACTACAAAGGTCGTAAAATTTAGGAAAATAACTTTCCTTCGCTTGCTTTTATTTACCTTTGCCATCATTTTTTACACCAGTGAAGTACACCGAAGAAATCAATCGCCGCCGCACCTTTGCCATCATATCGCATCCGGATGCGGGTAAAACAACCTTAACAGAGAAGTTCCTACTTTTTGGTGGAGCCATTCAAGTGGCCGGAGCCGTTAAGTCGAATAAGATTAAAAAGCACGCGACGAGCGACTTTATGGAAATCGAGAAGCAGCGTGGTATCTCGGTTGCGACCTCTGTTATGTGCTTTGAATACAATGGCACCCAAGTAAATCTTTTGGATACTCCGGGTCACAAAGACTTCGCCGAAGACACTTACCGTACCCTGACAGCTGTCGATTCAGTAATCTTGGTAGTCGACTGCGTAAAAGGTGTGGAAGAACAAACTAAAAAATTGATGGAGGTGTGTCGCATGCGTCAAACTCCTGTTATCATTTTCATCAACAAAATGGATCGTGATGGTAAAATGCCCTTCGACCTTTTGGATGAATTAGAACAAAATCTAAAAATCAAAGTTCGTCCCTTAAGCTGGCCGATCAATATGGGTAGCAGCTTTAAAGGCGTTTATAATATCTACGATCAAACCTTACAGTTATTCCAAGCGAAGTCGAAGGATGATGAGAAGATGGTCATTGAGAATTTGTCTGATAAAAAATTAGATAACGAAGTAGGTGAAGCCGACGCCAATCAACTCCGTCAGGACGTCGAATTGGTAGAAGGTGTTTACAATCCATTTGAAGTAAAAGACTATCGTGAAGGTCACTTGGCGCCGGTATTCTTTGGTTCTGCGATGAATAACTTTGGTGTGCGTGAATTGCTAGAAACTTTCATTCGCATCTCTCCTACTCCATTAGCTCGTGAAACGGATAAACGCGAAGTAGCCCCTACGGAAGACAAGTTTAGTGGATTCATTTTCAAAATCCATGCGAACCTCGATCCACGTCATAGAGATCGTATTGCCTTCATGCGCGTTTGTAGCGGCAAGTTTGCACGTAATACTTTTTATCACCACGTACGTTTGGATAAGGATGTTCGCTTTAGCAGCCCTTTCTCCTTCATGGCGCGTAGCAAATCCTTAGTGGATGACGCTTTCCCTGGCGATGTAGTAGGTTTGTTTGATACCGGAAATTTCAAAATTGGCGATACGCTTACCGAAGGCGAAAACATGACCTTCAAAGGAATCCCTTCCTTCTCTCCAGAAATTTTCAAAGAGGTGGTGAATAAAGATCCGATGAAGACAAAGCAGTTAGAGAAAGGATTACAGCAGTTGACAGACGAAGGTGTTGCACAGTTGTTTACACAGAACTTAGGTCATAAGAAAATCATTGGTACGGTGGGAGAACTTCAGTTTGAAGTTATTCAATACCGTCTATTGCATGAATATGGCGCAAGTGTCAGCTTTGTTTCCTTGCCGTATTATAAGGCTTGCTGGATTACTTCGGAGGATAAAGACAAGATGGAAGAATTCTGCCGCTTTAAGCAGAGTGTATTGGGTAATGATAAAGAAGGCAATCTAATTTATCTAGCGCAGAGCGAATGGTATTTGAATACCGAACGCACGAATAATCCAGCGATTAAATTCCACTTCACCAGTGAGTTTAAAAATGATGAAGAGGAATATTAATTACATGCGTTGATCGAGGTTCTTTCCTTTTTCGATATGATCGAAATTAGGGATATACTTCTTCATCAAAGTAACGATACTCTCTTTAGAAATTTGTCCGCTATTAAATAGCTGCTGAAATTCTTCAAACATCGCTTCGATAGCTGTTACAGGCTGTTTAGGCGCATTTCGCACGAAGCCGAGCGCGTTGAATTTATTCATTACCAAATCCTCTTGATCGGTATAAAATTCTTCATACGGTTTTTCACCCGAGGTATCGCTTTCGAAGAAGTAAACAGGATAATGCGTGTCGGTATCTTTTAACGAAGCCGCAATGGTGCGCGCTTCTTCTTCCGAGTTACAGAATTTTGGTTCAAGACCGTAAGCCTCCAATAGCTTTACACCAATGGTTTGGAAGGTCTGCATATCTTTTTCAGGATCTAGTTTCGGAAAGAAGATAGAGCCCGACTCGCCTAACATACATGCCAACATACAAAGTTGTCCGCTTTCTTCAGGCGTTACAAAATAACGACGAATATTAGAAGGTCCGCTGAAAGGCTGTTGCTTCAACATACGTTCCATGAAACCATATAACAAACTACCATTGGAGAATGCGACATTTGCAAAACGAGCGGTGGTGATTGGCATATGTTGACTGTAAGCCAAAATAACCTCTTCCATCAACTTCTTAGAACCACCCATCACATTCACCGGGTTAGCAGCCTTGTCGGTACTAACGCAAAAGAAGTGTTCTGGTTTGTGTTGCATTAATAAATCCAAAAGGCGCTTGGCGCGAATGACATTATTATTAATCATCGCTTCGATACTCAATTCATCTTTTTCACTTCTCACATGCTTATGCGCAGCGAAATTAGCGACGATTTCAAAAGGACCTTTCTGCAAAAATATCTTTTCAAAAACAGGATCGGCAAAACTTACTGGATAAGTAATAAACTCATCAGGAACAAACAAACCTTCGGTGCTACGCACATCACGCACTAATTCGGTTAATCCATTTTCATCGGTATCCACCACAATAACACGCTTTGGTTGGAACGGCAATAGAGCACGGATATAACTACTTCCAATGGTTCCGGCACCACCTATTACTAAAACTGATTTTCCTGCGATAGCAGTCTTTAAGGCCTCGCTGTGGTCTAAAATGTCCTGCGCAAAATAACTTTCCGGTCGATTAACGACTGATTGAATGAATGGCTTTAAGGAAAATCTTTTCATGTGCCAAAGATACCAATTTTATCTTAAGCTAGTTTTAAGCTATGATTACCGATACAATTATACGATTTCCCGATAAGCGTCCAAATCCATTCAATAAATAGTAGCTTTGTTATATGCAACCCAAATGGCTTAGAATCGTCATTCATTTCATCGCTTGGCTACTATTTTTTAGCCTGCCCTTAGTATTCGAACACCGACATCATCAAGGTGAACATGTAGAAACAATGTTCAATCTTAACTATTATCGTTGGCCTGTATTACTATGTGATGGATTGTTAATCCTTTTCTTTTACTTGAATCAAAATCTATTGATTCCTTACTACTTTTTAAAAAGAAAATTTTGGAGCTATTTCGCAATTATACTTGTATGCCTAGTCTCTTTTATCGCACTCCCAACTAAATGGGGAGAAAAGGATAAAGAGGAGGCGGGATTCGATATTGAAGCGTTAGAACAATTTCATAATTTAAAAGACACGACCCCTTTAACCTTCGGTGAATGGGAAAGAATGGAGCGATTAGAACATGAGGAAAGAGAAAAAAATTGGGGCTTAGCAACGGGCCCCGTCCACTTCTTTGAGTCATCCATATTTCTGTTTCTCTTGATTTGGCTGATGAGTTCTGGTTTACGAATGAGCTCGTTTCTCTATGGTATAGCAGAACGTCAGAAGGAGGCGGACGCTGAAAAAACCAAATCAGAACTAAACTTGCTAAAAATGCAGGTGAATCCTCATTTCCTCTTCAATACCTTGAATAATATATATTCGTTAGCAATGCTCAAAGACGATCGCGCAGCCACTGCCGTTCTGAAACTAAGCGAACTGATGCGTTATCAATTGGAGCAAAGCAATTCAGAAAAAGTAGAATTGGATAAAGAGATAAGTTTTATTAAAAATTATGTAGAGTTACAAAGCATCCGCTTATCCGAAAAAGCATGCATTGAATTTAAATGCGAGAACAGTAATCCGCAGGCTTTGATAGCCCCTTTAGTTCTGATAACGTTTATTGAAAACGCCTTTAAGCACGGCATTTCAACACATGCAAACAGTAAGATAAAAATCGAATTGCATGCAGAGAATACTCAATTACAATTGAAGGTTAGCAATCAAATTTTTCAAAATTTACAAGAAGAGGCGCCTAGCGGCTTAGGACTAGAGAATGTAAAGAGAAGATTGCAATTAGCTTATCCTGATAAACATCAACTTGAAATCAAGAAACATGAAGGCACTTTTGAAGTGCTTTTAAAAATTAACTTAGTATGATTCGCTGTGTCATAATTGATGATGAACCTTTAGCATTAGAAGTTAGCAAAAGTTTTATTGAAAAGATTCCACAACTGCAATTGATTGGAAGTTTTACCGATGCTATTGAAGGAGTAGAATTTATCAGAAAGCAGAAGCCCGATATTTTGTTTCTAGATATTCAGATGCCTGATGTGAATGGGATTCAATTACTAAAGTCATTAGACATTAACCCTGTTACTATATTCACAACAGCCTACAGCAAATATGCCATAGATGGCTTTGAGTTAAACGCAGCCGATTACCTACTCAAACCTTTTTCATTCGAACGTTTTGAAAGAGCTGTACAGAAGGCCAGTGCCATTCATGAGCAACGTATTACGCAGCAAAAAAACAAAGAGCTAGCCGACTATTTCTTTGTTAAATCTGAATACCAACAAATAAAAATCAATGTAGTGGATGTTCGCTATATGGAGGGCCTAGATGATTATGTAAAAATTCACCTTAAAGAAGGTCGACCAATTTTAACATTGATGAGCTTGAAGAATATGTTAGAGAAGTTATCTGGACTCCCATTCCAACGTGTTCATCGAAGCTTCATCGTACCTCTTCATCAAGTAAAAGCAGTACGCAATAAGAAGATAATATTATTGGATGGCACAACCGAGATACCTATCGGTGCGAGTTATGCAGAAGAAGTAAGTAAATGGCTAAAAGGTGATAATGCTTAAAGCAACTTCACCGCAATTTGGTAGTAATTATTGACAGCAGCCAATACTTCAAACTTAATATAATAGGCTTTACAGAAATGTTCCCATGCAGCAAACTCATGATCAGGAACATTGAATTCATCAAACAAAATCAAATCGCCCGCTTTTAGAAAGGGCGCTAAGCTTGTTAATACGTATAAGGTAGAACTGTAAAGATCCGCATCTAAGTGAATCACTTTACGTTGTGCTTTAGTCACTTTTCCTGCTTGAATAAATGGAGGCAAGGAATCTTGAAAAAGTCCTTTCACAAATTCGTGACGATTTCCTTCTACCTCTGGAATAGGCGTTGCAAAGGCTCCTTTTCCATAACCACCCCAACTTTCAGGTAAGCCTTCAAAGGTATCGAAACCATAAAAACGAGAATTGGCATGGGTATTATTTTTCACCCAATGCTTGAAGGATGCTCCTTTAAAAACGCCGAATTCCATATAAAGAATCTCGGCTCCGTGAAGTGCTTCTTGCTGCATCACGTCCGCATACAAACGATAGCGTGCGTTGAAGTCGCGCTTGCGTGTAAAGAAATCATTTAATCCTTTAACGGGATGCTGACTAATCCACTTCGACATGGCTAAGGTTTGTCCGAAGAAAGTCAGTGGCTTGGCTAAAAAGCCTAACCACAGACCTGGACGGAGGAAGAGGATAAAACTCTTCACAAAAGCATTAGCAGCGTATAAGAAGCTTCGCATGAATTATTCTGTTACTGGACTAGCGTCTTCGTTAGTAGTAGTGGTATCTGTAGCATCCGGTGCGTTGTCTAACGGAGCGCTGTTTTCATCCGCTACGATAGCTACTTCTTCTTCAACGTGATCGATACGTGTTACTGCCGCGATTTCATCCCCTTCGTTCAAACGGATCAAACGAACACCTTGTGTCGCACGACCAGCCTCACGAATATCCGCTACCGAAGTACGGATGGTGATACCCGACTTACACATAATCATTACATCATCATCGTCTTTAACAGCTAAGAAGCCAATCAACTTACCAGTCTTATCCGTTACGTTCAAGGTACGAACCCCTTTACCACCTCGGTTGGTGATACGATATTCATCTAAGGCTGTACGCTTACCTAATCCGTTCTCCGTGATTACCATCAAGGTTCTTGGATCATTGGCAGCTAAACAAATCATTCCAATAACTTCGTCATTCGATTCATCCACTTCAATACCAATTACACCCGCAGACGAACGTCCGGTAGGACGAACTTTTCCTTCAGGGAAACGTATGCTACGACCACTATGAATAGCCATTAAAATTTCACTCGTTCCATCTGTCAACTGCGCTTCTAATAATTGATCGCCTTCGTTGATATTGATTGCGATTACACCGTTGGTACGTGGACGACTGAATTCTTCTAACAACGTCTTTTTCACAATACCTTGCTTGGTACAGAAAACTACATAATGACTATTGATAAACTCTTCGTCATTCAATTTCTCTACGTTGATATAAGCGCGGATTTTATCTCCTTGTTCTAACTGTAACAAGTTTTGGATCGCTCTACCCTTGCTTGTTTTATTTCCTTCTGGAATTTGATAAACTTTCAACCAGAAGCATTTACCCTTGTCGGTAAACACTAACAAATAGTTGTGCGTATTGGCAACAAAAACGTGTTCTATAAAATCTTCATCACGAGTGGCACCACCTTGAGAACCTCTACCACCACGACCTTGTGCGCGATACTCAGTCAATGAGGTACGCTTCACATAACCTAAGTGAGAAATCGTTACAACCACATCTTCACGATCGATCAAGTCTTCTTGCATGATTTCATCCGCATTCAACACAATCTCACTACGACGTTCATCACCGAAACGTTTTTGGATATCCAACATTTCGTCTTTGATAATTTGCATACGCAATGCTTCGTCGCCAAGAATACCACGTAAGTATTCGATGGTCTTCATCAATTCTTGATATTCATCACGGATCTTATCGCGCTCTAATCCTGTCAAGCGTTGTAAACGCATTTCAAGAATCGCCTTCGATTGAATTTCACTCAATCCGAATTTAGACATTAAGCCATCTTGCGCTTCGTTAGGCGTTTGTGCTGCACGAATCAATGCGATAACTTCATCTAAATGATCTAAAGCGATTAATAAACCTTCGAGGATATGTGCACGCTTTTCAGCTTCTGCTAATTCAAATTTGGTACGACGAACCACCACTTCGTGACGGAACTCTACGTAGTACATGATTAATTCACGAATGTTCAAGGTCATAGGACGACCTTTCACTAGTGCTACGTTGTTGATACCATAAGAGGTTTGAAGCTCTGTATATTGGAACAATTGATTAATAACCCACTGTGCAGACGCATCTTGTTTAAGATCATAAACGATACGCATACCTTCACGATCGGATTCATCTTTACAATCGCGTAGACCTTCGATTTTCTTTTCCGCCATCAAGTGGTGGGTCTTCTCGATAAGAGAAGCTTTATTGACTTGATAAGGGATTTCCGTAACGACGATTTTCTCACGTCCTTTACTATCCGTTTCAATTTCATATTTAGCGCGAACTACGACACGACCACGACCGGTCATGAAGCCATTACGAACGCCTTCCATTCCGTAGATGATACCTCCTGTTGGAAAATCTGGCGCCTTTACATATTGCATTAACTCTACGGCCGTGATTTCTTTATTGTCGATATACGCACAGATACCATTGATTACTTCCGTTAAGTTGTGAGGCATCATGTTCGTCGCCATACCTACCGCGATACCCGACGCACCATTCACCAAAAGGTTAGGGATACGTGTAGGCATTACTGTTGGCTCTTCCAAGGTATCGTCAAAGTTAAGGGTGAAGTCAACCGTATCTTTTTCTAAGTCGCGCAATAACTCTTCCGCCAATTTTGTCAAACGTACTTCGGTATAACGCATCGCAGCTGGAGGATCACCATCGACAGAACCGAAGTTACCTTGACCATCTACGAGGGTATAACGTAGCGACCAGTGCTGCGCCATACGCACCATTGTATCATAAACGCTGGCATCACCGTGTGGGTGGTACTTACCCAAAACCTCACCGACGATACGCGCTGATTTCTTGTACGGGCGATTATGTAACATCCCTAATTCATGCATCCCGAATAATACGCGACGGTGAACTGGTTTTAAACCATCACGAACATCGGGTAAGGCACGACCTACGATTACCGACATGGAATAGTCGATATAGGCCGTCTTCATTTCATTCTCAATGTTTATGGGAACAATTTTCTCTTGATCTGCGTTCATTTTATACTTTGTAAATTATACTTTTTAAGAAGAGTTGCCTGCTTTGAACAAGCCTCGCGAAGATAATGAATTTTAAGTGGATTTTTAGCTGTTTTACGCTGCATTTAAGACAGTTGTGGATAAACACTTCAAAATGTGCAAAAGCGTTGAAAATCGCGATTTTATCGCTCTTTTACTTTTGGTAATCCGCTAATTTTTGTGTTTCTTTGCCGACTAAATTATCTATCCTCTACTATGTCACTTCAATGCGGAATCGTGGGCTTGCCTAACGTAGGAAAATCAACCTTGTTCAACGCCTTATCTAATGCCAAAGCACAAGCAGCCAATTTCCCTTTTTGTACCATCGAACCAAACGTTGGTGTTATCACTGTCCCTGACGAGCGTTTAGAGGCATTAGCAGCTATTGTTATCCCTGAAAAGGTGCAACCGACGACTGTTGAGATCGTAGATATCGCAGGATTGGTAAAAGGTGCTTCGAAAGGAGAAGGATTGGGGAACCAATTTTTGGGTAATATCCGCAGTGTAGACGCGATTCTTCACGTAGTTCGTTGCTTCGACAATGACAACGTTATTCACGTAGACGGTTCTGTAAACCCTGTTCGCGATAAAGAAATCATCGATTTCGAATTACAATTGAAGGATTTGGAGAGTTTAGATAAAAAAATTCAAAAAATCGAGAAGCAAGCACGTACCGGCAATGCGCAGTTGATGGAGTGTCTAGATGTTTGTTTGAAATACAAAAAGCATTTGGAGGAAGGAAAATCTGCTCGCAGTTGCGATGTCCCTAAGGAACTTCAAGTGCATATTGCAGATTTGTTCTTGTTAACCATGAAGCCGGTAATGTATATCTGTAACGTAGACGAAGGTTCTTTGGCGAACGGCAATCAATATACACAAGCTTTAATGGATACGGTGAAAGATGAACATGCTGAAGTATTGTTTATCAGTGCAGCGATCGAAGCTGATATCGCAGAATTAGAATCTTACGAAGACAAGCAAGCATTCTTAGCTGATCTTGGCTTACAAGAATCAGGTGTGAATCGTTTGATTAAAGCAGCTTACCGCTTGTTGGATTTGTATACTTACTTTACGGCAGGTGTGAAAGAAGTGCGTGCATGGACGATCCACAAAGGATTCACGGCTCCGCAAGCAGCTGGTGTGATTCATACCGACTTCGAAAAAGGATTCATCCGCGCAGAAGTCATCAAATACGTCGACTACGTTACTTTAAAATCGGAAGCGGCTTGTAGAGACGCAGGTAAATTGGCTGTTCAAGGTAAAGACTATATCGTAGACGATGGCGACATCATGCATTTCCGCTTTAACGTTTAATTATCCCTTCTTTAATTCTATATGTCATGAATAAACTTATTTGGATCTTATCAGTAGTAATCGCAGTCGTAGTAGCGATTTTATATTGGATGCCTAAGCCTGATTTCTCCTTAGGTTTTGATATTCACATTATCCCATTCATTAACGCTATGCTAAATGGCGCAGTAGCCCTTATGTTGGTGGTTGGCCTATATTTCATCAAACAAAAAAATCAAACCGCGCATAAATGGTCGATGCTAACTGCGTTTACCTTTTCTTCACTATTCCTCGTAGGATATGTGGTTTATCATGCTTTGGCAAAAGAAACTAAATTCGGAGGCGAAGGTTTGATTCGTCCTGTTTATTTCTTCTTATTGATCACGCATATTTTATTGGCAGCAGGAACGCTTCCTTTTATCTTGATTAGCTTGAATAACGCTTGGACCGCAAAGTTCGACAAGCACCGTAAAATCGCTAAGATCACTTGGCCTTTATGGTTTTATGTAGCGGTTACTGGCGTTGTATTATACTTCATGATCGCTCCTTACTATAAGTAATGACTCCTGCGGAAATTCAATCGCTGTTGGAAGTCCCTTCCCACCAATCTTCTACACCTATTAAAGTAGAGGAAGCAGAATTTCTATATCAGTTCATTAAAGATAAAAACTGCAAACGCACACTAGAAACCGGTTTTGGCTTTGCGAGAAGTGCGTCACATATAATGGCCGCGAGTGAAGCGCCACATATTGTAATCGACCCCTATCAATCGAATTACAATTACGGAGGCTTAAAGAATATTGAAAAGATCGGCTTGCGGGAGCAAATCACACTTATTGAGAAATCCTCACATATTGCCTTGCCGGAATTACTCAATGAAAACAAAAGCTTCGACTTCATCTTCATCGACGGGGATCACCGTTTTGATGGCTGTTTTGTCGACTATTTCTATGCTGATTTACTATTGGCAGAAAAGGGCTATTTATTGTTCCATGATACTTGGATGCAGCCGATTCAATTGGTGATTAATTTCATTCGTCAGAATCGCAAAGATTATATCGAAGTTCCTACCCCCTTGCCAAACTTCTCAATGTGGCAGAAAGTAGCAAAGGACGGTCGTGGTTCGATGGATCACAGCGGATTTTATACCAGCAAATCATGGCTTAAACACCACCTTATCTATTGGTTGCACAATGGTAAAAATAAAGGATTGAAAGACGGCTTAAAGTCTTTGAAAAAGCTATTTTCTAAATAGTATCCGTATCGATAATGTAGACTTGTTCATTATCACGTTTCATAAAATATTTTTCTCGCGCTAATTTCTCTAACTGCAGAGAGTCGTTCAGCAAAGCATTACGCTCCTGTTGTACTTTATTCAATTCCTTTTGATAATAATCTCGTTCAGAACGTAAATCGTCGAGTTCTTTCTGAATTTCCATACGTTCGCTCCAGTTATAACGTTGCGAGACGAACATATAAACGATGAAAGCCAAAATCGTTAAGGTATAACGATTGCGAATAAATTTCGGGATGCGATAGTAAAGGGCTTTCAATTTCTCCATTGGTTCAAAAATAGGGAAATTTGAATGGTAGCAAAAGGAGTTGCGTAAATTTCGTTTACTTTGTACTACATGAGATACGATTGGATTATTATTGGAGGAGGCGCAGCGGGTTCTTTTGCCGCAGCCAACCTAACGGAGCGCGGACAAAGTGTGCTTATACTAGAAAAGGGTAATAAGTTAATGGCCAAGGTGAAAGTGAGTGGCGGAGGGCGTTGTAACGTCACGCATCAGGTGAAAACGACAAGCGAACTGATTCCTGCCTACCCTCGTGGCGGCAAGGCCTTACATAATCTTTTCAAAGCTTTTGGTCCGAAAGAAATGGAAGCTTGGCTCAAAGAACGCGGCGTCGATACACATGCCGAGGGGGATGGACGTATGTTTCCAGAAACGAACGACTCACAAACTATCATCCACTGTTTTGAAAGAAGTATGCAAGGAACGCGCGTGATGCTTTCAGCAGAGGTCGTGGCGGTAACAAAAAACGATGACCATTTCAGTGTGGCTACACGTCAGAGTATCTACGAAGGCAAAAAACTTTTGATCGCTGCTGGTGGCTTCCTGAAAGGCGCCTTGCGTGAATCCGTACTAGGACTCGGGCATCATATCGAAGAAGAAGTTCCTTCTCTATTCACGTTTAACCTACCTAATCATCCTATTGTAGAGCTTACTGGATTAGTGGCTGAACATGCCACGGCTTCTATACCTGGCACAAGTTTGAAAAGCGAAGGTCCTTTACTGATAACGCATTGGGGTTTGAGTGGACCGTGTATTTTAAAACTTTCGTCTTTAGCGGCCCGTTATATTGCAGAACATCAAAATCAATTCAAGGTTAAGATTCAATGGATCAACGACCTAAGTGAAAACGAGTTCAGAACTTGGTTTCAACAACATCGCCAAGTGCATGGCAAACGAAAAGTATATAGTCATTGTCCGTTTGAACTCCCTACCCGACTCTGGCAATTCTTGTTATATGAAGCAAAAATAGCCGAACACTTAAATTGGGGCGACCTGAATAAAGAAGGCTTAGCAAAGATGATACAAGCGCTTTACCATTCCGAGATTTCGGTGGATGGCAAGACGACTTTTAAGGAAGAATTTGTTACCTGCGGCGGTATTCAGTTGGGAGAAATTCAGTTAAAGAATATGGAAAGCAAATTAGTGCCGGGCTTACACTTCGCTGGCGAAGTTGTTGATGTAGACGCAATCACAGGAGGTTATAATTTCCAATTCGCCTGGAGTAGTGCTATTGCGGCGATACAATAAAATTAAGGATGAAAGATTAAGAATTAAAAATTGTCCTACTTCTAGGTTCGTGGGGGACACGAAAGTTCGGCAGGGAATGGTGAAAAATTAAAAATGAAGAATTAAAAATTAAAAATTGCGGCTGCAATGTCCTGAAAAATTGAACGGATATAGTACGTTAGTCCAGAAAGTTGGGGACAACCCATAAATAAAAAGAAAAAAACATTTTCAATTTTCACCATTCACCTTTAACCTCTTATTAAACGCCATAAAAAAGGGAACCTGTTTTACAGATTCCCTTTTTTGTGAAGTCGCTTTAGAATGCTTATTTCAAAGCACTCATGATATTTTCGAAGTTTGGCAAATCACCAGCAGATTCCAATACTTCAGCATATTTCACAACACCGTTTTCGTCGATTACGAAAGCACTACGTTTTGCAGTACCAGTCATGCCCAAAACGAAAGTTTCGTAAGAAGCACCATACAAAGCAGTAACGTCTTTGTTATAGTCGCTCAACAAATCGAAGTTCAAATTTTGCTCTTCCTTGAATTTACCCAAAGAGAAAACTGTATCTGTAGAAATACCAAATACGCGCGCGTTTACATTGTTATAATCAGTGATACCATCACGTACACTGCACAATTCTTTAGTACAAACACCTGTGAAGGCTGCAGGGAAGAATAATAAAACTACTTTTTGACCGCGTAAGCTGCTCAATGCAACTTGTTCTTTGTTAGTATTGAACAAAGAGAATTCAGGAGCGGGTTGTCCTACTTGAATAGCCATAATTAATTATTGTTTGGTTGATTTTAGATTGCAAAGGTATAAACAAGAATCGGGATAAAAAGTTTATTCAAAAAGACTTAACATTTGAATTTTGTCCGACTTTGTCATGAGTCCTGGATTTATGCCCGGCACACCTTGAGGAATCGTTTGCTTTTTATCTTCAAAATATTTCGCCCATACTGGCTGAAAAGCACTTTCCCCAGGCCTTTTGTAGGTCATAGGCTTATTTACAAAAAGCGTATCATTATGATCATTCACAAAAACGTCACGAACAAACTCTGAGCAATAATATTTACCATTATTCGGCAAGAAATCGTCATCATAAGGTAAGCCAATGGCACCATAAGCATTGATCATCGCCAAGTCAATTTGCGACTGATAAGCAGGCTTCAATCTCCCGACACGAACCAGCGGTTTTCCCAAGCTATCCTTGCTCCGATTCAAAAACTGACTAAGCGAAACAATCCCAACTCCGTCATAAGCCTCAATCACCAACCATTTATTATCGATAAAGTGAAGAATTCCTACATGACTAAAATGCATGCCATGATAATCAGGCGTTACCTCTTCGATCGCATCACAAAGTGGCCCGCAATTAAGGTCTTGAAACAATAAATCGCCTTCTTTAAGCGATTGTGTATCGGCCCAGATTTTAGCCAAGCTTCTCGGATGAATTGGCTTATTGTTAGATGAATGCTTCTTATTCGGGAATAAAAACAGAAGCGGCATGCATAGCAAGTACCAAAAACGAGGATGATGCAAGGTGTTCATGGCGCAAAACTAAGAAAACTGCCATAAAGCATAGGCTAAAACGCATTTATCCCTTGATATAAGGGGAGAATTGGAGTAAAATCGTATCTTTGCGCCGCAAAAAACAACAACTTATCAATTATGGCTGGAAAGTACACTTTCACAATGATTAAGCCGGATGCAGTTAGCAAAAACGACATCGGCGGTATTTTAGAAATGATGAACGCTGCGGGTTTCCGTATCGTTTCTATGAAATTAACACAATTATCAGCTGCTAAAGCTGGTGAATTCTATGCTGTTCACAGCGAACGTCCTTTCTATGGCGAATTAGTAGAATTCATGTCTAGCGGTCCGATCGTTGCTGCCATCTTGGAAAAAGAAAACGCAGTAGAAGATTTCCGTAAACTAATCGGTGCTACTAACCCTGCTAACGCAGAAGAAGGTACTATCCGTAAGAAATATGCAGAATCAGTAGGCAAAAATGCTGTACACGGTTCTGACTCTGATGAGAACGCAATGATTGAAGGGAACTTCTTCTTCTCAGGACTTGAGCGTTTCTAATTCTTAATAGAAAATAGAGAGAGCAAGTCTGCCCGGCAGGCTTGCTCTTTTTTTATATGAAAGCAAGCGCTAGTTATAGAAACATTTTGCAGGTAGCCCTACCAATTCTCATTGGTATGATTGCCCAAAACATACTATTGCTCACCAATACCGCCTTTTTAGGTCATACTGCTGACGCAGAGACCGGCTTGAGTGTGAGTGCAATGGGTGGCCTTTTCTATGTACTCGTATCCATGCTTTCTTTTGGTTTTGCCAATGGTGCGCAAGTATTAATTGCCCGTCGTGCTGGTGAAGGAGCAAACAAAACCATCGGCAATATTTTCTTTCACAATTTAATTATCATGTCGGTCTATGCAGCACTCGCCTTCGTGGCCTGCTTCCTCTTTGCGCCCGACATTCTACGCTGGATCATCCCTGATGAAAAGGTTTATCTGCTCAGCACCTCTTATATCAAGCACCGTTCTTACGGTTTGCTATTCACGATTTTAATCACCTGCTTCAATTCATTCTATACCGGAGTTGGACGCACTAAAGTTATTTTATTCAGTACCATTACCGCTTCGATAGTAAATGTCGTTCTCGACTATACCCTTATCTTCGGTCATTTTGGATTCAAAGCCATGGGCACTGACGGAGCCGCGATTGCGAGCGTATTCGCCGACTTCAGCTCTTTACTAGTCTTGTTCATCAACGCAGTAGCTACGAGCGACTATCGTCATAAAATGAATTTATTCAAGCCCTTCAAAATACAATGGAATATCATTGTTTCATTGATGCGTTTATCGGCACCTTTGGTCATTCAATTCGGTATCTCTTTCGGAGCGTGGTATATGTTCTTCGCCGTGCTAGGAGCTCGTGGTGGAACTGACTTAGCGATTTCAAATGTCTTACGTTCTATCTTATTCTTGGGAACGATTTCCTGTTGGGCAATTGCCTCAACCGCGAATAGCTTAGTCAGCAATCTAATTGGACAAGGCAAACAAGAAGAAGTGTTTGCGCTGATAAGAAAGGCCGCGACGCTTTCCTTTACGATCACAATTATTTTCGTTGGTATCATTCTACTCTTCCCGAAAACCATCATGCAAGTTTATACTAGCGATCCAGCCATTATTAATGGCAGCGTTGGTCCGATCATTTCTATGTGTATCGGAATGTGCATACTTGCGGTTGCTACCGTTTTATTTCAAAGTGTGCAAGGCACAGGTAGTACGCGTTTTAACTTGGCTGCTGAAGCCTTTGCAGTAGGTATTTACTGCTTCTATCTATTTGGTGGTATCAAAAAGTATAACCTCTCACTTACCTATGCCTGGTGTGCGGAAATCGTCTATTGGGTAAGCCTTGGTTCGGTGTGTTTGTGGTATTTACTCAGCAAGCGTTGGTTAACACATGCGCAAAAAATAGCATTGCGCTAAATTTCTGCTTATTTTTGATCAGATGATAAACGATCCATTACTTCACACCTTAGAACAGTATTGGGGCTATAAAGATTTTCGTGCCGGACAAAGAGCTATTATCGAAGCCGCTATAAAGGGGCAAGATGTATTAGCACTATTGCCTACCGGAGGCGGAAAATCGATATGCTTCCAAGTGCCTGGTTTATTACGGGACGGGATTTGTTTGGTCATCACTCCCCTTGTCGCTTTGATGAAAGATCAGGTGGAGCAGTTAAAAAAACGAGGGATTGCTGCCGAAGCAATTTATGCCGGCATGTCGCATCGCGATATCGATCGAATTTTAGATAACGCGGTATTTGGCGGTATGAAGTTTTTATACTTATCGCCAGAACGCTTACAGACTGAGCTATTCAAAGCACGATTCGACAAAATGCCTATCGGACTGATTGCCATTGACGAGGCGCATTGCGTCACGCATTGGGGCTATGATTTCCGTCCGCCTTATTTACAAATAGCTGAACTACGCAACATAAAACCGGATGTTCCTTTCCTTGCTGTAACCGCTACAGCGACAGAGGAGGCTCGAAAGGATATCATCCATAAGTTACAACTCAAGAATCCATTTTTCTTCGTTAAAAGCTTTGAACGCAGCAACCTGGTTTACTCTATTGTGGAGGATGCGCAGAAAATGGATCGACTGATAAAGATTGTTCGCTTTGTTACAGGAAGTGGGATTGTTTATGTCCGAACAAGGAAGGAGGCACGCGATGTATGTGAGTGGCTCGACCATCATCATATTGCGGCAGATTATTATCACGCGGGATTGCCTATCGGAGAACGTTTCAAAAGACAGCAAGCCTGGATTGAAGGACGTACGCGTATCATGGTAGCGACCAACGCCTTCGGTATGGGCATCGACAAGCCGGATGTGCGTTTAGTGGTGCATATGATGATGCCGGATGCTCCAGAGGCATATTATCAAGAAGCCGGAAGAGCAGGCAGAGACAATCTTTTAGCCTACGCGATCTTATTAAAAGGACCGCATGATATTGAAGCTATCAAAGATTGGCATGCGCATAAATTCCCAAGCATTGCGACTGTGCGAACGGTATACGATGCCTTAGCTAACTATTGGCAAATTGCCTTAGGGGATGCGTTTGAAGAAAGCTATGCATTCGACCTAGCCGATTTTTGTAAGAAGTTTGAGCAAAATGCGGCTGACGTTAATTATGCATTGTTGACACTAGCGCGAGAAGGGCTTATCAGCTTTACAGAGGGGGTTTTCAAATCAAGCAAAATTCGATTTACCATGAATCGAAATGATTTGTATCGTTTCGAGGTAGAGAATAGGAGTTTAGAACCTTTGCTTAAAACCATGCTTAGAACTTACAGTTTAGGTAGCGGAGATTGGGTGAATATCAGCGAGGCACGCTTGGCGCATTCCATGAACGGCAATACATCGGCTGTTAAAGACGGACTAGATCGATTGGATCAACTTCAAGTAATAGAATATTCTCCAGGAACAAGCAATCCGCAAGTAACCTTTCTGCACAGAAGATGTTATGGCAAGGATTTGACCTTCGACATGAAGCGCTTGCACCAATTAGAACAGCAGGCTTTGTTAAGAATGCAGGCGATGATTGCTTATACAGAAACGGATACCTGCCGAAGCAAATTATTACTTGCCTATTTTGGAGAGATACAACAACAAGATTGCGGACAATGTGATGTGTGTAGAAAAAAAATGAAGTCGACCCAAAGTGAAATGGCATGGCAACAACAAGTGAATGCGTTCATTGAGAATTGGGACAGCCCCGAAGCCATTACCTGGCCAGAATTTGAGCAAGCCTTTCCTAACGTAGACGAGAGTGAGCTCGTTCAATATATCCATTGGCTTTGTCGCGAAAACAAACTACAGGAAGAGGAAGAAGGCTGGAGAAAGTTGGCCTTTTAATGGAATTTATTAATTGACTGTGATTTATTGGAACAAATTCCTTACCTTTGCAACGGCAAGTCCTATACGACCAGCTCCTGTTGACTCCCCCAGGGTAGGAATACAGCAAGGGTAGATGGTTGAGCGGTGCGATATAGTCAACTTGCCATTTTTTTCTTTGAATTAACTTAGTAGAATAGCAAAGGGACGTCTTTTACGACGTCCTTTTGTGTTTTACAACACACATAAAACAAAACCTATGAAATTCTTCATTGACACAGCAAACCTAGCACAGATTCAAGAAGCCTTCGATATGGGCATTTTGGACGGCGTTACTACAAACCCTTCATTAATGGCAAAAGAAGGTATCTCTGGCGAACAGAATATCCTTGACCATTATGTAAAGATTTGCAAATTGGTTCACGGACCGGTTTCTGCAGAGGTAATCTCTACCGACTATGAAGGAATGATTAAAGAAGGTAAAGCTTTAGCTCGTCTTCATGAAAATATCGTAGTGAAAGTGCCAATGACCGGAGACGGTATCAAAGCCATTAAGTACTTCACTTCACAAGGCATTAAAACCAATTGTACTTTAGTATTCAGTGCTGGTCAGGCAATTTTAGCTGCCAAAGCTGGTGCTACTTATTTAAGTCCGTTTGTGGGTCGTGTGGATGATATCAACTGGGATGGGGTTCAATTAATCCAACAGATCGTTCATATTTATGCGATGTACGGCTACCAAACACAAGTATTGGCGGCTTCGATTCGCACACCGCTTCACATTGTTAAATGTGCAGAGGTAGGTGCGCATGTGGTTACCGCTCCTCTTTCTGCGATTAGCGGTTTGTTGAAGCACCCATTGACAGATATCGGTTTGGCGCAATTCTTGGCGGATCACGCTAAGGCAGCACAAGCAAAATAAAAAATTCGTATATTCAGACTATGAAAAAGACGATTCATTTCTCCTTTGCGATTTTATTTGCTGCCATGACATTAATCGCATGTTCTAAAAACCCCGAGAAGGTATTACCTTCTAAAGGCGGTATTTGGAACTATGATGAAACAACGACGGTATTAAGCACTTCTACATCAGCAAGTGGAACGGCAACATTCGATAAAGAAACCGTTACTTTTCAAAATGGCAGTGGCTCTAAGAAGTATACTTGGACCTACGACTCCGATAATGAGCGTATCACTATCACTTCTACCACAAGCGCAGCAGCCTTGACCTTCATCGTTTCCGAGGCTACTAGAAGCAGTGAAACATGGACTTATACCGATAAGACGTCAGGATTCACTATTGTTCGTCATTTGAAGCGCTAATTCATTTAAACTAACGCAAAAAAGTCCCGATTTTCGGGACTTTTTTATTTTCAAAATATCGTTTTACACCATTTGTGCATAAATAATGGATGTTCTTTAGCGCTGAAATTAAGCATTAACGAAACAAGGAATTAACTTTGCGGCAACAAGCATTTCACCAATCATGAGTAGACAAGTAAAAATCTTTTCCGGCCGTAATTTTCAATATTTGAGCCGTGACATCGCCCGTGAATACGGCATCGAATTATCCGCTATCAATACGCAACAGTTTAGCGATGGCGAAATTCAACCAGAAATTCAAGAATCTGTTCGTGGTGAATATGTATTCATCATCGCTTCTACGAATGCGCCTGCAGAGAATTTAATGAAACTTCTATTGGTGATTGATGCGGCACGTCGTGCGTCTGCTCACTATATCACGGTGGTTATTCCTTATTACGGATATGCTCGACAAGATCGTAAAGACCGTCCGCGTGTTGCAATCGGCTCGAAATTAGTAGCGAATTTGATTACGGCTGCTGGTGCGAACCGCGTAGTGACGATGGACTTGCACGCTCCACAAATTCAAGGATTCTTCGACATCCCAGTGGATCACTTGGATGCTTCTTATATCTTCATTCCATATCTTAAAACATTAGGGTTGGATGAGAACATTTGTTTCGCATCTCCTGACGTTGGAAGCACAAATCGTGCACGTACCTATGCGAAGTATTTTAACGGAGACATGGTTATTTGCGATAAGCAAAGAAAGCGTGCGAACGAAATCGCTGGCATGACCGTTATTGGTGATGTTGCAGGTAAGGATATTATTTTAGTGGATGATATCGTTGATACTGCTCGTACTTTATCGAATGCAGCTAAGTTATTGATGGAGAAAGGAGCAAAGAGCGTTCGCGCGGTTTGTACGCATCCTGTATTGAGTGGTGAAGCAATTGACACAGTCGAAAAATCTGTTTTGACAGAATTGGTTGTTTGCGACACAATTCCTTATACACGTAAATCAGATAAGATCAAGCGTCTACCTACTGCTCATTTGTTTGCAACAGCCATTCGTAATGTGCATGAAAACGCTTCGATCACTTCCCTCTTTATCGCTCCGAAGTAATTCGATTTAGCTTTTATTGTTTTTCCTTCAAAATATGACGCAAATTGCGTTGTAGACCATTCCATTTGCTTCGCTTGATGGGTGAATGTTTGAATAAAGTAGTAAAACTTTCTTCAGATAAAGCTTCCCAATCGGCTTTGGTCCATTCGTTAATCGTATTTAGTGGAAGAAAAGAAGGCTCTTGATGTTGTTTGGCAAAACGATTCCAAGGGCAGACATCATTGCAGACATCACAACCAAACACCCAGCTATCGTAAGCCGGCGCATTTGTGGGCATTTCTCCTTTCAACTCTATGGATAAATAGGAAATGCATTTGCGTGCGTCGACCACTTTCGGTGAAACAATTGCGTCTGTCGGACAGGCGTCTATACAGCGCTGACAAGAGCCGCAATAATCTTTGGCTAATGGATTGTCGTAACGAAGTTCAATATCTAAAATTATAACCGCAAGAAAGTAGTTGGAGCCCGCTTTAGGATGTATGAGCATACTGTTCTTCCCTACCCATCCCAATCCGCTATTACGCGCCCAGGCACGTTCTAATACAGGTGCAGAATCTACAAACGAACGATGCTCGAACATTCCCCATTCTGCCTGCATCGTGGTAATCAATGCTCGCATTTTCTCTTTGATTACCTCATGATAATCTAAACCGAAGGCATAACGTGAACTTTTTATTTCTGTTTGCGCAGAAGCTTGATAGTAATTTTTCATCAAGGTGATTACCGACTTTGCACCAGGTACGAGTTGTCTTGGATCGAGGCGTTTATCGATATTCCGCTCCATGTAGGACATTTCTCCATGGAAAGAATTACAGAGCCAATTTTCCAGATGTGGCGCTTCTTCTTCTAAAAAACGTGCAGCGCTTATACCACAATAATCGAATCCCGAATTGGTGACCAAGTTTTTAATCCAATGACTTTTATCTTCGGGACTTAGCATAGTTTAAATGGCTTGAAAAAAAGTAAAAATAAATTTGGAATAGGTACTAGTCCACATTATCTTTACGTCAGTTTTCATAGTTTTAAATTTTAAGGTTAAAAAGGGGGATGAGCAATCATTCCCTTTTTTATTTTATTTACCCTTAAAAATCGGTGCACGTTTTTCTACGAATGCAGCCATCCCTTCCTTCTGATCTTCACCAGCAAATAGCAAGTAGAAATTTTTACGTTCGAAAACTAAACCTTCGTCTAAGCTTCCATTATAGGCTTGTAAAACACTCTCCTTCGCCAAACGCACTGCTACAGGAGATTGTGCAGCAATTTCTTTAGCCAACTTTAATGCTTCATTCATATATATTTCGACTGGCACAACACGATTAATCAAACCAGCAGCCAAGGCTTCATCGGCAGAAATAAACTTACCGGTTAAAACCATTTCCATCGCCAATGCTTTGCCGACAGCGCGCGTTAGACGTTGCGTGCCACCAGCGCCAGGCATTACACCGATTTTAATTTCAGGCTGACCAAACTTCGCTGTTTCAGAAGCAACAATCATATCGCAGGTCATGCATAACTCACAACCACCGCCAAGCGCAAAACCACTTACCGCAGCGATAATTGGCTTCTTCGTTTTTTTAATGGAATCCCACGTAGTGAATTGATCGATGTTTAACATATCAATTGCTGACTTGCCCGCCATTTGCTTGATATCGGCACCTGCAGCAAACGCACGCTCATTTCCTGTAATGATAATCGCACGGACCTCTTCGTTTGCATCTAACTCACGCAAGGCGTCTTTAAGTTCTAACATCAACTGAAGATTCAACGCATTTAATTCTTTAGGACGATTCAATTGAATCAAAGCGACGTGTGTATCGTAGTTTGGGGTAACGAGGATAAATTCCGGAGTTTGCATGGTAAATTATTTTTGATTGAAATTATTTTAAGTGTTAAGCTACTAATGCGGCGGCTAAGAATCCGAATACCAAAGGTAATATACGATCCAAATTAAGCTGGTGTTGTTTATTAGCACTTTCATAGAGAATGCTTGTAGCAATCTGTAAAAGACTACCCGCTACTAATGGAAAGAACACTTGTAAAAACACCGAGTGATCCAATCCTATTCCATGAAAGAAAGCAATTGACAAAGGCGTTAAGGCTGAGAAAGCTAGTACCCAAGCCCATCTGAATGATTTGCGTGCCACTGAATGCGAAAGCATACAAGCTAAGGCGAATGCTTCTGGTAATTTGTGAATGGCAATACCAAAGATCAACCCAAGAAAATCTGGTTGGCTCATTTTGGAATCCATCAATGGAAGACCTTCTGTAAGTGCGTGTAAGGAAAGGCCTAAGGCGATAATCATCCATTCTTTTGATGGAAGATGATCATGATGATGTGCATGCCCATGTTCTAATCCGTGCGAATAACGTTGTAATATAAACTGAATTAAAAAGCCCAGTAAAAACCATAACATCGCCTTATGACCACCATACGTTTCCATCGCATGCGGTACCATGTGTAATAAAACAAAGGCGAACAAATAAGCCCCTGTGAATGACAAGACAATCTGTACCCACGATTGCTTGTTGTGCGGCACTAAAAAACTGAGTGCTCCGCCAAAGAGACCTGCTAAAAACAAAACTAGAATTGGAATGTAAATCGACATTTTATATTAGCAGTTATGTTTATTTAAAAATTCGTAGAAGTCGCTCGCTAGTTTATCTCGTTCAAAATTCTCTGCGACATAGCGGAAGCCATTTTCCCCTAACTCACGTTGCAAATCAGGTTGAGAAGCTACCCTCACGACAGCGTCTGACAATGCTTGCGCGTTTTCAGGTTCAAAGAAAACACCCGCCTTCCCGTCTTCGATAAATAATTCGCGCGCTTCTCCATCAACCCCAAGAATAATCGGTTTCTTCATGGAGAGATTTTCGAAAATCTTCGAAGGAATGGCACCTAAGAACAAATCGAGCTTGCGTAATGGAATAACCGTTGCATTCATGGCCGCCACTATTTCAGGCATTTTCGATTTAGGCTGTACGCCAATAAAATCTACATTATTCAATTGCAAGCGCTCTTTTTCACTCCATAGAAAATCTTTTTCTGGTCCGCTTCCCATTAGGATGAAACGTATATGCGAATACTCTTTGAGCAAGGCTGCCGCTTCTAAAATGGTTTCTAATTTTTGCGCATGCCCTAAAATCCCTGCGTACAAAAACAATTGCTGATCAGCTTGATAGCCGTTTTCTTGACGCCATTGACTATTCTTCAAAGCTGCTGCATCAAAGAAGTTCATATCCACCCCATTCTTCAACCAATACACTTCTTTCTGCGGAAAGCGTGTTTTAATATTTCGAACGATTCCTTGGGTCTGACCAGTTATTAAAACCGACTTGCGATACAAATACTCTTCTAAAATCGTGGCCCAATGTAAGAACCGTTTGTTCGTGACTAAACCGAGTTTTTCGGCGCTTTCAGGCCACAGATCGCTCACGTTAAATATCATCTTTGCGCGCTTTTGCATAGCGAGTAAACGCGCTGTAATTCCCAAAAACAAGGGAGGTGATTCCACCATTAGAAAATCGTATTTCCCTTTGATGAATAAACCGAAAAACAAAGAGCTAAAGACAAAAGAAAAATAATTTAGCAGACGAAAAGGAATAGATTTCTTTTTGCTGACAAAGATCCATGAGCGAAAGACTTTCAGCCCTTGCATTTCTTCCTTCAGATAAATCTTGCCTTTAAACTCCGGATGTATTTCCATGGCCGGATAATTCGGCATAGCAGTTAATACATCCACTTGAGCTCCCTTTTTCTGCAGACGTATCGCCAACTCAAACAATCTATTTTGAGGCGCTCCTACTTCTGGAGGAAAATATTGGGTGAGCAGTAAAATCTTCATTATGCTTTTTGCATTAAAGCCTGAACAATTTTTTCTCCTGCTTTCGCATCACCATATAAGGCCAAACTGAAATCGGCTTTTCTAGAAGGCAAGGCGCGGTAAGCGCTTAAGATGCGCTCAGTATCGGAGCCGGTGATTTCATTGAAGCCATTATTGACCAATTCAACCCACTCCGTTTGCTCACGCAAGGTGATACAATGTTTAGCAAAGAAATACGCTTCCTTTTGCAAGCCTCCACTATCGGTCATCACAAAGCGACAATTCTTCAACAATTCAATCATATCGAAATAGCCTACTGGATCAATCATGGTGAAATCAACTTGTAAGTTGTTCTTTGCAATAATCTGACGCGTACGTGGATGAATAGGCAAGACAATATTCACCTCCTTACTAATCTGATTCAGCGCAGCTAAAATCGATTTCAAATTTTCAATATTATCGGTATTCTCTGCACGATGTAAGGTGCATAATACAAAAGAGTCTTTAGCAAATTGTTTAGCCACTTGTGCTCTTTCTTCTGACATGGTTGCATAATACATCGCCGCATCATACATTACGTCTCCGACATTTAGCATCGGTATACCGATATGTTGATATCCTTCACTCAATAAATTATCGATAGCTGTCTGTGTAGGGCAAAACAACCAGTTAGAAATGCGATCTGTCAGGATGCGATTCACTTCTTCGGGCATGCGCATATTAAAGCTACGTAAGCCAGCTTCAACATGTGCGACAGGGATATGCAATTTCACCGCAGCAAGTGCTCCCGCAAGCGTTGAATTGGTATCACCATAGACTAATACTGCATCTGGCTTTTCAGCAACAAGAATCTTTTCAATACCCTCTAACATTTGGCCAGTCATGGCACCGTGATTCAAGCCATGAATATTCAAATTAAAAGATGGTTTTGGAATCGACATTTCATCGAAGAAAACATCACTCATATTCGCATCAAAATGCTGACCTGTGTGAATGATTAATTCTTCAATCCCTGCTTGTTGTTGAATGGCTCTACTGACTACAGCAGCTTTTACAAATTGCGGACGAGCGCCAATGACGGTTATTATTTTCATTTATTAACTAATTCAGAAGGTGAAGGTGTTTCTGGTCGTGGACCATTAAACAAAAGTAAGAGTAGTATTCCAAAAGCGAAAATTCCCGCTTGTGTTTGCAACATCGATTCGAATAAAAAATTGAACATAAACAGCCACACAAAAATCAACAACAACTTATTTCGTCTCTTGATACCGCGATAAATGGCCATTGAAAAACCAATCAATAACCATAGTGGTCCCCAGATTCCAAATTTAACGGCTTCTTCCAAATACTGATTATGTGCGTTTAATCGCTTTTCAACTAAAATATCTAAATGTTGTGCCTTATAAATCTCAACCGACAAGTTACGGCTATCTCCGGTACCGTGACCGATCAATGGACTTTGTTGGAACAGTTGCCAAGCAGTCTTCCAAGTCATGGTACGTTGTGCGTTGCTATCATCAGAAGAAACTGTTGTATCCACCTTTTGATGGGTTAACATTTCTTTAATCATTCCTTGCAATTTATGAACGCGCGGATTGAAAATAAATAAAGCAACAAAGGCAAGTAAAATAAGAACGCCTACTTTCCAACGCCACTTTTTTGCCATTCGATTCAACACTAAAAACACGATTACAGGGAAGGCTGCGAGTAAAGCAGCTTTTGAAGAATACACAAATAAGGTAACGAGAAGGAAGATGAATCCAGTAACTGCCATCCAATTCGGACGCTTTTTATGTTGTATCAAAAGTATTCCCATTGCTATTAGCAAATAGACCGATGCATAGGTAGGATGCAAACATTTTGAAAAATCACTATAGACTGGAAAGCCTTTAATATTCGCTTCACAGTATAGGCCGTTCCAAAAAACATAGAAACCTTTCATCCAACAAAAAATGGCAGCTAAAAAATTACCGAACATAAAAGCCGTCAACATTCTTTCACGAATCGATTTCCAAATATTGACGTGCAAGGCAAATAAAAGCGGCAACAATAAAAACAAGAGACGCTGCTGTACTTGAAACCAGCCTTCATTACGATCATCTGTATAAAGTATCCCTATTAGATAAAGCGCAAAGCCACTCATCAACCAACTATTAATCGGCATGAATGCTTTTTTAATAGAATGTGGCTGACGAATAAAAAACTGTAATGAATCAATTGAAAGCAATACTAAAATCAAATTAGAGACATGACCTCCTAATGGCATTGACAAAAGGAAGGCAATGGCCCAAAATTTAATTCGTTGTGTATCGTTCAATAGAAACTTTAACATTAGGAATTATTTTTAGAACGGAATTTAGAAAACTGCGTCTCTACCAAAGATTGGAGATACTCGATTTGGTAACGGCGATGTAATTGAGCCACTTTCTCTCTATCACTTTCAAAGTTTTGCTTTTGTTCCCAATGCTGATAGGCTTTTGCAATGGCCTCACTTATTTCATCAATATGATCAAAGTGGGCAATATAACCACCTTTACAATCACGTATTAAATCCGCTGCGACGTCACTTGGATCTACTACTGCAATGATTGGTTTACAAGCAGCAAGGTAGTCGAACAATTTCCCTGAATAAACACCTCTTGCTTCTAGAATAGGCAGCAATAATAAATTAGCGTCTGCGATTTCTTGTTGCTTACAAGCCTCTGCATTACTACACTTAGGAAGAAATTCAATTTGAATTCTTGGATGTTGCGGGTAAGAGAAATTATGACTAGTTCCAATAAAACGCATTAAAATTTTAGCAGATTTATTTTTCTCTAAAAAATCAAGCATCCCTTGAAAGAAGCTGGTCGGTTTTCTTGCACCGTAAAAAGTACCGGCATAGACAATCGTAAAGACTGGATTAAAACTATAACCCTCTATTGAAGGTAAGTCGAGATTATGTCCGTTGCGTATTTCCGCTACGATAGGCACTTGGGGCAATAGTGTTTTGAAATCATCCACAATCGGATGACTTACCGAAGTTGCTATTTGCGCATAGTTATTAATCCAAGACTCCACTTGGAGATATTGTCTTCGGGACTTCTCATCGATATGCGGATTCTTCGAAAGCTCATCACGCGAATCAGCTACCCAAAATACGTCGGAATGTAATTGGCAGAATTCTTTCGCGACCCAATGCGGTTCGATAGGAAAAGCAGAACTGATAATGACATCTATCGGAGATTGCGCATGTATTTGCTGCAACTCTTGTAAGGCACGCTTCGCCCAATCCATTTGACGATTTGGCACTAATTTATTCACTACAATGTTCCACGCCACTTTACTATAGTGCAACCATTTAGGATCTCCAGGGATCGTAGGCCAGATATCGATAAGCGGTTTATTCGGCAAGCGAATGATATTCGTTCCCGAAGCATTCTGTTCCTTGGCAAGCACTTTATCCTCTGCTAGTAAAGTGATAACATTAAACGTAGCACCTTCTTTCTTCCAATACATTTCAATCGCTTCCATCCTATTTACAGCAACGCCATTCATGGGAGGAAACCATGTGGTCAACAAAACTATATTACGTGGCTTACTCATCCGACTGTATTAATGGTTTGCAGAAAACCGTTTAGTACCGTTTGCTTGTTAAACTGTTTTCCGATAGCTAATTGACGTTCTAGATCAGAATGTAATTGACGACTTTTAATATTTTCTATTGCTTTCTCCATAAGAGGATTAAACGATTTCCCTTCCTTCCAATGCATGACATACTCAGGCATCGGCGTTGTCCAAATCACCTCCGCTCCGTAAGCTAAAGCTTCTAAAACAGACAATGAGAAACCATCATGTTGTGGCAATCGCAAGAAAATGGCGCATTGCTGATATAATGTAGTAAGCCTGTCTTTATCAATCCAACCCAAACATGTTACATTCTCAGGTAATTGCAAGGAAGCGCCATCCGTCCCCACTAAAATAAATTTCAAAGAAGGGAAATCAATAGCAGCTTGACGAATCGTTTGCCAACCGTAGAAATCCTCCTTTCCTTTCGCCACATAACTCAATACTTGGATACTTGCGTAGGACTGCTGTTTCAAAGACTCTACAGGAAGCCATTTGAAATACGTGTGCACATGTTGAATGTTCAACTGCAACAATTCTTCCGACAGCAGATTAGAGTCGGTGGCATTACAGGCATAGTCGATATACTTTCTAGAAATCGTTTGCTTTTGCTGGCGCTCTATAGCAAGCAGAACATCTGTGCCACTCCATAGTAACATTAATTTCTTACGGAGACGAATTACCCAGTTTAAGGCACTACTGTTATCAGTCACCCCATTCACCGAAATGCACATACCTGCGAATGGTAACAGCAAGAAAAATTTCAACTTATCGAATCGACTGTAATAGGTATTGCAAAAAACAAATTTGTGTTCTGATTGAAATGAATTCATATCATTGACAATTTGCTTTGCAAACAGCGGTAATCCATTAACCAATACTAACATCGCGATCATGTTTTAGGATTAACGAATAATACCAAACTACCAGTGATAGATAATACACCACTAGAACGCAGGCATAGGCTAATAGTGCAAATTGAAATTGCCAATGTAGATGTGCTGTCAAATACAAAGCCGACAAGCTGAGTGCATAGCCACTAAGACTGAATACATAGGCCCAGCGTTGTTTATTGAACAAGAGTGGCGAACTGGATATCGCGGAAGTGATAAAGTTGCTTATAATGGCGGGCAACAAAAACTTCGCATAGACGCCAGCATTACGCCATTTTTCACCGAGGTATAATGCAAAAATATCAGGACCCCAAATTAAGATTACCACAGTAACAGGAATTAATACCAACAACATCAATTTCTGGGTACGAAGGAAAATCGGTTTGATGGAACGTTTCTGCGCAAGTAAAGAACCGGCTTCACGATAATATAATTGCGCCAAGGTACCGCTTACCAGTGCTAAGGGCGCTCTTAAATAACGATTCATCAAGGCAAACATTCCTAAAGCGGTTAATCCAAAATGAGTGGAGATAATTCCGAGAAGCAAAAAAGAAGTCGCGACTAGATCTGTAAACGCATGCAAAGAATTAATCATAGGAAAATCCTTATACTTTCTCCCCTCTTCCATCATGACTTCCCACTTTGCCTCTTGCCAATTTACTTTACGCATCGACTGAAAGCCCATCACTATAACGGGCACTAGTGCTCCGATAAGCCATGCGAACAACAATCCATTTACGCCTGCCGCAAGATAACCTGCAATCGCATAGCCACCATTTTGAATGAAGGATTGTAAAATACGAACCCAAGAAATTTTTGCATACTCTCCTTCGCGTAGTAGCCATTGTGTGATTACCGACTGAAGCGCTAACAAACTTATTGCGATTCCAAGAAAGAATAAATGCGGACGCAGTTTATTGTCTTTGAAAAAAAATAAAATGGGCTGCGGGAACAAACCTAATATAGTTCCCAAAAAAGCGAAGGTTAAAACTAAAATTAAAGCAAGCGACAAAAGATTTATCGCCTTCTTTTTATCATCTTCTAAAACAAAAGCGATTTCATAACGCCCTGCAGCAATGATTGCGAACATTCCTGCCACCGATAAGAAACTTTCTTGAATACCAATTTGCTCTGGCGTAAAAAGACGTGCTACTATCGGAGCGAAAATAAACGGAACTAACTGTCCGATTGTATTACCAGAAAATAGTTTAATGAAATTTTTAAAATATTGCTTTTGTTCTACCTGATTCATCCTAAACTTCTTTTGTCTTATTAAATTCAGGAACCATCACAAGAATAATCAACAACCACCATCCAATATTCAAATTTAAATAAGCGGATGGAACATTCAACAAGCACGGTAAAACCAACATAAACAAACAATGCCAGTAAAACAATTCATAGTCTTTATTTTGTTTGCTAACTAGATAATACTCGCGCCATAGGTAAACAAAGAAAGCCAACAACAAAACAATCATGAGCACACCATACTCTACGGCAATCTCTGCAAAAGCATTGTGCGGATTCGTAACAGTGGTAGTAGGATAACGAGTAAAGCCATTTTCATAATACCAAGAGTATTGTCCTGGTCCAACACCAATCCCCTTTGATAGTTGAATTAAATCCCAAGAGTTTTTATTTAGATTAATTCTGATCTGCGTTGAAGGCATTGCAGTACGACCTTTAAAATGTCTGTATCCCGCTACTACGCTATCCAAAGGAATGATTTTAGCTAAGCTATCCCCGCGGATAAATTCAACTTGCTTTGTAACTACATCATATTTTGCTCCAGCGATTTCATTCAAGGTGTATTGTGGACTCTTCTTCCACATTGGTCCCAAAAATATAGGAAAGGTAAGAAACACCGTAGCTCCGAAGGCTAATGTCAAAATACTCGCCGCTAGTAAAACCTTTTGACGAGCCATCCATTCTTTTCCGAACATCAATAACACATACCCTATCATCATGAAAGAGATGATTATACCAAATCTAGAGTCTGCCACTTCGGCAAAGAAAAACAATAGCATGGTAAAACCGAGTAAGACCGATATATTCTTACGGAGTTTTTCATTTAGATAAAGAAATAGAAAAACACTCGACAACAGATAAACCATGTAGTTGTTCGGATTATCATAAAAGGCCATTGGAGCATAGGTAAAATCACCAATAGGCTCTTTCATAATCTTCACCGTCTGTGCACCTACCAAATGTATTCCTGTTAGGTACTCAAAGAAGCCACAAACGATTAAGAAAAACAACATCACTTGTACGGCATTATTGAGCCAATGACGTAATTGCGCAAGAGGCATCACTTGCCAAACTCGAAATACAAGAAGAAGATGTAACCAAAGAAAAAGAATACTGCGTACCGCATACAAGGCGCGGTGTTTGTCGTGCACCTTCAATAACAACAAAAATGCAACCACAACCCATACACTCGCTAAACCTAGCAACAGTTTAAAATTCAAGGGCAATATTTTCTTATCACCAGGTATAAGAAAACTAAAAAAAACACCTCCGAGAACCCCTAAAAAATAAGGATAGATAGTAATAGGTCCTGTTTTGACAGGAAGAAAATAAGCATCGAAAGGTATCAATAATAGCACTAGAGACAGACACAAATAAAGCGCCTTTTGAGCCCAATGCATACCCTTGGAAAAACGGTAAAAATCCATACTATAAAAATACTAAGAATATAAGCGTCTTCCTTGACTTAGGCTACAATTTTTTGCACCTATTTTAAAGATTGTACATTTTCTCCCATCGAGCGATAGACTGCAATTTCCACATTAATCTTGGATTCGCATGATAGTTTGGCAAGGCACGATAAACTTCCTTTAATAGGCGACTATTGCTTATCAACGAAGCCATTTCTCCTTGGGCATTCTGCCATAGATAATCGGGAGAAGTAAACCCAATTTTAGTTTTTTGATTTGCCACATTCGTGAGTCCTGCCTTACCTAGAGCCGAACGCAGAATCCGTTTAGTTTGCGCCTCTTTTAACTTATGATCTTGTGGAAGCTGAATTATAAAATCAGCTAATTGATTTTCTAGAAAAGGCTGACGCCCTTCTATACCGAAAGCGCCGCCATTTCGATCTTCGTAACGTAACAATTTTGGCAAATGGAGCACTTCTATTTCATTTGCATATAATGCCGAAAGATTAAAATAAGAATTTGCTTCCGCCTCCCAAATAGCTTTCTCGGCCAATTGCATCTTATCTGCAAACATCCCTCTGTGAAGGTGTTTCACGCGAGCCGTCCGCAATTTAGCCTTTGCAAACATTTGTTCAAAAATCAAAAACTTGGTGAAAGATGCATTCATTTTTACACTCAATTTTTGAAAATAACGCAGCTTGTTTATTATCGATAAGGGTAAACTTTCCAACAAAGAATATCGTTCATATCCCAACAATAATTCATCCGCTCCTTGTCCACTTAGCATCACTCTCACCCCTTGCTGAGCTGCAATTTTCATCATCCGATACTGCATATAAACAGAAGGATCCGTGAAGGGTTCTTCTTGCACATAACTTAAATCATTCAACTCCGCAATCAATTCATCTGACTTAAACGCTACGGCAGTAAAATGATCTTCTGGTCCGGCGAATGCATCAAAAACTTTCTTAGCTTGAATTCGTTCATCCTGCCAACCCCCTGTCACACCTACTGTGAAAGCGTTAACAACACTATTTCTGTTTTTCAAACCATAAAAGAGCCAAGAACTATCTAGTCCGGCACTTAGCGCAATCCCCTGTTTAACGGCATTACGACTTTGCAACATTATAGCATTGGCACTCAGTTCTTCAAAACGCAACACATTTTCTTCAAAGGAATGTGAAACCAAACTTTGACTCCACTGATTCGAATGCCATTGCTTGACTTCGATTTTTATATTTTGAATATCGACTTCTACATACTGGCCGCCAAGCAGCGCAAACACCTTCTCAAAAGCAGTTTGAGCTGAAAAATTCTCTGCGTTGAATAATAAAAAATTAACCAGCGCATTAAAATTAGGCGCAGGATTATTGGCAACAACAAGTTGCTTTATCTCGGATGCAAAATAAATAGTATTCGATTGTACTTGGTAGTGCAAGGGCTTGACGCCGAATCTATCTACCGCAAGCGTTAATTTTCTCTTGGCTATATTATACCAAGAAAGCGCAAAAATCCCGTTTATTTTAGAAAGGAATTCGAGTCCATAATAGAACAAGCCTTGGGCTAAAACTTCGGTATCTGCCTCACTGGTAAACACACAGCCTTGAGACTGCAATTCCTTACGGAGTTCGATATAGTTATAGATCGATCCATTCCAGGATAACACAAATTTCTCTTTAAAAAGAAAAGGCTGTAACGTTGCATGCGTGCTGTCTGGCGATTGCATAATATGCAGTTGCCGTTGACCAACACGATAACACTCGTCCCGCCAAACACCCTCAGCATCTGGACCACGCCTTTGCCCTTGTGAAAGCATTCGCAGCAAGAGCGCATCTGTTTGCGCTGGATGGTGCGAAGCACTTAGAATGCCGGCGATGGCACACATCGATTAAGGCTTTAACGCGTAAATACGTTCGATAATTTCAACTACTTTCAAGCCTTCTAAAGCGTTGGTAGTTGCGGAAGTTTTTCCTTTAAGGGTATCAACCACATTTTCAATCACATAGTGGTGATTGGCAGCACTACCTTTGTAAGCACCATAATCGTTTGGAGGATTAGAAGGTGGCAATTCAGGCATTGTATAGTTTTCAATGTGGCAATATTCCACTTTATCCATGTACTGACCACCTACTTTAATACTACCCTTCTCACCTATAATAGTGATCGAGCTTTCGAGATTTTTATCCCACATAGAGGTAGAGTAATTCAACACCCCAATTCCTCCGTTAATAAATTTGAAGTTAACAGAACCAGAATCTTCGAAAGGTGTATAGGCGTGATTGAAGTTCTCAAAGCGCGCTTGAATATCCTGAATGTCACCTAACAACCAATACATGATGTCTAAGAAATGACTGAACTGTGTAAATAAAGGACCGCCATCTAAATCAAGCGTTCCTTTCCAGCCACCTTTCTTATAATAACGCTCATCACGATTCCAATAGCAATTAATTTGCGCCATGAAGATCTTTCCTAGACGTTCTTCTGTCAATACTTGTTTTAACCAAGCACTTGGCGGACTGTATCTATTTTGCATAACACAGAATACGTGCTTATGCGCTTGTAATGACTTATAAATAACTTGTTCACACGCAGCTTTTGTAAGGCCCATAGGCTTTTCAACTACCACGTGACAGTTTCTGTCTAATGCTTTAATGGCATGTTCTGCATGATAGCCATTTGGCGTACAAACATTGATGACATCAATTTTAATATCAGAGGCCATCAACTCTTCGATAGAGCTGAAATAAGCACATCCGTATTGTGTTTCTATTTCTTCTTTTAAAGCGGTATTAACATCCACAGCAGCTACCAACTCTGCATCTGGATTGTTCTTAATCATTTGTGCATGGCGCTTTCCGATATGGCCCATGCCAATTACAGCGAATTTAAACTTATTCATTTTTTCAGTTTTCTTTTAACTAAAACGTCAACGATTATGGAAAGTAAAATAGCAAAACCCAAAAGCAGCGCGAATAGAACTTCCGTTTGAATTTTATTCAGTAAAAATGCAATTGCAATAAAAACAAGGTTCACAAACGCAAGTAACATAGAAGCATTTATGTGCGAGAACCCGAGAATTAACAACTGATGATGCATATGCAGATTATCTGCATGGAATGGAGACCGCCCTTTCAATAAACGCAAAACAAAAACACGCAAAAGGTCAAAAACAGGAATGATAATAATACCGAAAGCAACTACCGGAGCGGAATTAATTCTAAGATTCACAGGCACCAAATGGTTCAAATTAATGAATAATATGGTCAGAATACCAATAATTGTTCCAATTAGCATCGAACCGGTATCACCCATAAAGATACGTGCAGGTGTAATGTTAAATTGTAAAAAAGCTAGGATTGACCCCATGATTGCAGTCGCAAAAATCAAAGGCTGTGGATAGCCCGCATGATAAAACCACCACGCGAAGGTACCTGCTGTGATTAACCCAATAGAACCTGCAAGGGCATCAATACCATCGATCATATTGAACGCATTTATGCTAAGCATAATAAACAATACACTAAAAACAATACTCACTTCATAACCTAGTGCATGCACCCCAAAAACCCCTCCCCAAGAATCGATGCGAATATCTCCTGCCCAAACAATTATCAATGAGGCAATAAATTGGCCTATAAATTTAGAGTACGGTGAAAGAATGATGATATCATCCTTAATTCCTAAAAAGAACAAAATGAGTAATGCTGCCATTACAAACTGACGCCCATGAAAGGTGTAAGTATCTGTAAAAAGCATTAGAGAAATGATTGATCCTGCAAAAATTGCTAGTCCTCCTAAAGTTGGAACGACACGCTTATGTAACTTTCGATTATCATCTGGTTCGTCGAATAAATGCTTTAATCGTGCTACTTGAATGATAGAAGGAATAGAAACCCATGTAATCAGAAAAGAACAAATCATCGCTAATGCTGGAAAAAACAACATCGACTTGGTGAGTAAATTAAAGCGCTCCATCCTACTTCTTAATATTTACGGCAAATATACGAATTAATTCGCGTTTACCGACGTATTAAATGGATTCGGAGGCAAATCACTAAACACTTGATAGACAAGTCTGTTTTGCTTAAAAACCAAACTAATTGCGGTTAGACAGAGAATTAAAAAATCAACTTTTAGTCCCTTATTTTTCTGATACCACATTTCCAATTGTCCCTTATAAGGATAGATTCGTTGTTTGTAGAAATCATGTGGACTTTGAAATTCCGTTTGGGTAGAAACCAAATGTTCCTCATCTCTAAAAATCAAGGATCCGATTCCTGTTATTCCTGGCACAGAATTATAAACTTTCTCTTGTACTTCAGGTGAATAATAAGCGAAACTCACTGGCATCAAGGGGCGTGGTCCAACCAAACTCATATCACCCGTTAAAACATTAAATATTTGTGGTAATTCATTCAACTTTGTAATGCGTAAATATTTCCCCCAGAAGGTAACGCGCGGATCATTACGAAGCGTAACATCCTTGCTTCCCATATTGGGTGAATTTTTTAACATGGTAGCAAACTTCCAAATTTTAAACTTAGACAATCGATACCCTACTCTATCTTGTCCGTATAGTACCTCCCCTTCCCCAGAGAATCGCAATAGAATAATGATTGGAATTAAAACAGGAGACAATATTAACGCTACTATCAAAGCGACGATAAAATCAAAAAAACGTTTTAAAACAGGATACATAACTCGTAATTTCTAGGCTTTGAAAATGGCAGCACTCATATGATGCCATTCGTATTTTTTCTTTTCTTCTTTAACTCCTTCGACTAATTTTCCAGCAGTATTTGAACTAAAAAACTTTAAGATAGCTTCTGCTATTGCTGCAGCACTGACTTCCGTGACGAAGCCAACCTTTCCATCTGGAACGATTTCTGGCAAACCACCAACATTAGTCACTACCATTGGCTTTTCAAAGTGATAAGCCATTTGCGAAATGCCACTTTGCGTTGCGGTACGATAAGGTTGTACCACCACATCTGCAGCATTGAAGTAATTAGCTACCTCACTATTGGGGATAAAGTCGGTATGCATAATGCATGACGAAGCTATCCCGTATTTATGAATTAAATCAGTATAAAAGGTTGCGTCTTCGTAAAATTCACCTGCAACTAGCAATTTAATACCTGCAGCTTTAATACGTTCGTCATTCATCGCCTCTAATAAAATATCCAAGCCTTTGTACTTTCGAATAAAGCCAAAAAATAGCACTACTTTATCTTCCGAAGCAATACCTAATTTTTGACGAGCTACCGTATTTGATTCTACGGCACCAAAATGATCATATAAAGGGTGAGGAATAAAATCGCAAGGAAGATTTGCTTGCAAGGTTTTTAAGTCGGCCTGTACGGAACGACTCATAGCGATACATGCGTCCACTGCTTTTAAGAAATATTGGGTGAAGGGCAAATCGCCCGGACGCTTTTCGTGTGGGATTACGTTATCTAAAATACTAATGACGCGCGTATGTTTATTCCGTTTCAAGATGCGTAATATCGTACCGAAGCAGGGTCCCATAAAGGGCAACCAAAACTTAACGATTAAAATATCAGGACGAAGCTTTTTTAATTCGCGACCAATCTTAATCCAATTGAATGGATTGATAGAATTTACCTTAACCTTGATCGTCAAATTTTCTGGCGCTGGTTCATCGCTATATTGCGAAGTTCCAGGAAATAAAAAATTAGGGTATTGCAAGGAGAACGTATATATCTGCACTTCATGTCCCTCCGCTTGCAGTTGATAGGCTAATCGCTCATTGAAAGCCGACAGACCACCTCTGAGTGGATGTGCACTTCCTAGTATTACTATTTTCTTTGCGCTCATTCTTCGTGAATAAAACAATTATAGCCATACATCTGCAACTGCTCGAGTGGCAATGGATCGCTTGATTTAAAGATACCAAAAAGTGTGCTACCGCTCCCACTCATAGAGGCATAAACAGCTCCAAATTCGTAGAGGGCTTCTTTTATTTCTGCCAATTCAGGATGAGCCTCAAAAATAGGCGCTTCAAAATCGTTGATTAATTTCTCTTTCCAATTTTCAATTGGACCCTGTAAGGTCTCTGAAATAGAATATTCAGCAGCCTTAGGTTTAATCTGACTATAGGCCCAAGGCGTGGAAACTCCTACAGCAGGATATACAAGCAATATATTGTACCCTTTTAAATTTAAATTAAACGGAGTCAATACCTCACCTCTTCCCGTCGCCATTTGCGGCGTATTGTCGATAAAGAAAGCACAATCACTTCCTAGTTTAGCGGCTAACGACTTTAAAGTGTTCGCATCTAAATGAAGTGAAAACATTTCATTTAAAACACGTAAGGTGAAAGCGGCGTCTGAGGAACCGCCTCCCAAACCACCTCCCATTGGCAAAACCTTATGCAAATGAATATGTACAGGAGGAATATCATAGACTTCTTTCAGAAGCGTATAAGCTTTTAAACACAAATTACTTTCTTCAGTACCGGGAATGGCTAAGCCACCAGAGGTAAATTTCAATTGATTCGCGCGAACAACTTCCAAAGCGTCCTTCCATTTTACAGGATAAAAAACAGACGCAATTTCATGAAATCCATCTTCGCGTTTACGAAGGATATTCAGACCTAGATTTATCTTTGCATTCGGATAGACAATCATTTCGCGAAGTAAAGGATAATTTCAATAAGTTTGCACGAATTATGTCAACAAACACCAGAATTATTACATCGAATTTGTGGATTAGCTTAAGCGCTGCGAGTATTACAGCTTACTTCGCTATTTCGTTTGGAGCAGATTATGATTTGACCTTGTTTTGGCTTATCCTGAGTGCCTTTCTGAGTACCTATGCCATCTATACTTTTTATCGGCAGCAAAAAAAAATATGGCTCTGGATGATTCCTGCGGCACTTGCCTTTCTAATATCCTTCACTATGAATTCGCTAAATATAATCATTGGGATTAATCTAATTCTTTGCCTCCTCTATCAAACGCCTTTTTCAAAATATCCTTTACGAAAAAACCCATGGGCAAAACCGTTACTTATAGCAGCCTGCTGGTTGAATACGATTTGGTTGGCACCGCTACTACAATATGCAGTTCCTGTTTGGGAAAGTATGGCGGCTAGTCTCGCTCAGAAAAATAGTTTATTTCCGAATGGTGCTGATCAATTTATACAAACACAATGGAAAGCGGCAGCAGCTAACGGAGTCGCTATCTTCTGTATCTATTATGCGCTTTGTTTGCTTACAGATCTTAACCAAGTTAAGGAGGATCAAAAAAATGCATTCATCAGCTTTCCAATTAAGTATGGCTTGAAAACAACCTTTTATAGTGCTTTGCTGTTAATACTCCCGATGCTTTGTTTCTCCTTCATCCATTTCCCTTATAGTCTGTTTATGATCGACCAATGGGAAGCCTTGATATGGGTACTAAGTAGCCTAGTCGTAATAATCATGGTCAATAAAAAACCGAATTTATCTTCGAATGCATTTTGGATAGACAATATAATTGGCTGTTGTGCTTTATCTTTTTTAGTATTGCATTTCATTAAATCACTCTAAAGTATCTTTGGCGAATGTTTACAGGAATTATTGAATCTACCGGCAAGCTAATAGCAGTTTCAAAGGAAGGAAGCAACCTAAGACTTAGAATGCAAGCCAAATTTACGCAAGAATTGAAAGTAGATCAAAGTGTTGCGCATAATGGTATTTGTCTTACGATATCAAATCTGTCTACCGACTGGTACGAAGTAGTTGCTATTGATGAAACCATTCACAAAACGACTATCGGTCACTGGCAAGCAAATGACCGAATAAATTTGGAAAGAGGGATGGCCGCAAATGCCCGTCTAGACGGACATATCGTTCAAGGTCATGTGGATGCGCAAGCAAAATGTGTTGGTATTGAAAAGAAGGAAGGAAGCTATTTGCTAAATTTTCAATTTACGAAGGAACTCCCACTCTTAATTGAAAAAGGAAGTATAACCATCGATGGAATTTCGCTTACCTGTTTTAATTGCAAGGAAGATTTATTTTCTGTGGAGATTATTCCATATACTTGGGAACATACCAATATAGCTCATTTGAAGCTCGGTCAATTAGTGAATATCGAATCAGATTTAATTGGGCGTTATTTCTTGGCTTATTTGAAACAACAAGAATGGTTAAGAACACAGTCCTAATTTTAGTATGTTTATTTACTTTGCTTCATTCAAAAGCGGAGGCGAAAGTAGGCTTTGCATTTGATTTCGATCAGCGCTTCTACTTACTCAAAGATGTAAAACAAAATATTTGGGGATATCGAGGCGGTCCATATATCAATCAAAAATTCAAATGTGGAATCGGGGTTTACTATGGGAATAATACCTATTTTTTAAAGTCGAATTCGCTTTGGGCCGCAGATTTAGATATCTATTCTGATTTCAACTTGCAGCTTAAACAACTCGGTTTTAGTATCTATGCCGAGCCTGTCTTTTATAAAGGAAAATATAGTGAATGGAGTGTCGTAAGTGAAATAGCCTATTTTAAAAACAACTATTATATTTTAACAGGACCTACATCAAATCAGCATATAAAATCAACTTATATACCTGCAGCTGTCGGAATTTCAAGCAACTTGAAATTTGGAGATCAATTCAGATCACCTGTATTTAAATGGTTTGGCCTAAACATAATGGCAGGTTATCGTTTTGACATCTATGAAAGTGAAACCTCCTTAAATATGGAAGGTGTGCACCTAAGTGTTAGCAGTGCAATATTCTTAGATAAAATTTGGAGCGACCTAAAAGGATGGAAAAAGGACAAATAGTCCATTAATCCTTTTCATGATAATTTAGGTCCTTACCATATGTTTCTTCCATACTTCGGATGGTTAGTAATGGAATTCCTAAACATACCACTCCGGTTAATATTCCCGCCCAAATCAGGCCGTTTGAATGTCCTAAGGAAGGCTTGAAATAGCTTTGTAGGCCGGTAAATAAAAGCGTAATCAAGGTAAGCGAGCCACGGATAAAGTTTGGCACTGTAGTCGTTACTGTCGCTCGCAAATTGGTTCCAAAAGATTCTGTAGCGATGGTCATTAAAATTGCCCAGTAGCCTCCACCCATTCCTAAAAAGAACACTACCACATAATACCAATTCACAGGCATTCCTTTGGCCAAGAAAAACGGAATTAAGACAGCAGCAATGGTTAGAATATAAATGAGGATAATCTTTTTTCTGCTCTTCAAATAATGACTACCGAAGCCGCACAGCACGTCTCCGATACTAGCACCCATATAATACAATATAATTGCTATGGGCATTTGCACCTTTCCAACGACCCCAATAGCTTTGGTAAACTCTGGTGACAAGGTTACTAAAATCCCGACACTATACCATATTGGAAACCCTATGGCAACGCATTTAAGAAACTTGATGAACCGTACTTTCGAAGTAAATACCATTAAAAAGTCCCCCCTTTTTACTTCTTCATCTGCTTCCATTTGTTGATACATACCTGACTCTAATAGCCCAATTCGCATAAACAACAAAAGCAATCCTAAAGCACCTCCGATAAAATAACAAATGCGCCAACCATCCGGATTATCTTGAAATATCAATCCCATTATACCTGCGAATACTGCGCCAAGTAAACCGATCGTAGCGACGATCATCGCTCCGAAACCGCGCTTTTCCTTTGGTAAAGACTCCGCAACTAAGGTTATTCCTGCTCCCAACTCCCCTGCCAATCCAACTCCTGCAATAAAACGTAAAATAGCGTATTGGGTAACGGTATGTACAAAGCCATTGGCAATATTAGCTAGTGAATACAATAAGATAGAACCGAATAAAACCGAAAGGCGCCCCTTCTTATCCCCAAAAATCCCCCAAATAATCCCTCCAATCAACATCCCTATCATTTGAATATTGATCAACCATAAGCCTGTGCTTTGTAAACTAGCTTCTGCAACACCAATACCTAACAAGCTTGGCTTACGTACTATGCTGAACAAGATTAAATCATAGATATCTACAAAATAGCCAAGTGCTGCAACGATAATCGTACCCGTCAAAAAATCACGTAATTGAAATGCTTTTTGGTTCATATATGCAAAACTGCAAAATTTTCACTGTAAATCAAGCCTTATTCAAGTCAAATCGTAATTTTATGGAAACGAATGTTTATGCATTTTAATTTATATCGTCCATTTTCTTCTTTAAAAACTAACATCGCCATTATATGGATGTTGGTCTTTGTAGCAAATTCAAGCTTCGGACAAAGCCCCTATCTTCCGATGAACAGCAGAGAAGCGCTCTGGTTACAAAAATTAGAAATAAAAAATGGCGGCTTCGCTAGTAATGTCCATACCGGTGAAAGTATGATTCCCGAAGACGCAATCCTACCAATCATTCGCAGCTACCAACAGAAAGACACCTTAGAAGGAGACAGAGAAAATACCGTTCTCAACCAAAATATTCAATGGATGATTGACCGACATGCGGAATACGCACCCGAAGACGCACGCATTGAAGGCAGATACCCTTTGTTTTGGGGGAATATTTTCGACAAGAAAACAGACTTCTATTTCCTAAACACCGCCGATGCAAAAATCAGATTAAACCCAGTGGTCTTCTATCAAGGAGGAGGGAATTCGATCGATCCGCACTATAAAGTATGGAATGTAAGAGGTTTCGAGGTAAGAGGAAATCTTTTTAATAAATTAGGATTCTATACCTACCTCGGCGAAAATCAATGGGCGCCGCAAGATTATGTGTTCAATTATTATAATAAATACGGAGCGGTTCCAAATCAAGGATATTATAAAATCTTCAACCATCTTAACAAAGCAAACAAATATTTTGGATATGACTTTTTAGATGCGCGAGGATATATCACCTTTTCTACGCTAAAAAATTGTGTCCGCTTTACTTTTGGTCAGGATCGTCAACAAATAGGCTACGGTATGCGCTCACTTTGGCTTTCCGACAATAGCGCTTCAATCCCATTCCTTCGTGTCAATTCGCATTATGGCAAGTTTGATTATGAAAATCTATTCATGCAACTCACCATGCAAACCACCTTTAACAAAGGAGATTTTTTATTCCCTAAAAAATTTGCAGCCTTCCATCACTTTACCTACAATCCGTTCAAACGCTTTAAAATAGGGCTATTCGAAGGTGTTGTTTTTGAACGTAATCAACAATTTGAGTTAGCGTATCTCAACCCTGTTATCACCTATCGCTTCGTAGAACACTCACTTGGCAGTCCTGACAATACCTCTCTAGGAATTGACGGAGCATGGATTATTGGAAAATCCTTGAAGCTATATGGACAAGCATTTTTGGATGAATTCAATTTTAATCGCTTAAAAGCAAACTTCTATAACTGGACCAACAAATACGGGATGCAATTAGGATTCCAATACGACGATATGTTCGGAGTTCAAAATTTAGATGCGACCATGGAAGCCAATTGGGTTCGCCCTTATACCTATGCGCATCACGATTCCATTGCAAACTTCACACACTATAATCAACCCTTGGCGCATCCTCTAGGTGCTAACTTCCAAGAATTAATCGGGCGTATCATCTATCAACCAAATAGCCGCTTGACAGCCTCTGTACATGGTGCCTATCAAATGTATGGCGCGGATACAGCTAATAGCAATTGGGGTGGTAATCCGTTAAGTTCTTATCAAACTCGTCCTTCAAGATTAGCAGGTACTGATATCACCTATGCTTATCCAATCACGATTGGGAACAAAACCAATACCTTGATTTTGGATTATGTTCTTTCTTATGAGCTTGCATATAATTTATTCCTAGAAATCAACTACATTCATCGAAGCAGTTTTAGTCAAACAGCACCAAACAAGCAGTATGAAGACTTCTACGGGATTGGCGTTCGTTATAATTATAATAGATCACACCAGCTCTACTAAATAAAAAAGCCTTCAGAAATTCTGAAGGCTTTTTTTGTATCGCTAAGAGTAATTTTACAAATTACCTCTATTTGCTTGTTCGCGTTCAATCGCTTCGAAAAGGGCTTTGAAGTTCCCTTTACCAAATGACTTAGCGCCTTTACGTTGGATAATTTCATAGAACATGGTCGGACGATCTTCTACCGGCTTCGTGAATAATTGCAACAAATATCCTTCGTCATCACGATCAACCAAAATCCCTAATTCACGTAACGGAGCGAGATCTTCTTCGATTGGTCCTACACGATCTAATAAATCATCATAATAAGAGCTTGGCACTTGCAAAAACTCAACGCCGCGAGCCATCATAGCCTTTACCGTTGTGATGATATCTTTCGTAGCTACGGCGATATGTTGAACGCCTTCTCCTTCATAAAAATCTAAGTACTCTTCTACTTGTGACTTCTTCTTTCCTTCTGCAGGCTCGTTGATTGGAAACTTCACATAGCCATTTCCACTGCTCATTACCTTCGACATCAATGCTGAATATTCTGTAGAAATATCTTTATCATCAAAACTCAAAATATTGCGGAAGCCCATTACGTTCTCGTAAAAGCTTACCCAAGTATTCATTTGATCCCAACCTACGTTTCCAACACAATGGTCGACATACTCCAATCCAACCGGACTTGGGTTATAATCAGATTTCCATTCGCGGAAACCTGGCATAAATACGCCGTTATAATTTTTACGCTCTACAAACACGTGCGCTACTTCACCATACGTACAAATACCACTCAAACGAACTTCGCCAGCAGCGTCGTTCAGTGTAGTTGGTTCCATATACGACTTTGCTCCACGCTTAATTGTTTGCGCATAGGCATCATAAGCGTCTTCTACCATCAAGGCCAAAACCTTCACGCCATCTCCATGCTTTTTATGATGCTCCGTAATTGGATGATCACTTTTCAAAGGCGTAGTAAGCACTAAACGCATTTTGTTTTGCACCAACACATAACTTACACGATCTTTCACACCCGTTTCTGGTCCGGCATAAGCCAAAGATTGAAAACCGAATGCAGTTTTGTAGTAATGCGCTGCTTGCTTTGCATTGCCCACGTACAATTCAATATAATCTGTTCCATGAAGCGGTAAAAAATCGCTCACCATCATATCCTTTTCTGAAGGAATCGTGTTTGTTAATGACATTTTAGTTCGTTTTGTAACGCGAATTTGCGTGTTTTTTATGAGAAAACAAAAGCATTAACGAAGTAAGGTCAAATGCCCTATACTAGCCGCATTCCAACTAGCATCGATAAACTCTATTTCGTACACAAAAATATACTCCCCTATTTCCTGGTCTATCCCCTTATACTTCCCATCCCAACGCTTTGAATATTGATCAGAAACAAAAATCTGCTCCCCCCATCGATTAAAAATACGGAGGTCGTATTTGGAGATCAACTCCGGTGCGGAAACTAATACCCCCCAAGAATCATTCTTCCCATCACCATTTGGAGAAAAAGCCGATGCAAAATCAAGCGAAGGCTCGAAAGAAACCTCTTGACAAACAGAATCTGCACATAAATAATCATTAACAGCAATCATACAAATTTCCACCTTATACAAGGGGGCAATTTCTAATTGCCATTGTAAATTGTTACCAACTTGAACTCCGTTAGAGAGATTCCACATCAAATTATAAGCACTCGCGCTTACAACAGAACCAGTAACCTGCACTAGATTACCGCCAATCCCATTATTTTTACTGCTAACAAAACTCACCTTTGGAATATCTCTTACATGCACCATAAATTGTATGGTATCGAATTGAGGACAACCAGATGGAAAGGCCACTATTGCATTCAATAAATAATCCCCTGCCATCGTTGCTTTCCAAACTTTTTGATTCATTTGCACAAACGAAGCTGGAAAGTTTGTTTGTAAAACACCGTTACAGCAAATTCTTACAGAATCTAAAACCAAATTCTCTCCGACACATAAAGTAGTGTCCTTGGAAAAAATCTCAGACTTAGAGTTTTGATTAAATGTGATTATCTGACTAACAGTATCACTGGTTCCACACACAGTATTGTGAGCAATCAAAGTAACAGTATAGGTTCCTAATTGACTATACGTATGAACCGGACTATTCATAACAGAGGTAGTATTGTCTCCGAAATCCCAATGATAATAATTCGCACCAACAGTTGTATTGGTGAATGCTGTAGCCAAACTACAATCAGATGTTTGGGTAAAATTTGCTACAGGCTTCGTATTGGTCAGACAGACTAAAGTTATCTTAAATGTATCACTCAAATTACAAGATAAAGAATTTGATGCGACAAGAATAACATGATATGTACCTGCCAGAGAATAAAGATGAGAGGGCGTTCGATTTGTGTCCAACGGCGACCCATCGCCAAAGTCCCATACGAAGCCATTTCCATTATATGAAAAGTTAGTAAAGTTGATGGTTAGCGGCGCACAAAAAGTATCAATAAAACTAGTAGCACCTTGCGCTATAACGGAGTTATTTTGAAAATCAAACTTAAATCCATAAGCCGTCCAATTGGTTGAATTAGTGGCCGCAGTTGTAGTAGGCATATTGCTCGAGCCAGAACATACTGCTTCATATACTACGCCGCGCTTATCAAAGCGACTTGTCCCTCCATCCACATGATCCATCATTTGTCCTCCAAAATAAGTGCAATAGTTAACAGATGTAGCATTAGGATTAAATTGCCATAATAAAAAATCAATTCCTCCAGGAGCTAAAGGTAAATAGGCATTAGGCGTTGTAACAACACTTGTGATGCCACCTGTATGCCCACATATATAAATATAATCACAATTATCTACTAGGAATGCAGTAGGCAATAATGAAAACGAAAAACTTCCTGCACCGAAATTCGCTACCCAATTCATATTCATATTATTCACATTCCACTGCTGTATATAATTTTTAGCATTGAGTTCTGAAAAATGACCAGGTGTAGCCGTCACGGTACTATCCATCAATCCCATCACATAAAGATTACCATGCCGATCAACTTGAACAAAATACCCTTGATCACTTTTTCCAATAACATTGTTATACGTACCATTCAAAAAGGATCCTTGTGCGCCTAACTTATAAATATATCCATCAGAAAGACCAGAATGTGTATTATGAATTGCTGTTGATGGCATAAAGAAATTAACACTTTCCGTCCCGCCAGTTATCCATAAATCATTATTAATATCTACCGCCACACTCATAACATTATCATCATCACTTCCCCCAATAAATGTCGACCAAATCATCTGACTTAGGCTATTATTTATTTTGAACAATACACCATCAGAATTCCCTCCTTTGTAATTAGAATTGAATGCGCCGGTAGTAATGGGGAAATCAGTTGAATTAGTACTACTCGCAACAATCACATCTTCATTTTTATCCAAGTTTATTTCGCCTCGATTAAAATCATCCCCTATAAAACTAATGGCATTACTACCATCATTAAGACTTCCTCCCACAAATGTTGACGCAACTAATTGAGTACCTAAAGCATTAAAGCAGGTAACTGTTAAATCATTCCAACCTTTAAAGGTACTTTGAAAAGCTCCTTGCCGAATTGGAAAATCTGAAGATCCACTTACCCCAAGTACATATAACTGGTTAATTGAATTTACAATCATACTTCTAGGATTTTCTCCAGAGGCCCCTCCTAAATAGGTACTAAACAATAACTGACTTCCAGACGCATTAAATTTATCTATGGATATGTCAATACCTCCAGCATAAGAAGTTTGATAAGCACCATTTGTTGCAGCCCATCCCAAAGCAAAACATTCCGCACCTAAATAAAGATTGGCTGCAATATCATATGTAGCCGTAAACCCATAACTCATCGCCGTGCTCCAAGCATAACTTCCTATAACAAGTACTGGATCAATTAATAATCTACAGCCATTCGGCAGGGGCTTTTCAAGGGTAAATCCAATACTTCCATCCACATTTATTTTATAATTACATGCTACCAATTTTCTTGTCCCCTTTTCATCAATTGAATACGCTATCGGAATATACTCCTCATTATTCGCTAAAGAAGTCTGAATTATCAAGCGACCATTTTGAACAGTCACAGACTCTGCTCCTTTAATAAAATAGGCTAGATTATCTAAATTGAAATCACTTTCTACCAAAAAAGAATACTTCAAATTTCCTGAATCACTTTCTAACTTAACATCTACACCTTTATATAATCCTTCATAGTTCAATTGTTCATAAATCGGAACTTCAACATGATGATTATTAGTCGAATTCCCTAAATAATAATTATTATAATTGGGGAGTTTAGTTTCTCCTTTTACACCTACCCCTTCTCTACTATCCCGAAATTGCCATTCCAAACAATACGAACGAATAGGATAATTATAAGCGAATGATATAGAATCTTTTTTATATTTTAATTCGTGCGCACGATGTAAATCCGCAACAGAGGCCGAAACAACACGCCAACCAGTCTTTGTAAAAAACACACGCCCCCCTTTTGCATCGAAGGCGTACTGAGCTGTATCGTTCCACTGACCAGCATTTTTAACAAACATATCCTTCTTTGCCGAAACGAAATTTGTTTCGATAGAATACAGGCTACAAGGCAGCAGCCATAATACAACGATAAACCAAGAAACGATTTTCATAATCTAATTTTTAGTCTACCCTTTAACGCATTCAAATATATTATATTTCCTCCGATATAAAAAATATATTTTATGCATCATTTAGACTAAAAATCGAACGTAGCCTGTATCGTATAATTACGTGGCGGCATGGCAAAAGCTGGTCGCTCGGTATAAACCACATTCAATAAATTCTTCGCTACAAAGCCTAAACGAATATGACTGTTCAACTGATAAAACAAACGCGCGTCCCATAGATACGTTCCATCTAGATGAGCCTGTCTGAACTTAGCAACACCAATTGGAAACAAATCTTTGTTTTCAAAAATAGCATCGATGTTCACCGTTCGACTCATATATCTAAACCCTGTCCCTAAGGTAAACTTCTTGTAACTCGCTTCGATATCAATCTTAGCAGTATGACGAACACGATACTTTAAAAAGTTAGAGGAAGTATCCGAATAGGTTACCTTTCTTGCGCTATCCCACTTCATCTCTAAAGGTTGCAAATAGGTATATCCAGCCATTACATTAAAGTTCACTTTACCAATTTCGCCCTGCCCGACTAAAGTAGCCTCCGCCCCATTAATACGCGCTTGCGATACATTAATCATCTTAAATCCTAAATAATAAATGAAACTATCTAATGGTGTCAACTCAGGATGTCTAGGATCATACCCTGAATAGTACATATTAAACTGAAACTCATCCATATTATTATAAGTCGTACTAAAGGCTGCCACGTCAAAATAACCTTGCCACTTCTGAATCTTCAAACCTTGCTTAATACCGATTTCATAACTCTTTCCACTTTCAGCTTTCAAATTAGGATTAGGCAAAACATTCACACCGCCTACACGCGTACGCACAAATTTCTCTCCGATACTTGGGAAGCGATAGCCCATCCCCCAAGATCCGCGTAAATATGTCGCTTGCGCTATTTGATAATTAAAGCCTGTACGATAAACCGGTTTCGACGTAGCTGTCGTTAAATCGATTCTAAACCACTCATTACGAACACCAGCAGACAACCAGAGCTTGCCAATCTTCTGTTCTGCCTGCGCATACACGGCCATATTATTACCATCATGCTGACCAAATAAATCCGCTTTCACTTTACTGTAGGTGTGTACCGCTCCTCCTGTCACATTCAAGCCAAAAGGAAAACGCTTCTGCACCTGCTGTTCAGTATAATATAAATCGGCTAGGCTCGATTGATTAACGGAGTTGACGTTATTCGAACGAAAGAAACGTGTTCTTAAATTGATACTTAATCCATGTTCATCGGTCCATGTCAAATAAGGATCCACATTCAAACGACGAGTTCCGCCATAACTTACAGTAGTGGTCGCAGGATCAATCCCTCCGTAAGGAATATACATCCCTGCACTATCATTCAGCCAATAGAAGAAGGTAGCCCCTTTTGAAATCTGGTTGTTCATGTTTACACCAATTGTCATTCCTTTTACCTCTTTCACATGATAACGTAAATTGGCATTGATACGAGCGCGCGTATTAAAATCACCTAACAAATAGCTACGGTTCCAATCGGTATAGCCAGCGCCGCCAATTACCCAATCTAAATTTCCTTTCTTTTCTGAATGAAAGAAATTGATACCGGTAAATACCGGAGCTGTTTCACCCCACCATTGTGCAGCAGGAATTGGCGCATCGCCATTCCATCCGCTATAATAACTGATATGTGTTTTCGGCTTCGACTTCGCATAGGCTGTTCTAAAGTGAATCACTCCATTCATTGCTGAAGATCCATATAGAGAGGATGCCGCGCCTTTTAAAATTTCTACTTGCTCACAATTCTCAATTGGAAGAAAATCCCATTTCACATCTCCTGCGTCTGCCGTAATTAAAGGCATATCATCAATCATCACCAATACCCTACTTCCTGCCCCATAGCTCCATCCTCCGCCGCCACGTATGTTTGCCTGCCCATCTACTACATCTACGCCAGGAACCTTATTTAAAGCCTCATCTAAGGCGGTAAAATTATTCTTCTCAATAAAACTTGGCTTCACCACCTCCATCGATACCGTTTCCTCGGCAATATTCTTCGCATACTTCGATCCGCTTACCACAATAGTATTCAAACCTTTGGTTTCCTTACATAACATGATGGGGCCAGGCACACTAGAAACACCCGCTTTCGACATACTAAACTCGAAAGACTTATAACCCAATGCCGAAACTTTAATTTTTAAATCACTCGCCTTTAATGGGTATGTAAATTTCTCATCTACTTTACCATTATAGTCTGAATAAGCAATCGCTTTTCCATCCACACTCACTAAGGCATTGACAACACCTTCCTTGCTGATAGAATCTAAGACTTGAAATTGAATTTGAATGGTGTTTTGTTGTGCAAAAACTTGCTTGCCAAAAATAATTAATATAAAAACAGAGAGTAACTTTTTATACATAGTTGTGGTTTTCAAAGACAATATAAACAAATTAATCAAAATAAAAAAGGGCTGTATCGACGAGATACAGCCCTTTACACGATTCTAAAAGAATTATTTCAAACCGAAAGCTTTCTTCACTTTAGCCACATAATCTAATTTCTCCCAAGTGAAAGTCTCATAGGTTTTGCCATTGATAATTTTCTTACCAGGAGTTCTTCCCATATGACCATAAGCTGCAGTTTCGCTATAGATAGGCGTTTTCAATTTCAAACGATCAATGATCGCTGCTGGACGCATATCAAAAATATCAGCTATTTTTTTAGCCATTTCTCCGTCAGTCATTTTCACTTTCGAAGTTCCATAAGTATTCACATATAAACCTACTGGCTTTGCAACACCGATAGCATAAGCAACTTGTACCAATACTTCATCACACAAACCTGCAGCAACCATATTCTTAGCAATATGACGAGTCGCATACGCAGCAGAACGATCTACTTTAGAAGGATCTTTACCAGAGAATGCGCCACCACCGTGTGCACCTTTACCACCATACGTATCAACGATAATCTTACGACCAGTCAAACCTGTATCACCGTGTGGTCCGCCAATAACGAACTTTCCAGTTGGGTTGATATGGTAAACAACTTTATTATCGAATAATACCTGGATTTTCTTAGGCAACTTCTTCATGATACGAGGGATCAAAATTTTGATCATATCCTCTTTGATTTTCTTCAACATCACATCTTCTTTAGCGAAGTCGTCGTGTTGTGTAGAGATAACAATTGTATCAATACGAATAGGACGATTGTTATCATCATATTCAATCGTTACTTGCGACTTAGCATCCGGACGAAGATATTTCATGATCTTACCTTCCTTACGAATCGCTGCTAATTCTTCTAACAACAAATGCGACAATGCTAATGGCAATGGCATGTACGTATCAGTATCCTTACAAGCATAACCAAACATCATACCTTGGTCGCCCGCACCTTGCTCTTTATGCAAACCTTTTCCTTCATCCACACCTTGTGCGATATCTGGAGATTGCTGATGAATAGCTACTAAAATACCACAGCTATCCGCTTCGAACATATAATCAGCTTTTGTATAACCAATGTTCTTGATGGTATTACGAATCACAGCTTGATAATCAATATTAGCTTTTGTTGTAATTTCACCGGCAACAACCACCTGACCAGTGGTAACCAATGTTTCACATGCTACACGACTTTTAGCATCTTGCGCCAACATGGCGTCAATCACTGCATCGGAAATCTGATCTGCTACTTTATCTGGGTGGCCTTCAGAAACTGACTCAGAAGTAAATAAATAAGACATATTAATGGTTTTATTGGGTACAAATGTAGAAAAACTGAAGCAATTTCTAAATTATTATTGAAGATGTTTCAAAGCAGCTTTGATAGTCGAATCGTCACTCTCATAAATATAATAGAATGCGTCTCCGCCCCATACCTGTTTGGCGATGTAGGCCTTCAATTGGCGAGCAATAAACGCCCTAGCAGAAGCATTCACCACACCTATGTATTTAGCGTCCTTTACAGAGGAATTGATAAGAGAATTCAAAACCTTGGCATCCTTATCAAAATTCCTGTTAAAAGCTTCTGCGCTGCCGAAAGCAGCTATTGTAGCCTTGTTATGCGCAACATACTCATAAGCAAATTGCTGCAAAGCTCCTCCATTCATTAAAGAACGAATCATAGGATCAGCACCTAAAGTGGTATCTAATGGAACGAAGATATCCGGACGAACACCGCCCCCCGCAAATACAGGGCGATGCTTAACCATCGTATAATACTTCATAGTGTCCGCATTCTTGATACTGTCACCATTAGTCAATTCCCCATGCTTATAACGATTATAAACATCCATATCATAATCCGCCTCGCCTAATTGATACTTCTTCTGAATGCATCTTCCACTTGGTGTATAATAACGAGCCACTGTCAAACGCAAAGCAGAACCATCACTCAATTGATATTGTTCTTGAACTAAGCCCTTTCCAAAGGTACGACGCCCAATTATCGTCCCGCGATCCCAATCTTGCAAGGCTCCAGAAACAATTTCACTAGCACTTGCAGAGCCCTCATCCACTAATACAACAATCTGACCTTTCTCAAACATTCCCTCCACATGCGAAGTATAATCTTGGCGCGTACGATTACGACCTACGGTATAAACTAAAGTCTTATCACCATCAATCAACTCATCCAAAATTTTAGTTGCCGCATCTAAATACCCACCTCCGTTACCGCGCAAATCAATCACCAACTTCTTCATAGAACCTTTCTGCAACAGGCTATCCAAGCGTTGCATAAACTCGATATACGTATTCTCTGCAAAGCGATTCACCTTGATATACCCTACTTCTTTATTCAACATAAAGGCCGCATCGATACTGTACAAAGGAATTTGACCACGAGTGATCGTGTACGAACTCAGTTTCTTAGAAGTCCCTCTGATAATTCCAACCTTCACCTTGCTGCCCCCTTTGCCACGCAACTTCTTAATGACATTTTCATTGGTGATTTTTTTACCAGCAACTAAGGTATCGTTAATCGTTACGATTCGATCTCCGGAAAGAATGCCAACTTGTTGAGAAGGACCTCCAGAAATCACATTCACCACCATAATGGTATCCTTCACGATAAAGAACTCAACCCCGATTCCCTCAAAATTACCTTCTAATTGCTCATTCACGCCTTTAAGCTCTTCAGCAGAGATGTAGGAACTATGCGGATCTAATTGCTTCAACAATTCAACATAGGATTCTTCCTTAATTTTCTCCATGTTCAAGGTATCGACATAATTACTCGAAATATAGTTCAATAGCTCATCAAACTTAGATTGACCACCACCGACTCCGAACTTATTTGCACCATTTGAACCCAAACGCATCCCGATAAAAACGCCGAGAATCACAGAGATTGCCACAATGGTAGGCAACCAGAATTTATTTTGCTCTTTCATGTTGAATATTAGAAAGACAAATATAGTTAGCAATTAAACATCCCGCACTTTTTGACAAATAAAAAACCCCGTAATTTCTTACGGGGTTCTTAATATCACAGATTTTCTATCGTTCAATCACAATTTGTCCGTTCCCTTTTAGAACACCATTTTCTATAATTCGATAAACATAAGTCCCTGCACTTAAATCAGGCAATTGAATTTGCTCCTTAGTACTTATAATAGCATTTTGCAATACCACTTGTCCCATTAAATTCAATAATTGAAAATTTGCAGGAGTAGCTTGCGCACGTTCGATGCTAAGCACGCCATTACTTTCTAAAGGAGAAGGATATACCTTAATTAGATTCGTATTAATCGCTTCCACTCCGGTAGCGAAGTCGTTATCCAACACAACTACTTGCATGGTTGTAAGTGCTCCCAAATTGGCATTCTGGGCAGAATTCAAGCTTATCGTGAATTGCTCAGATGTTTCGAATATATTATCATCCACAATATTAATTTGAATATTGTTCACGGTATTGAAAGGAGGAATGATTAATGGACTTGCCGTAATCACTACATAATCGGTCGTTGGAAGACAAGTACCTGCATTCACAGTAAAGGATACCGATACAGGCGATGCCGTTGGGTTACTTACATAAACAGGCACGTTTAACACGAGTGTTTGCCCTTCTTTCACCGTAGTGGCAGTACTTTGGAATTGAGCAACGGTTTGTAATCCGCCATTATCATTGTCAGTAATCGTACCAGTGAAAGTATTAGCCGCACCGATTGTTGCATTCACCGCATTACTCAAAACAATCGTAAATGTTTCTGTCCCTTCCACAATCGCATCATCCACAATAGTGAAAGTTACATTTTGAGGGGTAGTCGAACCTATAGGGAAAATTATAGTTTGAGAAACAGTACCCGTTACATCTGTTCCGACCAAGGCCGTTCCGCTAGTAAGCGTTGCTGTAACGCTTACCGTAGTTGCACCTGGATTTTGAATCATTACAGGAACGGTAATAGTACCTGCACTTTCAATATAAGTATTTGCAGTTGTACCAAAGTAAACCGTTGGCGCAAGAACATCGTTATCGATAATTGAAACTCCATCTGTTTGCATTGCACCCATGGTCGCTCCGATTGGATTCACTAGAACCAGTACAATATTCTCTGTTGGCTCTACAATAATATCATCTACCACACTAATGGTGATGTATTTAATGGTGTCGCCAGGATAGAAGGTAATGCTACCAAGAGTACCACTAATACTATAATCAGCAGGAGTTATCGCCGAACCAGCAAGTGTATACGAAACTGTAACAGTATCACAATGCACATTACTTAAGAATACGGGCACTTGTAACATGCCACCAGCTTCGCCTATAGTTTGTGTCGGATTACTGCTAAAGGAAACACTTGGAGTAGGATCATTTTGTACAATATCAATATAATAAATAGAGTCCTGTCCAATTAAAACATTCACTGGATTAGAGAGTGTCAAAACCACACTTTCTAAAAATTCAGGTATACAATCATCCAATAAAGAGAACTGAACATATTGCGTATCATTTGCCGAAGCAAAGGTTAAGATTTGCGGATTTGTCATAATAAAATCAACCCCATTCGTAGCCGTAGTATTCAACAAGTCCAAATTCACATTAACCGTTAATGGAAATACAGGTGTTGACCCTGAAGCTACTACCGGAATAGTAAGGGCTGCATTCATCTCGGAATACATGACATATGTTGGTTGTATGAAGTTTACAGAAACTGTCGGTGGCGTATAAACATCATCGTCCAAAATATCTATCAATGCATTTGAGGCTGCTGAGTTAATTTGTGTATTCGCTCCGGCACCGTACAACATCAATGAGAAAGTCTCTGTTCCTTCGAAAATAAGATCTTGTATGATAGGAATCGTAAGAACAAGTTGTGTATCTGTTGGACCGAAGTTTAAAATCGCGCCTGGGAATGTATAATCCAATCCTAAAGTAGTAGTGATATCCATCGACATTACACTTACCGTTCCTCCATAGCCATATTCATTGGTAAAATCTACTGGCACTAGAATTGCCCCACCTCCTTCAGCGATGCTCATGCTTGCCATGTTAAATGAAAAGCTTGGGATAGGATTCATATCGTTCACTGTTACAAGTGTTGAAGCTGTACTCACACCACTTCCACTCTGACAGTTTGCCCAAGTTGCGTTCAAAGTAAACGTTTGAGGAATACCACTCGTATTTAATGTAGAATTCGTATAAGCATCAACATAAACAGAGGCGCTTAATTGCCCTGGAGGAATTACAACTAAAATCGAGGTAGTTCCATTGGCATATCCAGTAAAATCCCATGATGTACTTCCTGAAGGATAATTTGAAGAAGGGGCCATCGAAACAGTGATGTACATGGTATCACAATGTGCTGCACTTAAATTTACAGGAATCATCTGATTCATTTGTCCCTCATTTATGCTATAAGTAGAAGCTCCAAAACTGACTGTTGGAGGAGCATCGTTTGGCAAGATATCTAATGAATAAATAGAATCTATTCCAATAGATACACCCGCACTTGGATTTGAAACAAGCAATTGAATACTTTCCATTAGTTCACAAACGCATTCATCATAAACATCTAAAGAAACATACTGCGTGTCTTGCGCATTCAAGAATGTTAATGTTGTAGTTGTAAAGTTATAATCAATACCCGCAATAGCCGTTGTATTAGCAGCAAGTAAACTAACGTCAGCCGTATATGGCCCTGCTGCACTTGCGTTCAGCACAACAGGAATTTGCAATGTAATCGCTTGCTCTAAAATGCTGTTATTAACAGGCGCAAGGAATTGGATTGTATTCGTTGGAGCAAAATCATTATCCAAAATATCTACACGCAAAGTATCCTGAGCAATCGCTTGTATTTGAGCATTCTGCGGATTTGAAAACTCAATGTATAAATCCTCTGTGTTCTCCATATTCAAATCGTCGATAATCTGCAATGTATCTGGGTCAATTAATCCATTCCAGTAAGGAGGAATTACGACCGTTTGTGTAACGAAGTTGTAATCTGATCCAGAGGTAGCACTACCCGCACTACTTACCAAAACAACGTCTACCTTCGTAGTGTCACTATTCGCAAATAAGATATGCATTGGCAAATTTACCGTACCACTATTCTCGTTGAAAACAGCATAGGTAGAATCAAAAATCACCGTTGGAGGAATTGGTGTTCCACAAGGGAAGGCTGTATGACTACCTAGCATCGTAAATGTATTCATTGGATAAGCCGTCCATTCATACATCCCTTTCATCATCCAATTCTTTTCTCCATGATAAATATTAGGATTACGAACAAGTGTAGTATTGATTGAGAAGTTATTTGTAAGCGGTGTATTAATTTGCCAAGAAGCGCCAGGGTTATTACATAATTCACCAAAAATATCTAGAGTATCACCGTTCAAGGTGTTAATCAAATAAACTGCATCATTACCATTAAAATTTAATGATGCCCAGGTAGTATCTCTTGCCGCTACAACCGCAGGGCTTAGTCCTCCAGTTCCATTGAAAGACACGACATAAACATCTCCTGGAAGAAGATTTACGCTTGCTGGCAGACGCATTGTATCTGGATTACCACATCCCGGCGTGGAGGTTCCTCGCATTGAAACACCTAAAAGATAATTTCCTAGATTTACAGGAATTGTTTTGGGATTATAAATCTCAATTACCTTGTTGGCAGAAAATCCAGGTCCAGGTTCTACATACTCACTAAAAAACAAATCTGCACAATTTATACCATAGGTCGATTGAGCAAAACTTGCATTTTTACCAACGAATAAAAGACAAAATACAATTAGCGTAACTAGTTTCTTCATTGCTTTAAATTATGTCTTAAAAATAAAAAAATAAACCCGCTTTTGATTGATTTTAAGTAAAAAAAAGCCCCTCAAAATTGAGGGGCTTTTTTGAGAAGAATTAACGTACTAAAGTAACGTCACCTTTCAGATAAATTAACTTACCGCCACCGCATTCTGCAATGACATTGTAAATATAAGTTCCTAATTCTTGTTCAACACCGCGGAATTTACCATCCCAACCTTTACTGTTTTTATCGTTGGTTGCGAACATCAATTGTCCCCAACGGTTATAAACCTCTAAACGTACCAAACGATAGAAATCATCTGGATTAAGAACACGGAATGTACGATCTGCCTCTACATCAGAGTTTGGCGCAAAAGCATTCGGAATTCTTAATGCTTCACACATACGAATAGTCACATGCATGGTATCCATATCCATACAACCAAACGAAGCATTATAGTAAGTTAATACATAATCTTGATCTACACTTGGAGTCGCATTTGGATCCATTAAGGTTGGATTGTCCAAAGTGGCTGCAGGTGACCATAAATACGCGTTACCACCAATACTTCCGCTTCCATCCAAATGAGCTGCATTGCCAACGAAGATGGTTTGATCTGCACCCGCATCAGCAATTGGTAAAGCATGACCCGTGATATGATGAGAAGTACTATCTGTACAACCATTTGCATCTGTTACGAATACGAACACATCTGCACCCCCTGTTACAAACAATGAATCATTCGCTGATCCATCGCTCCATAAGTAAGAAACATAATTTGGGCTTACAGCCAAACCAACTGTTTGATCCAAACACAAATCATTTGGTCCGATAATAGTTGGCGTAGGCAATGGATTCACGTCCACATTTTGTGTTACTGGCAAACTGCTACATCCGTCTTGCGTCACTACCAAGGTTGTTGGATAATGTGCTTGTGTTGAAGTGCTATTAAAATAACGTACATTGTGCGGACCTGCTGTAGTCGCTTTATTTGGACTTCCATTATTGAAGGTCCAGTTGTATGTTACTTGACCACTGCTACTTGGATTCGTCGTTCCTGTATAACTAAAGTTAACCACTTGACCAGAACAAATAGGGTTAGGTGCATAACTGAAAGTTGCAGTAGGAATTGGGTACACCGTAATTAATACAGAGTCAGTATTAGAAGTACATCCGTTCTCTGTGATTGTCAAATAAGCAACCTCAGTTTTGATACCAGAAGTTGTCATGTAGGTTACACTATGCGGTCCTTTAGTGGTTGCAGTCAGAGGACTACCATTAGGGAAGGCGTAACCGAATGTACATGATGCGGCATTTTGGTAAGTACTACCAGCACTTGTGATTGTTACAGGAACACCAGCACATGTTAAGGCAGGATTCGAGCTAATTTTAGCAACCGGATAAGGGTGAATAGTTACGTTTACTGAAGCACTATCGTAACAACCATCTTGATTAACTAACAAGGTAATTTTCTTCACTAATGATATTTTCGAAGGAACTGTATTCCAAGTCACATCATAAGTAGGCGTATTATTAATCATGTTAGCAATACCACCATTCCAACCCCAAGTGTATACAGGAATTGTAGGTGTTGGATTTGGAGCAACCCCTGTATTAATGGTTCCATTGAACGCAACAGTTAATGGAGAGCCAGTACATACCGCATTAGGTGTTGTACTCATGCTTGCCACTGGATTTGGATATATTATAACTGAGTCAACAGTTACAATAGAAGGACAAAGGTTCGTTGGTCCAACACTTGTTTGCAACTTGATAATATACTTACCAGGCGCGTTCATTACTAGGCTTAGATTCTTAGTAGTACCTACGACATTATTACCCTTATCCATCCACTTGTAATTAAGTCCTGGATAAGTTGCAGAAGTTCCTGTATAGGTTAATTTCAAGCTATCGCCCACACAATGCGGACTATTACGAGCAAAATTACTTGTCAATGTTGGAATAACCACAACACTTGCAGAGTCTGGGAAGGAAGTACAACCAAAGTCATTCACCACCAAATGAGGCGTATAGATACCTCCAGCATTCCAGAATACTTGATATGGACCTTGACCAGAACCACTTAATACTTGCCCGCCATTCCAATTCCAATTATAAGTACCTGCTGCAGTACCTGAACCTGTATAGGTTACTGTACTTGGGCTTCCCTGACAAACAGGAGAACTCATAATAAAGTCGGCACTTGGTGTAAGATTTTGAAGAATGGTAATGGTATCGGTTGCAGAGCATCCTGTACCAGATTGTGTCGCTGTAACAATTACCGAATCAGGACCAAATACTGTTACATTAGGTGTAGAACAATTACTACATCCTGAAAGTGCTCCACCATTGATCGTCGACCATGTCCAGCCGGTCATCGGAATATTATTTCCAGTTGCCCATAATGGAACAACAGCACCTGGACAAACACTGGTATCCTTACGAACTTGTAAATTGATTGTTCCGATCACATTAACAACAACCGTATCAAACAATGGGCAATAAGAACCCATTAACTGACATACATAAGTTGTTGTGGTAGCCGGGTTCACATTGATTGTAGCATTGGTATTATTTGGAATTATACTTGGAGGAATTGAACTCCAGAAGAAATTGTAATTACCAACATTGATTTGAATTGGACAGCCCGTGAAGCGTGCATTCGGCAACAAATTGCTTGTACCAAAGGTGTTTGGCGTAGCCGCATTTTGCGTACAGCCGGCAATACCAGCGATATTACCCGCCCATACGACACAGTTCCCAGCTTGCGCTGTTTTTGCAACCACATCACTCGCGGAAGAAATAGCTGACCCAAAACAAATCTCTACTAACAAATCGCTACTACCATCCCAATCATATGCATTGGTAAAGGCAAATGTATTCCAACCTGCTGTAGTAGTATAATTCGTAGGACCGTAAACCGTAGACAATCCACCAATGAAGTTAGTAGGCATTGCTAAGTTTTTATTGATACAACTTACTTTGATGGTCATATTGTAATGCGGCAAATAACTATTCTTGGTAGTAATATTAAATGCCATTGAAGAAATCTTGTATGGCGTACCAGCTGCAATACCAAAGGCTGCTTGCAAACTAGCTGCTGTATAACGCATCATCGTTCTTCCATTAGAATAATTCGCGTTGAACGGTGTTATGGTAGTTGTCAGATTATTACCTGCCCCTACAGTTACAGTTGTTGGAGCCGAAGCACAGTTATTCATTGTACTTAATCCACAAGGTACCGCGTTTACAGGTACTGGACCTGTAGCTGAAGCTGTCAAGCTAACCCCTTGGTTATTTCCACAGAACGTAGTATCCGCGCCGGCAGAAATTGTATTCTTCTGCATTTGGTAAACAGTGAAATTCTTGATCGTTTGACAACCTCCGTCATCCCCTGTAAGCGTATACGTTGTAGTTGTTAATGGAGAAACAAAAATGGAATCATTATGAGAAATAAAACCTGGAGGATTTGAGGTCCATGTCCATGTAGTTGTTGCTGTTGCTTTTCCACTACATCCTTTAATGAATACATCTGGGCGTTCTGTGATTGTTGCTGGCAAAAATCCATTACCCGTTTGACCATAGTTAGGATCACAACCATTATAACTATCCGAATAAGCGTAAGCACATAAGTTAGCTGTAGCAGGTAAGCCTGCAGCTGCAGATATTGTAGCATTTGTAGTCTTAGCAACACGGTCATCAGAAGTCCAACAGCTACTACCTGCATCATAACAAGTTTGAATCAAAAGGTTTGAAACTCCATCCCAAGCATACGGTGTTTGTAAAACGAAGGTGTTCATACCTGCTGTCGTACTGTATGCAGTGGTGGTATAAACTTGCGTTAACGGAGTTGTTAAGTCCATTGCAACACCGCCTGTATAGATATCTGTATAAGGAACACATGCCATTGAAATAGTAAACCCTGCAAATTGTCCATTTGCAGAACATGCTGGAATAGTACTTGCCTTATTTACAATATCCCATGCAACTTCAGAAATTGGTCCACCTTGGAATCCTAAAGCTTGCAATTCAGAAGCTAAAATCAACATTTGACATTTAGATTCAGTGTAGAAACCGCGGAATGGTGTAGGTAAGTTTGCGGTAGTACCGCTGTTATTACCTGCTGCGTAAACAGAACCTCCTGCACAACTGATAGGTGATGGTCCACATACGGAAGGCGATGTCATAATGGCAATAGTATCGATCACCAAATTACCGAATGGATCACGTAAACAGATGGTATCATTACCCATTACAAACAAAGAAGGATATTGACCTTTTACTAAAATAGGGATATCAATATTCGACCAACAGGTAGTATCACCAGGAGGAGGTATGGCCGTAAAGCGAATATTGTGCGGCCCATTGCAATTGTACTTCAACTTGATTGGACCAGGTCCAATAAGATTTCCACTCATTACGGTATAGCACGAGTCGAGTGTATAGAAATAATTAAAGTTAGGCTTTACTGTTCCTGTAAAATTCACAATGATCGAATCTGTCGGTCCACATACCGTATCTTGCGATACAAACATTGGTAATGGAGGCATCGGCTGGTTGATATGAATGGTTTTATAAACCGTATCAGATACACAACTAATATTAGATTGAACAATTAAGGTAATCGTATAATTACCCATTTGATAATAAATATGCTGCGGATTCTGGGTAACGGTATCTATGTTAGGGTTATTAACCGTAGCATTCGGATCACCGAAATTCCACTGCCAATGATTGATGAAAGTTCCCGCTGTTAGAGAGTAGGAAGAGTCGACAAACTGTACAATAGAACCAGCGCAGTAATTGGAAGGATAGAAGAAATTAGCTACCGGCTTAGGTTGTGCAGTTAACAATGTATAAATAGTATCAGGACAACCAAATCCTGGGTAAGGGAATACCGCCAACGCATAAGTAGTAGGTTGAGTTGGCGCTGGATTCAATGTTAAATTCACATTGGTACCTAATATGGTAGTACAAGTTCCATCATACCAAACATAGCTTTGATAACCCGGAGGGCCATTCAAACCTGCGGTAGAAGATCCTGGACAATATCCTTGTACAATAGCAGAGATGGAACATCCTACGCCTACATCGACGTAACCATAACCCCAGTGACCACTAAAAGAACAGTCAAAAGTGGTGAATTCAAGCGCAACAGTACGTCCACTTAGACCATTCAATCCAATATTTTGTTGCGACCACGATTTATAGTGAACGGTAGGATCCAATGTAGAAGTTCCCCAACCTGGCATACTTGAACTTGCTGTATAGGCGAAAGTCGCACATGCAATGGAACTTCCTGGACCTAATATACTATCATAAACTTTTACAGTCACACCAGGCTGATCCGTTGCACCATGACTCGCATCCTGCAATACAGCAGCCCAGTTATAAACGATATTATAGTTGTTATTTCCTGGCGGGATTCGAATATAATAAATAACGCGATCAGCTTGTGCTCCTACGTTATCATCCCCTACACGACAAGAGAAATTACCTCCACCAAAAACAGTAGGGCAAACTACAGGAAACAATCCATAAGGGTCTAAATTAACAGGAGCGGATGTTGGACTAGCTAATGCTGGATTCGGAAATCCAGAAGGCGTAATTTGAAAACGTGTTCCAGTAGCTGCAACGGTTGGAACAACAGCCGCCGCACCAAACGTTGGGGCTGTACCAGGATAAGTTCCTGTAAAACATTTCCAATTGGTAAAATTACCATATTCGAAATCAATATTAAGCGGACAACAAACTTGCGGTATAATACGCACGCAATAAGTTGGGCTCGAACAACCTGAAGGTGCCGTCTGATAAACACAATAATTACCCGCATCATTGGGGCCAATACCTGTAATAGTATCTGCGTTTTGTGAACTATTCACACCATTTGTACTGTTCGCATTCCAATGAATCGTATAGCCTGGTCCCGTTGGAGTTGCAGAGAAAATAAAGTCGCTACTATAACACGGACGCAAAGTATCTTTCACCACACCATTCAATACCATGTGCGGTACACCTCCTACCAAGGTCGTAGACAATCCATTGAAAGATATTGTAGTTGGATATGCTGCCGGACCAGCACCTACAGAAATAATCAGTAAGGCGGTATCGCACATAACAGGAACACCATTATCACATACTTTATAGGCTAAAGTATCGACACCGCAAAAGCCGCTATTAGGCGTATAAGAAATCGTTCCGTTGTTAATATTAACAGCAGTAACTAAACCATGCTTTGGCGTAATGATAACCACTGCATTCAATGTTAATGTTTGTCCGACGTCGGGATCAACGTCGTTTAAAATAACATTGGTAGTCACACCAGTATTAGCCGCAGTAGTAGCAGCATCATTTGCAGCAACCGGAGGGTTGTTTGCATATGCGCTTTGTAATGCAAAGAATGCCATTACAAAGAATACGGTTATTTTTACTATTTTTTTCATATGTATTTATTTCTCAGAATAATTTAATTAACGTAACAAAGTAACACTACCCTCTTTTCTAACTATCTGTCCACCTTCACATTCAGCCTCTAGGTAGAAAGTATAGGCTCCTACTTCTTGATCAACTCCGTTAAACTTACCATCCCAACCTTGATCCATTTTGTTTTTAGAGCTATACACTTTTTGTCCCCAACGGTTAAACACTTCAAATCTCTTAAGACTAGTCAATTGCATTGCATTCGCGATAAAGAAGTGATCGTTCTTACCATCACCATTTGGAGAGAATGCTTTCGGGATAAACACATTCGAACAGTTCGTAACGATAACAAGCATCGTGTCATATCCTATACAACCGTTCTGATCTGTTGCTTCCACAATATAGAATGTCGAAACAGCTGGTGTTGCTTGCGTATTAAGAATTGTTGCATTTGCTACAGTGGCAGCAGGTGTCCATGCGTAAATATAATTTGGCGTAGTAGCTCCACCGATATTGGCTGTATTACCAAGCACAATCATCGTATCAGGACCAGCATCTGGAGCTGGAGGAACGAGAACTGTAACAATAGCAGTACCTACTCCAGTACAACCGTTTGCAAGAGTACCGATAACAGAATATGAAGTCGTACTTGCTGGCCATACTTTGATAGCTGGTAAATTCGAATTCACATTATTAATCCAATTATAACTATCCGCACCACTTGCCCATAGATATGCTGGACGACCCGGACAAATACTTGTATCACTATGAATAATCACAGTAGGAACAGGCAATATTGTAATCGGACTTGTAACAGGCGTAGATACGCAACCATTCTGAGATACAGTCAAGGTAACATTATACGTTCCAGGATTATTCCAGATAACACCTATCGGACCTGCACCTGAACCATACAATTGTGATGTCATATTGCTGAATGTCCATGCATGGTTAGCTCCTGGCACTACCCCTCCTCCGATATGTACGAAGCGAGCTGTGTCGAAAGCACATGTTGGAGACGTTACGGTAAAGTTCGCTGTCGGTGTTGGCACTACTTGAATCGTTTGTGTATTCGTAGCAGAAGTACATCCATTCTCCGTAACTACTAATGAAACCGAAGCATTGAATATTGAATTAGAGTTGTTAACCCATGTTACACCATGAGGTCCAATACCTGACAATTGAACAGGATTAGCATTACCTGTTGTATTCCAAACAAAACCAGCTGTGCTTGTAGCATTACCTGTATAGGTAACCGCAACTTGGTTTCCAGAACATATACTTGAGGCCAAACTGAAATTATTCGTTGGAGTTAAGGTAACATTCACAGGAACGACTGTTGGTGCAGAAGTACAACCATTAGAGGTAACCGTTAAGCTTACATTCTTTATACCTGCTGTTGACCAGTTCACAGTATATGGTCCAGCTCCTGGTCCACCACTCGGTACACCGCCATCCCAAGCCCAGATATAACTTGCGCCAGCACCCATATTACCTGTATAGGTAATTGGCGTTGCCTGACCTGTACATGATTTTACAGGAGCAACAAAAGAGGAAGTAGGTGTTAAGTTTACAACTAAAGGAACGGTTGTTGTACTTGTACAGTTTCCATTGGTTACCGTTAGGGTCAAGTTCTTTGTACCTGCTGAACTCCACATCGCTTGATAAGGACCAGCGCCGCTTCCTGAGGCAACGACAGCACCTTGTAAATTCCAATTGTAGTTATAGGCTGCATTTGCAGTTCCTGTGTAGGAAATTATTGCATTTGAGCCGGTACAAACTGGGTTAGGAATAATAGAAAATCCAGAAGTCGGTGTTTGATTAACAATCACAGGAATTGTGATGGAATCCAAACATGATCCAGAATTGACAATTAATTTCACATTTTTAGTACCCGCTGTAGCCCACGTGATAGTGTAAGGTCCAAAACTGGATCCACTTACTACTGTACCACCATTCCAATTCCAAGTGGCCGTTGAACCTACAGGATTAACTCCTGTAAAGGTAACCGTTGCATTTGCACCAGAACATACTGGATTAGGATTCACAGTGAAGTTAGCTGTAGGAACAGGAGTCACAGATATCACAATGTTATCCGTAACATTACAACCAGAGTACCCACTTGCTGAAACTTGATAGGTAGTGGTTATTGAGGGAGAAACTGCAGGATTCATCTGAAACGAAGTAAATCCAGCAGGAGTTGAAGTCCAGTTATAATTGAAAGGACCAGTACCAGTTGTAGTAGGGTTTAACGTATAAATTGAACCTTTACAAATAGTGGCATTATTACCAGCATTAATAGAAGTTGTATTATCAATGTAAATAGTTTTAGTCGTGGTTGTTTGACAACCATTACCATCATCAACCGTTACAGAATAAGTAGTATTAACAGTAGGTGAAGCCACTGGATTATTCACAGAGGCAGAGGATAAAGTTGCAGTCGGCGTCCAAACATAAGTTGCTGTATTCAAGTTTGAAATACAAGTAATCAACGTAACTGAAGGACGATTGAACGAAGTAGTGAAGATAGTCCCTGTAGTAAGGTTACAACCACTTGAACCAACACCTGATTGAAGTGCATAGACACAAGAGCTGAATGCAGTAGCTGTTTGTGCAACAACATCATCCATATTGGCAGAAGAATTGTCGAAGCAGAATTCTAGTACTAAATTACTTGTTCCATCCCAGTTATAAGGTGTCTGGAAATTAAAGGTATTGGTACCATTTACTGTATTGTAAATGGCGTTAGTATACACCAAGCTTAAACCTCCGATAAAGGATGCAGCACTATATTGAGAGGATGCAGTGCAACCCATAGAAATCTTAAAATTACGGATAGGGTTTGTGCTACTCTTGCTCGTTACATTGAAACTTATTCCAGACAATTGACCAGCACTAAAGCCTGCATTTACGAGCTCTGATGCACGAATAATCATCTGCATTCTGCCATCAGAATAAGATTGAGAGAACGGACCAGGATAAGTTGAAATATTTAATCCACCTGCACCAATTATACTATTATTGGGTACGCCATTACAAGCTACATTGGTTGGTCCGCATGTGGTTGGAATAACAGAAACCGATAATTGGGTATTTGCATTCGGACAAATCGTGTCATCCGTTACATTAATATGCGCATCAGGAGCCACACCAACAATATTTACCACCACGCTATCTGTAAAGCTACAGCCTAGGACAGGATTGGTAATGGTATAATAGTAAGTAGTGGTCGCTGTTGGGGTTACTATAGCAAACTGTTGCGTAGTATCTACAATGCCGTTTGCAGGCCAATTCAATCCATTATTGGTAGTCCATGCTATAGAATAGTTTGGATTTGGCGGCGAAACAGGATTCATGGTAGTACTCGTATTCAAACATATACTTTGATCAGGACCAGCATTCGGATATACCGGAGGTTGAGCCACGTTCAAAATGGTGAATAAGGCCGTATCGGATACACAGGATATACTAGATGTTACGATCAACTGTACTTGGAAGAAGCCTGTGTCAGAGAAGATATGAACTGGATTTTGTTGTGTACTATAATTATTTGCACCAGTGTTTGGGTCACCGAAATCCCAATGCCAAGAGTTAATATAAGCAAATGGGAAGTTAGTATAAGAAGAGTCTGTAAATTGTACCGGACTATTCGCACAAATTTGCTGGTTAGTTGTGAAAAAAGCTGTTGGCAATGGCGCTACTTTTAAGGTATCGACCAATGTATCATTACAGGAAGCACCACCTGGAGGTGTTACTACGCAAGCATAAGGTGTATTAGCTGCCGGAGCAGTAATTACTACTGAATCGAAGTTCCCAATATTGGTCCAACCCGGTAATTGATACCAAGAGTAATTTGAAAAGCCTGGAGGGCCATATAAGGTAGCAGAACTTTGGCCAGGACAATAACCTGTGCTGATACGGAAAGGATTACAACCACCAGGAATATCTACATAAGAATATCCATAGTGACCTCCGAATGAACAGTCTCCTGTTGCGAATTCCAAGATAACTAGGTGACCATTTAAAGCGGCTAAGTTTACTGAAACAGGTATCCAATTAGAACAATATACCTGATTATTACTTGGTGAAACGAACCAGAACGGCGGCATGTTAGTACTGCTCGATGGCGAAGGGATATTGTAAGAAGGACAAGGTACTACAACTGGAGTTGTATAAGGTGCTGTAATTGGACCCGCATCGTATACGGTAAATACAACACGCGGTTGATCTGTTGCTGCGTGACCACCAGAGTTTAGAACGGCTGCATAACGATAAATCAAGGTAGAGTTATTCGTACTGACAGGAAACTGAATACGAACTTTTTCAGATTCAGAACCTGTGTTTGAATTCCCTAATTTGAGTGAATGTAGGTTAACAATCGGCGGTTGAACAGGGCATACACAAGGGAATCCACAAGAAGCGTCATTACCCCAAGTAGCATCTGTTACTTCGATACGGCCAGGAATTTGAAAATTAACACCTTGAAATGAACATGCGTTGATTGGGCAACAACCTAAACCTGTACAGCCGTTATTGATAAAAGACTGCCACTGAGACATGTCGCCTAATTCAAACCCGATATTTGGCGGACACACTTGTGAGAAGGCTTTTGGAGCTTCCAAAAGCATGAGCAATACTAAAATTCTTAAGCTCAGTTTAAAAATACTTTTCATTTGCAAGTTCATTAATTTAGGGTAGTTTCTGTTTTCAATTTCAAGGATGCAACTCGGCTAATTAGCGCTTATAGTTTACCAAAACCCAATTGTTATCTGCCATTACTTTTTCCAATTCAGGACTAGTTAATAAATCAACGGTATCATCAAAAACAAGAACTACGCGACGAGAGTTAGGAACCTCTGTAGCTAATGGCATCATAGATTGAAAGCCTTTAATTTTCTGAAAATACTCATTTACTTTGGTTAGGTTCAACATGTCAGTTGCGGTCAACGTTTCAAACACAACAATACGACGATGCGCAACAGGATTATAGGATTGGTCAATCACCTGAATAGCAACACGCTTAGTAGTTGCAGCAGCTTTTTGTGTCGTTTGTGCCATGCTCAAATTTGCAAGACCTAACAAAACCATAACGGAGAAAAGGATACGTTTCATATTTGTGAGTTTGAATTTTTGTATTAATTATTTAATTAGAGTAACATTACCTGTTTTAGTTTTTACTTGCCCACCTTTATCTACGACTTGTGCTTTATAGATATAGACGCCAATATCTTGTATTTGCCCTTTGTAAGAGCCATCCCAACCTTTCGCACGTATATCTGTTGTAGCGTAAACTAACTCTCCCCAACGGTTGTAGACTTCAAAATAATCAAGCGAAACAAAATTTCTATTGAGAAGGAAGAAGTAGTCATTTTTGCCATCACCGTTAGGTGAGAAGGCACTTGGAATCACTAATTCCGGACATTCAATTGGATTGACAAAAACAGAATCTTTAGAACGACAGCCAATTGCATTAGCCGTATTAACATATACCATCACCGGCTGTGTCACTGCTGCAACGGCAGTGGAGCATGTAACGCAAGCAGCAATCGATCCTGCAGACGGATCCATCGTCCACCAAAACTGAGTGATGTCAGATGCAAGGGAATTGAATGCTATTATTTCTGCCTGGTTCATACACGGTTGAATTGTGTCAGGCAAATCTAATGAATAAGGCTCCCCTACTCTTACTACAATATTTTCAGTTAATACGCACCCACTATAGGTAATTCCTGTAACGGTATACGTTGTTGTTTGCATGGCAGAGCACACAACTTGAGGTCCTGTTGAGGAGCTTAAATCATTAGACGGATTCCAGCTAAAGCTAAATCCTCCGCTCGGTGTTGGGCCATCCATAGATGCCATTAAGGTGCAAGAAGATCCTTTACAAATCACTGTATCTAAGCTTGCGAAAAGATGGTTTCGGTCATCCACATTAACAAGGAAAGTCTGAGAGGACGAGCAACCGTTGTCATTAATTGTGAGACTATATGCAGTTGTCACGATTGGATTTACCGTAGGATTTGGAACGGATGCAGAGCTGATATGCGTGTTCGGTGTCCAAGTATAATTCGCAGATGCGGGAATTACATCTAGGCCAAGATTGGTAATACTTAGGAAGTCGTTTTCTCCGGCACAAATGGTATCATCCCCATTAATTTGGAAGTTAGGACGTACTCCTAAAACAGTAACTTTTACGGAGTCAGTTAAATTACATCCAGAAGGATCTGTTAAGATAATATGGTAAACCGTGGTAACTGATGGAGATGCTTTCGGATTTGGAATAGAGTCGTTGCTTAAGCCTGCAGACGGCACCCAATGATATTGATAAGGGCCAAAAGCGGCATTAGCTGTTGCCTGTAATTGTGTGCTATCGTATTTACAAATACTAACATTTAGTCCTGCATCCAAATTAATGGGAGGTGGAGGTACAATCGTAATCGATAAACTTGTAGTATCCGAAACACAGGAGATATCGGACTCAACGATAAGTGCAACAGTATAGGTACCTGGGTTATAAAAGACGTGGGTAGGATTTTGAGAAGTCGCAATATTATTAGCACCAGAGGAAGGATCTCCAAAATCCCAATGCCATTGGACGATAATAGAGCCAGGGATATGCGTTTGACTAGAATCGTAGAAATTGATTAATCCACCTGCACAGGCGGTGGTTTGGAATCCAAACATGGCAGTAGGACGAGGCTGTACATGAATGGTATCATACAAAGTATCAGCGCAAACAACCAATCCTGGAGGGATTACAACAAGGGAATAGATAATATTAGAATCTGGTGATAAAATCAACAATGAATCTGCAGCGCCGCTAGCAATGTATGGCGCACCAGTCCCTGCGGTGTCCCAGATATAAGTATTGAAACCCGGAGGACCATAAAGGGTTGCAGAGGTTGACCCAGGGCAATAGCCGGTTACGACAGAGAATGCGCCGCAGTTTAAATCAACATAGGCATAGCCAAAATGCCCACCAAGTGAACAATCCGCTGTAGCAAATTCAATCGTCACTAAATGTCCATTCAAAGTACCTAAGTTAACTGACACTGGAATCCAACGCGAACAAAAAACACTACTATTCGTTGTAGAGACGAACCAGCCTTGCGTTAAACTTGCAGAAGAGGAAGGCGTCTGAAATAGAATAGAAGAACAAGTTACTTTTACCGGAGTGGCATAAGGATTATTCATTGGGCCATTATCCCAAACATTAAAAACCAAGAAGGGCTGATTGGTTATAGCATGCTGTGGATTCTCCATAACTGCCGCATAGCGATAAATTAAGGATGCATTAGAGCTGTTTACAGCAAAGGTGGTACGTACCATTTCAGCCTCACCGCCCGTATTATCGTTCCCGAGGCGTAATGACTTCGTTCCGTAACCAATATAAGGACAAACAACTGGTAAAAGACTATATGGATCAAGTGTTCCATTAAATGGAGGCGTATACGTCAAGCCAGCCCCATTGGGGGTAACGGTATGTCTGCCAGCAACCTGACCAGGCACTGTAATACTCGGAGTACCAGAGTTATTAGTTCCTGTGAAACATTGCCAACCTGTGGTATTACCTTGCTCGAAACCAATATTTGGTAGACATTGCGCGAACAAACTGCTGTGAATACCAAGACTGAAAAGCCCTAGTAAAAGCAGTTTGACGCTAAAAAGCTTTAAAAATTGTTGTTTCATTAAGGAGTAGTTTTCAGTTTTAAATAAAACCACACTCGCGTTAAGGGGCGCAAGTATAGTTTTCCTTCGCAATATAGTGAAAACTTCCTATAAAAGCAACATTTGGCTTAAAATCAGATAGTACAAAAGACTACCCTACTTCTTGCAATTTCATACAATTAAAATGGCCTTTCGGACAAGATTTGAAGCCAATTTTACTACAAGGTCTGCAAGACAAACCTAATACCTCAAAATTAACTGCATTCGCAGGAGCGGTATCTGGATAAAAAGGATACATGCCGAAGCCTGGAACGGTATTCCCCCAAAACACATCAATGTCTTTATTATACGCGGCAGCGATGTGCATCATACCTGTATCGTTGGTAAAAACTTTACTCGCAACTTTAATCAATTCTGCTGACTGATTAATGGTCAATTTTCCTGTCCAGTTGATTACTTGCTCAGGAAAGGCTTGCTGTATTTCCTGTCCCATTTCCATATCCTCTTTCCCTCCAATAACATGAATTGGCAAATCTAATTTTGCAGCTATTTGCTTCCATTTATCCATCGGTAAACGCTTGGTCGCAAATTGCCCCCCAATTGAAAAGACAACAAATGGGTTATCATTATAATGTTTTAAAAACTCGTGCTGTAGCCAGTTTTGAGCTTCTAGATCCGTAAAATGATCCAAACCTAATCCATCATAGGCAAGTCCTAATTCCTGACCAGTTTCGAGATAACGATCGACAATATGCGGGACCTTAATTTGCTTTTTCCACTTCACCATTCTCCATTTATCCCAATGCATTTTCTTAACCGAAGAAGATGGAACTCCAAGGTATACTTTCAAAAAAGCACTTCTCAAATTATTATGCAAATCAATTACATAATCGTAACGCTCCGACCGCAACTTAGAAGCTAATGCCAATAATCCGTTTTCTAATGGTATGATTTTATCTATGTATGGATTATGCTGTAAAACACTGCTTAGCTTTTTCTTAACCGTCAAATGAACTTCGGCATTCGGATATTTAGCTTTCAAACAGCGATAAACAGGGCTCGTGAGCACAAGATCTCCAATTGAGCTAAAACGAATTACTAAAATTTTCTTCGGAGGAGGAAGCATAGCTAAAATAGAAAAGCCGACCTTATTGATCGGCTTTTCAAAAAAGTGTTAATCGTTATTTCTTTTGAATAATCTCATTGGCCGTTTTAGGCTTTTGATCAACTTTTGTTGGAACTGTACCAATCTGACCGTTTGCAGAAGCATTGTTAGCATTACCTGTATTTGCAGCTTTTGCTGCTGGTTGACTATGGGCAGGAGTGTTTGGTAAAGACCTTTTCGGTCCGCGTGCAGGACCTGTTTGACGACCATCCGCGTATCCAGAAGCTGGAACGATATAGTCTTTACTGCCATCCAATTCAGACGCTTTTTTATAATGTCTTTCGTACTCGCTGTTAGAACCGTTATAATCATCTACATAATAAGCGTCATTATAGCCTTCTGCACGACGAATGATAGCACGCTCTTCTTGATCATTCACACCATCGTAAATGGATCCAGAGCGACGACGAGTTGTTGTAGTTGCTGTAGCTGCTGTGGCGGTATTAGCTGAAGTTTTTGCCTTTGAAGACGTTGTTACTGTGTTCTTTGCAGGAGTAGCTGCAGGTTTTGGTTCTGCTTTAACAACTTTCTTTTCAGCTTTAGCAGGAGCAGGAGTAGTTTCGGCTGGTTTGGCAGACTCTTCAGCTATTTTTGTATCCGAAGAGGAAAGGGCGTCAGTGCCAGCATCCGTAGTGGTTGTCGTTGTCGAATCAGAAAGCAATTCTGCATCTGAAAAATCAGAAGAAGAGCCATCATCCGCGAACTCACCCTCCCCAACACTTGTTGAGTCGGCCACTACCTCTTCTTGTTTACCAAACTTCTTTTTAATGAATTTACAGCTCACGTTAGAGGCGGCAATACTAGCAATTAGAAGCAGGACGAATATTTTTTTCATAAGACTGAAAGGGTTAATCAAATTTAATATAATTCTTTAGACTAGAACTTAGGGCAAAACATCTTTTTTCCACGACTATAAACCGTTGGTTTAGATTTAGGACATTTAATAACGTATTGCAAGGTTAATTCTGGTCCGCCTTTATAGTTAGAAAACACATGAAGTGGAGATACGTTTACGTCATAAGACAAGCCGACTGCAAGATTAAGGATATCATAACGGAAGTAGAAGTTCAAGGCGTCAGCACCTGGACGGGTAAAGCGCATTCCTGTACCGAAATAGACTGCAGTTTCATACGTAAGGTTATCGTCAATCAACACTTTACCAAGGGCTGACACGTTCAATTCTCTGGCACCTTTCTGCGTACTGTACTGAATCATAGGGATAACAGTGAACATATCGGCGAACTGGATAAATGCCGTTCCATGATATTGAAACTTGGTACCAAGCAAATCTGTGTAGTGTGCAAAAGATTGATTCGGACGTGTTAAGTGTGTAAAGCTAAAACCGGTTTGATAAGATAGCCAATTATACGGTTGATGATAAAATAATACCCCCGTACCAAAATCAGTAAAACTTACATTATTAGTTAATGTCACCACTTCAAACGGATTCTCCAATTTTAAATTGGAGAGATTCACCTTACGTTGCCAAGATCCAAATTGCAAACCTGCTGCAATGGTCATTGGATGCTTTTTATCAAGAATATGGCAATAGCCTAAGCTCATTCCAAAAGCACTAGTGCCATATTGTGCGTCACCACCAATATCATTAAAGAAATTAACGCCAAGTCCAACAAAATTCCCTTTCAATTGACCTTGCAAAATTTTTGCATCCATTGCGCCAGACATCGTATTAAACCCATTACTTCCCATAATGGAAGACCATTGATTTCTATATCCAGCATTCACACGCATACAGCCATTGAATTGCCCAACCAAAGCCGGGTTCAAGGTCTGAGGCGACATATAATATTGTGTAAAATGATAATCCTGCGCAAATGCATTCAGGCTAATCATACAACAAAGTATTACTATAATTTTTTTCATCATTAACCTTTGTTTAGCGTATTAGAGTAAGGTTTCCATTAAGCACTTTATATTCTCCATCGCCCAAGTCCTGATAATTGATAATATAAAGATAGACCCCTGAATTCTGTTCTTTACCTCTGTGATAGCCATCCCATCCTTGGGTATAATCTTCTGAGTGAAAAACCTCTTCACCCCAACGATTGAAAATACGCATACTAAACTGATTGATTGGTTGATTTGCTGTGATGCGGAAGACATCATTCAAACCATTAGCATCTGGCGTGAAGCCGTTTGGAACCGTTATCACCGCATTTTGATAAATCATGGTAATATAAACGGTATCAGGTCCTGGACAATTACTTTCATCCTTAACTGTGTAATAAATATTATTCAATGCACTTGAAATAACGGTATTACCGGTATCCTGATTTAATGCTATGTTCGGCATCCATGTGATAGTGCCTGTACCAATTGCATTTAAGGTAATATCACTACCTGCAACTAAAGTGCTGTTCGGTGTTAGAATACGCGGAGCTGGTAAAACCGTAATCGTTTTAATCATTGTATTGCTCTTTCCATATTTATTAGAATCTACCAAGGTAATGGTAAAGGTTCCAGGATATTGGTAGCAAATATTTTTAGGGTTTATTTGCGTAGAGAACAAACTATCTGCACCAGTGAATGTCCAAAGGCTAGTAAACGGCGCTTCTGTACTTATATTGGTGATATCAATACAAGTTGATGCACAGGTTGTGGTAGGCATATAAAAATCTGCTGTTGGAGGCAAACAAGACAATACTGTAATGTATTTCGTCATGCTATTTGATCCATATGCATTTTGTACCGTCAATTTGATACTATACGTACCTGGTGTTCCATACTGTACTGTAGGACTAGATTGATTGGAGATACCAGGGCTAGCACCAGAAAGTGCCCAGTAGTAAATAAGTGGTCCATGTAGTGAAGAGTCCGTTAAGACAATTGGTGTGTTCATACAAACTGTATCAGCAGGGATACCAAAATTGGCAACAGGCAAAGAACAGTCTGTAATCGTAATTTGATTGGTAACAGCTGAACTTGCGCCGCAAACGTTCCACGCAATCATCTGTATAGTGTAGGTCCCTGCAGTTGGGTAGATATGCGTTGGAGTTTGTAAAGTACTTGTATCGGTACCTGAACCAGCTTGACCGAAAGTCCACTGCCAAGCATTTGGTGAACCGGTAGTATTATCATAAAGTGTGATTGGCGTATTATTACAGTAAGGAGGATTCAAGCTAAATTGGGCAGTTGGGATCGTTTTAACATTTATCGTTTTCGTAGCGACATTAGATCCACAAAGATTACTAGCGATTAATTGAATAATTTGATTCCCTGCCGCATTAAACTGGATTGCCCCTGGATTTTGAGTGGTAGAGGTCGCTGGTGAAGAATTGGCAAATGACCAGGCCCAGTTTGTAGGAGTATTAGAACTTCCGTCTGTGATATTGAGCGTATTCCCTACGCAGACACTGTTTGCGCTAGCATTAATGGCCGCTAATGGAGCGCCAGGAAAGATTACAAGGGTCTTTGTAAAAACACCACTATTACCAAGGGTATTTCCTGCAACTAGCGAAATGGTAACGGTTGCAGCAGTGGTAAGAGAAGAGTTAAACGTGATAATGCCTGGGTTTTGCAAATTAGAACTAGGAATAGACACGGTGATTCCTCCTGTATTGGTACTGTTAAAATTCCAGCTCCATGTAGTTGGCCCGTTAATAGAGAGGTCCGTAACCGTAATTGTCGAACCCGAACAAATGGTATCATTCGGACTAAGACTGAATGAAGCAACAGGCGTTAAGCAGAACTGAGTCGTCACGTTGACGGCAGCTGAAGCTAAGCTAGTACAGCCTCCAACCGTATTCGTAACGGTGTAATTACCTGTTTGAGGAGCATTTACACTCGGGATAACCGGGTTTTGTTGCGTTGATGTGAATGCATTAGGGCCGGTCCATGACCAAGTTCCTGACGGAGAACCGTTAGGATTAGCTGTTAGGTTACACGACTGACCTGTACATACCGGAGCATTACTCGAGGCGATTGGCGTTTGCGGGATCGGGTTTACATCCACCAAAATACAAGTTGAGGCGCTATTACAACCTACTGTTTGATATTGATAAACGCAGTACTGACCAGAATCGACTTGCGTAACAGCCGCTGCCGCAATAGAGATTGAAGCACCCGTACCAATTAATCCAGAAGGGCCTGTCCATACCATGGTCATTCCTGCTAATCCTGTTGCGCTAATATTGATACCGCTTCCTAAACAAACGGGATTACTGGCTGCAGTTACGCCACTTGGTGCTGCAGGAGATGTTCCTACTTGCACAAATACCCAGGCTGTATCACATAATGTCGGGCTTCCATTATCACAAATTTGATATTGAAAGGAATCTTGTCCGCAATAGTTTGCAGTGGAAGTATAGGTAAGTCCGCCATTAGAACCAATACCAGTAATGGTTCCATGCTGCGGTTGCGTAACAATTGTTGCGTTCAAAAAGATATTATCTGTCGGATCTGGGTCGTAGTCATTCACCATGACATTCGTAGTGGTAGCGGTTCCAGAAGCAGCATTTAGATTGTCGTTGGCAGCAACAGGCTGATTATTTAAAACAGTATAAAACAAATTAATTGAATCAACTGCAAAAGAAGGGTCAGTGCCTAAGGCGTCATTATCGTTGTCCCAAAGAAATCCTATTCTAAAGTTGGCCAAGTTGTTATAAAGGGATGGGAGAGCCATTGAGAAGCGGGTCCACTGCCCTTGCGGCGCGCAGGTTAAGGGTGTTTTAGCTAGTAAAACATTATTCCATGTGGTACCATCGAAGAGTTGTAAAGTAGCGTTATCATCAGAACCTTCCCCATTTAAGATATAGTTAAAGGAAATAACAATACTAGATTTACCCGCGCAGTTAATGATTGGAGATTGAGCGCGGTCGTGTGTTTCAGAGAATGAAGATGCTAAGTATGTTGCACCATTATCACCTACCGTGGTAGATGCCACGTGAAGAGTTGGATCGCCTGCACCACCACTGCAAGAGGTACCGCAAGCTCCAGCGGTATGACCGGCTTCTTGACAGCTCACATACCAAGTATTCGGTAATGCCCCATTGTTTAGATTTAGGTTAGACGCGACGCTCCAAGTACCATTTACGGTAACGAAGTTATTGGCTAAAGTGCCTGCGACAGGAGTAGCGATGGGATTACTGTTAAACAACTCCGTCCAAAATAAAGTTTGGCTAAAGCCCAACTGAATGGAAAAAGTCATAAGACAAAAGACAAGAAACGATTTCCGAAGCATTGCTTTTTGGTTGATTCGTTTTAAAATTAAGGAATGCCCTAAAAATACAATATAATCGCCTTATCTCCAACCAAATCTTCATAAATAAGATGTGAGCAAAAATCTTAAATTTGAAGCCTTATCGAAACGCAAAATCATGAGCTCCATTTTAATTAAGAACATAAAACAATTGATAGGCATTGCTACAGCAGAAGAGTTAAAATCAGCTTTTTACGGAGCGAGAATAAGCAAGCTAGAAACGATTGAAAACGCCTATTTATGGCTAGTTGACGGTAAAATAAAGTCATTTGGCACCATGCAGGATGAACTAGCGCTTAAATTAGACCTGCCCAATACCACCTTAATTTTGGATGCTAGTGGTAGAATTGTATTACCCGGTTATGTAGACAGTCATACCCACCTCGTATTTGCAGCAACTAGAGAAAAGGAGTTTTGCGACCGAATTAAGGGATTGAGCTATGAGGAGATTGCTGCTCGCGGAGGAGGGATTCTGAATTCTGCGCGAAGAATGAAGGAGGCTAGTGAAGCTCAACTACTAGAATCGGCGTGGATTCGTCTGCAAGAGGTGATAAGACAAGGAACTACGGCTATCGAAATAAAAAGCGGATATGGATTAGATGTGGAGAATGAATTAAAAATGTTACGAGTGATTCGTCGTTTAAAAGAAATTAGTCCAATAAGTATTAAAACCACACTTCTAGCTGGACATGCCTATCCAATGGAATATCGTGAGAATCATGAAGGATTTTTAAAAATCGTCGAAGAAGCGTTAATTCCAAACGTTGCAAGAGAGGGCCTCGCAGAATACATTGATGTGTTTTGTGAAAAAGGCTTTTTTAGTGTAGAGGAAACGGCGCGCATTATGGATGCGGGTGCAAAGTTTGGCATGAAATCAAAAATCCACGCAAATCAATTGCATCATAGTGGTGGGATTGAAATAGGTGTTGCGAAGGGGGCTATCAGTGTGGATCATTGTGAATGCGTTGGAGAGGCTGAAATAAGTGCTTTGAAAGGAAGCGCTACGCTTCCAACCTTATTACCCGGAGCGGCATTTTTCTTAGGAATAGGCTACCAACCCGGACGTAGGATGATTGATGCCGGTTTGCCGATTGTATTAGCAAGCGACTATAACCCAGGTTCTTGTCCGAGCGGCAATATGAACTTTGTAATGAGCTTAGCTTGCACACAAATGAAATTAACTCCGGCAGAGGCCTTACATGCGTCTACCATTAATGGCGCACATGCATTAGAGCTAGGTCAACAAATGGGAGCCATTTGCGAAGGCTATGCAGCGAATGTATTAATAACGGAGCCAATGGAAGATTATAGCGTAATCCCCTACTCCTTCGGCACCAACCGAATAGAAAAAGTAATCGTGAACGGAAAGTTACTCTAAGCTTCTGGTGTTTCAGAAACCGCTGTAGCATCGGCACTTTCTGTAGTTTCTTCCTGCTTCTTCTCTTCAGCTTTCACGGGATTCGGAGCAGACTGTGGCTTGTCTTGATTCTTTGACTTCACTTCATTCAAAGCCTTTTCCATTTCCTTCATGCGTTCATTACGAGAAGTAATCTGATCTTCTGTATTCTTGATTTTATCCAGAATTGTCTGACGAAACTCTTTGGTAGCCGCATTATCACGTACAGTACTCAACCAACCTTGTAACTGCTTTAAGTAAATGACTGCATCTTGATTTTCTTGCTTCATTTTACGGATAGTGGAAGTCATTTTACCAGAACGCAATAGCATACGGTTCTCCCACTGTTTCTGCTTCTCCTCACGCTCTTTACGTTTCTGTGTAAAGTAAACATCCGCGCGAGCGTTCAAATCCTTAAACGCGTTATCCATCAATTTCCACAATTCACGACGATGCTTGTGCATCAATTGTAAATCTTTGAATTGATTTTGAAGATCGATTAATTTTTGACGAGCCTCTTTGAAGTTTTCAGTAGTCTTAGACTCTTCAATTGCAGCATCTAATAATGGTTTGAAGCCCGTATATTGTTCTTCACTAATTTTCAACTCGCCAGCTTGCGCTTCTTCCATTTTTTTATTTAGCTCCTTGAACGCCTTATCAATAAGGTTCCAGAGCTCTTGACGATGCGATGGCATAAGCTTCACATCATTCAATTCCTTTTGCATTGCTTTCAACTGCTCACGAGTAGCCTTGAGATCGGTTGAGTTGTTTACGAAGCGTTCAACCTCCTCAACTTTCAGTGCTAGTAGATCTTTATTCGAATTACTTTCTTGTTCAAATTGAAAACGTAGTTCTTCATAACGACGAGAGATTAGCTCAAAATATTCATTGAACAAATCATGAATCGTTTTACGTTGCTCGCGTGTAAGAACGGTTTCCCATGACGCTACTTGAATTTTCTTCAACTCTTCACGACTTGCTTGCACGTCCATTGATTGGGCGATAGCTTCCTTTTGTGCTAATACTTGTTGTTGTACTTGCTCAAAATTTGCATTCGTTATTTTTTCGTATTCTTCTTGTGCCTGTTCACGACGTTTGTCCATTTCTTCATAACAAGCATGAACGATATCATAGAGTTCTTGGCGTGTTTCGCGAGCGAGAGTTTTCTCTTGCAAATCGTTTTGAATGGCACGTAAGGTATCTCTCCATTCTTTGAAGATGGTAGCTGTTTTTAAACCTTCTTGTACTGCAATTAAACGCGGTTTTAGTTCCTCATAGTTTGCTTTACAAGCCTCTTCATGTGCTTGTTTCTGCGAAGCTTGACGTTTATCTAAAATTTGATAACACTCGTTTAATTTATCAAAGAGTTCAGACTTTTTAGGTGCCTCGATAAGGGCGTTCTTCAAGCTTTCGCTCAAAGATTGAATACGTTGAAAAACAGGTTTTGCTTCCGAAGCAGTAGTAACCAAATCACCTAGGTTTTTCAATTCTTCTGCATAATAGTCGAAGGTGAATTGTGTGTGCGGCAATACAGCGACAAACTCAATATGCCCGAAAGGCGGGATACGACGAATTTTTGTATCGTTATCGATACGAGTATCTAATTCGAAGGCTTGATAATTCAATTTACCTCTCTTCTTCAACGCGGTTTTAACGGCTTCCCCAAGACTAGCTGCCATTTTCTCTTGCACCCATTCGATGGCGAATTTATCTACTGTTACAGGAATAGTAGGCTTTACAATTTCAGCGAAGGTGATATATTGCCCCTCTTTTAAGGAGATCGCAAATGTTGCAGCGCCTGCTTTATTTTCTACTGCTCCAATTATCTTTGGTGTTGAAGCGGCATAATGACTCAACAATAAACGACTTAAGTTGTCTCTTTGCTCACGTGACAATTCAGTAATCATAATCAGTTATTTTCAACTTGAATGGAAGGCAAATTTACGTTATTATCGTTGTGAAACAAGTGAAATAAGGGTTAATAAGACGAAAATGCTTACTTTTGTAAAACCAAATTATGAAACCTGTAAAAATCATAGAAATCAAATCAGAACTAGGTGCTGGAACACGCGGGGCTAGTTTGGGTGTAGATGCCATTAAAATAGCTGCTCTAGACTTTAGAAGTGATTATTTCAAACGTTATAATACGATTGAAGTAAAGAACGAAAACGCTTTGCTTTTTGAAGCACAAGGCAGTCCGTTTGCAAAGCGTATTAAAGGCATTTACCAAATTTTTGATCGCTTGAGCACGACTGTTGCGGAGACGATGAAAAATGATGAATTTCCAATTGTATTAGCAGGAGATCATTCGACTGCCGCAGCCACCATTTCTGGGATAAAGATTGCGAATCCAAAAGCACGTTTAGGAGTTATTTGGATTGATGCGCATGCAGATTTGCATTCTCCCTATACCACTCCTTCTGGGAATGTACATGGTATGCCTGTTGCTATTTGTTTGGGAGAAGACAATTTAGACAAGCAAATCAACAAGCTTGATAAAGAGACGAATGAATATTGGGAAAAGTTGAAGAATATTGGCGGAATAAGTCCGAAGATTTTACCTCGCGATATCGTCTATGTTTGCTTACGTGATTACGAAAAGCAAGAAGAGCATATTATCAAAAAGAACAAGATTAAAGTTGTGCCGACAGCGGAAGTCAGAAGAATGGGAACGGAGCGTGTTGGACGTGATATTTTAATTTACTTGGATCATTGTGACATCATTTATATTACGTTTGATGTCGACAGTATGGATTCTTCTATTAGTAAAGGAACGGGAACTCCGGTACCGGGCGGCATTAATGAACGTGAAGCGGGTGATTTAATTATTCGTTTGTTGCAAAGTGAAAAAATCTGCTGTTTCGAAATGACGGAAGTAAATCCAACATTGGATAAAGAGAATTTGATGGCGGAGAATGCTTTTGAAATTTTACAGAAAGCAACGAATGAGATTTTAGCTGAATAACAAACTACAGGATCCGTTTCATTTTTCTTTAAGGAGTAAAGGAGCGCTTTACGGCCTTTATCTTCCCATTAGGTCCTTGGGGAATAGTATCCACCAATTCTAAATGAATCTGAATGGAATCACCTAATCGCTCTTTAAGATTAGTGATTAGTTCTTGTCCGATCGCTTCAACATAATTTTGTTCAGGGACAATTTTCACTATTATATTTTCAAGATCTGTTTGTTCGATGGAAGATTGAATAATTCCACTCAACCCTTTGTATGCAGGATCTAGTCGTCCTACCCAACCTTTTTCTTCAGTGAAGAGTATATCATCTTCACGACCGAGAATTTCTAGTACGTAGGGCATTTTACAACCGCAAGCGCAATTCGAATCTTTGAATGCATTTTGATCAAACTTAATCCAATCGCCCGTTTGATAGCGGATTAACGGAAACATCCATTGACGAAAAGAGGTTACAACCAGTTCTGCAATTCCTTCGCCTTCGGTATAAAACTTTCCATTTTGATAAAATTCAAAAACTGCAGAATCGATATTCAGATGTAATTTCCCTTCGGGGCATTCGGTGATAAACGGACCGCCTTCAGAAGAAGAATATTGATTATACACTTTGCAGTTAAAAGCTTTTTCGATTTCATTCCTTTGGTAATCGAACAATGTTTCTGCTGTGGTTGCGATAGCTGTAGGCGTAAAAACTAACTGTAGCTTATGGCGATTGATATAATTTGCGAGAATATAAATCGCCGAGGGATATGCGTCAATTAGTTCCGGTTGAAATTGATTCAACTTCTGAACATACGCTCTCATATTCTCCTCTGTAAGGTGATAGGAAGACATGAAAAGCTGCTGGTGTAGCGGATTATATACCCAAAACGGTGGTTTTGTATCATTGGGATGAATAACTATTTTCCCTGAAATACGAACTGATTTAAATTTTTCGGGCAATCCACAATTATCATGAAATCGGCGCCACAATGCGAAGCCAATTTGAAAGGACTCATCATCATAAGGAATAGTGGTCGGGGTTCCTGAGGTACCACTGGTGTGATTGAGATAAACAAGTTTTCGCATATTGTTCCATACATCTTGGCCCGCATTTTTCAAGCTAGACTTATTAACTAATGGAAACTGTAACAAAACATCATTGGCTAGATAATTATTTTTTTTAATAGAGGCTATTAATTCATTCGACAAATGTGTTTTTAAACTATTTCTATAAAACAGCGTACAGTAATAAGCTTCGGAATACAATTTGGCAAGCTGTTTACTCCTGTAATTATTAAGTTCTTCCGAAGACAAAAACCAATTCTTTCTATAACGATCTAGATATTTTACATAATAACTTCCATAACGCTTCTGCTGCTGGTTTAGCATTAGTAAATAAGTAATTAAGGATTTTAGGAAGTAAGGCAGCCTATAGTAAAGTCCACCCAAGTGCTTTTTAAGTTTGCTCATTACTTATACAATTTATAATCTTTTTATTCTTAGAATCAATAATCAACTTGTACACGATTGAAATAATTGCAAATGCAATCCAGAATTCACGCTTACGAAGATGATAAGTATAACCCCAGCTGATTAACCAGCCAATTACAAAAGGTCGTAGCTCCATTAAAAAGGCGAACCAAGGATGTATCTCATTTGACTCATCTACCACTATCCTTTTCGAGAATAACATCTGGAGCATAAAGTACATGAGTAGTATGTAAGGAATAATCCCAAGTAAACCCGTTTCACCAATTATTTTCAAGTAGGTAGAATGCACTTCATGACGTTCGTAACGTCCCATGAAACCACCAATTCCAGAACCCGTTAATGGATTATCATAAAAGGCGGTCAAGGCACTTTCAAAATTTCGATTGATAAAAGCTGTGCCATTCACTTTGGAATGAGAATCAGAAATCTCCATTGGCTCTAGAATACGTGTACGTACTTTGGCAAAAATTCGTTTATTAATTTGGGGGGCAATGGTGGGCAGTTCGTTGAACATCCAAACTAGTCCTGCCAGTAAAAGCAAAACAGTGAAAAAGGAACTCAGGCGTCGCTTCATTATCAAATACAATAATATCCCGACACTCGCACCAATATAAGCAGCAACTTTACCAGTTAAAACAAAAAATATAAATCCTATAATTAAAGATATTCTGAACAATACTTTCTGATTAGCGCTTAATCGATTCTTAAGTTCTGTACGTACAAAAGCATATACAATAAATAGAGTTATTTGCATGAATGCACCTGCCTGACCTGCGTTACGAAATCCGCTCAAAGCTTCGCCATCAGCTCTTGCTTTAAAAATTCGAGGTAAGCCAAAGGAGGTAAAATAGGAGTCGTAAATACCTATAGCTGATGCAATCAAATTAACCCAAGCTAAGGCAAGGAAAAGTTGTACTATATTTTTTTGTTCTGTATAGATTGAAAAAATACATTGACTTACTGCAATTAGAAACAAAAGTATTATTACTTCATTAAAGGAACTCATCGGAAAATCAGACCCAGTGATTCCTATAAAAAAACCTGTAATTAGTAACCACGCCATTTGATAAGGAACAGATGTTTTAAACTTACCCTGCTGAAGTATAAAAACGATTAGCGCAGCAAGTCCAAAAAAATCCGCCAAAACAAATCGACTTAAGACACTCCCTTCTCCAAATAACGGGCGAGTTATAAAAGATGCAATGATGTAACAAAAAAACAAGAATCTTAACACTTTCATAGTTGCTGTATTAAGTCAGCGAGCGTTCTTGCCTGTTCCTTTCTATCAAATTTCATTAGAAGCGCTTGATTGTATCCTTGCGGAGTATACTCCTTTACTTTTTTCATCCAATGAGCAATTACTTCAAGATTCAATTCTTCAAATTGTTTTCCGTAAAAGCAATTTCCATTAAATGAGGATTCATTTAACAGCTCTAACACTTCTGCTTCGGAAGGACAAAGCGTTAAGATTGGAAGTCCCGTATTTAGGTATTCAAAAACTTTAATTGGTACTGCAAATTGATCTTGCTCTGAGTTACCTAGAAGTAAAAGGCATGCATCCACCTGTTTATAATAATCTTCCACTTGTTGTTGAGAAAGAACACCAAGAATTTTCACGCTCCCAGAATTAAGATACGGTTCAAATAGTTTGAGTTCAAGCGGGGTTAGATTGGAAGCGATATGAAATTCGTAATTAGAAATGGCATTCGTTTTTGAGAGCATCTCAAATAATCGAAGAATAATAAAAATGTCGCGAGGGTGCGCGCTATTTAAATATAAAGATCCGGCGTAAAACAATTTGACTACCTCTGAATTTGGCTTAGATGATTCAAGGGTGTTGGAAGGATAATTTTGCAAATCAATCCCATTATAAATAATAGAAGATTTACTTTTTATGAATGGGTAACGTTCTACATAACACTTCATCATTCCTATAGAGATAAAGAGAATATGGTTGCTTCTTTTCATAGCCCATAATTCCAAGAGATAATCGAGCCAACGCAATAATATAAAGCGTTTAAATAGTCCCTTTGTAAAGTAGAAATCTCGAAAATCTAGGACTAGTTTTTTTTCAAACTGAAGACTTAATAGCAGCGCCACAAGTATATTAACGAAGCTTGGTGCTGTCGCAAAGATACAGTCGATATCTTTTTCTTTTTTTAGAAAAGCTCTTCCCATTTTCAACGCACGTGGAGCCCAAACAATTCCACGATCAGGAAATAAAAAATGTCGTATAACGGAGCTAAGTAGGCCTGGCTTTAATACTTCCTTTGAAGTACGTTGTCCAGGTTTAAAAGAAGGAGGTGTATCAACAAAATGAATGTGCTCCTCTTGCAAACTGCTTCCGTAACCTAATGAAGAAATTTGATTACTAGCGGTTAAAACAAATGATTGGCAATTGAATTCTGGCAGATATTTCGCGAAATAAAAAGCACGTTTCGCAGCAGGTGAATTTGCTGGAGGAAAAGAATAACTTATGAGGAGTACTTTTTTCATTACTTACTATTTCGATCACTTATACAAACAGCCGGGTTTCCTGCATAAATAGCATTAGGCTTTAATATTCCTTTGCACACACTGTTAGCGGAGACGATGGTTCCTGAACCTATTTGTGTGCCGGGTAATACAATGACACCAGTACCTAACCAAACATAGTCGCCGATCACGATGGGTTTAGGTGTATCCATCTTATGTAAACGATCTTCAGGACTTCGTAAGGAAATAGCATGACCATTATTATCAAAAATTTGACAATTAGCTGCAATCAAACAACCTTTTCCGATGCTAATCGAATCTTTGGCATGTAATAATGTCCCATGAATTCTAGTTTGATCACCAATTGAAATATGAGCCTTCTTATCATCCAATAAAAATTTTACTGGTCGAAACATATTCAAATGATAAAAGGTATTCGTTGAATTAATTTGAACAAAATTGCCAAGATGCAACTTTGCTCCTGTTCGAATCTGAAAACGCGGTATTCCCTTAAATTTAATCCCCTTACCCCATGGTCCCCAAAATAGGCGTGCCAAGAAGAGAGTGGTAAACCCTTTTATATAATCTAAAACTAAACGTAAATAGTGAATGGGCATCATAATTATGTTTGCAAAATTACGTAGTAGCCCTTTAGTATTCTAAAAACAGATTAGATGATAATACACCTACAACAAATCCTTAACACAGCCTTAATACAAATAAAAAAGGGAGCTTACGCTCCCCTTTTCATTTAGACCTAAATACACACTGAAATTATTTCACGAAAGTAGTATTAGCAACCACTTGACGATTAGCAGTCATCACTTGAACGTGATAAATTCCGCTAGCTAAGTTTTCAGCTTGTAAAGCAACGTTTTGAATAGTACCAGAAGTTAATTCAAGATTCATTGTATTAACAACTTGACCTAAAGCGTTCATTACAACCAATGTAGCCATTCCGCTAACTGTAGAAGAGATAGAAACATTAGCAACTTCAGCTACTGGATTTGGAGCAACATTCAATTCGAATGTATTGAAATCATCAGAAGATACCAACTCATAAGCACGAGCTGAAGCTGAATATTTCAAGTAGAAGTTAGAAGGTAAAGAAGATTTACAAGTTCCAACTGCAGTACATGAAATTTTGATAGTTGACAAAGAAACTGTAGAACCAAAGTTATTTCCTGTAGTCAAAGTAATAGAATCTCCAGTTGTAGCACTAGTGATAGTAGCAGGACCAGAAACAATTGACCAAGCATAAGAGATACCAGCTTGAACAGTTTTAACTTTGAAAGTTAAATTAGCATTTGAATTTGCTAAAGCAGAACCCAAAACGATTGGTTTTGTAGGAGCAGCAGCAACTTTAAGTACACGAGAAGCAGGAGCTTTAGAACAGTTGTTGTTAGTGATAACAGAAACCAAACCTAAAGAATAAGTTGGGTCGAAAGAGATATAAGCTGTATCGTTACCTTGACCGCTTACCAAAGTAGCACCTGTAGGCATTGCCCACTTGTAGTAGGTAGCATTTGCAGCAGGAGCAGCAACGAACATGATTGGAGAATCAGAGCAAACATCATAAGTAGGACCATAAATCTTTGCAGGCAATTTAGTTAAATTGATTGCGATAGAAGCAGATTTCTTAACTAAACTTACACAATATTGTGTATTAGCAACTGCATTGATAGTAGACTTGATGTAAGTAGAATCAAACTTAACTGTCAAAGTGCGCGTTCCGTTACCAGAAACAATTGTAACACCTTGAGGTACTGACCAAGCGTAGTTAGTTACAGCGTTAGCAGCTTTACCAGTTGTATCAATTGTGTAAACAGCGTTTACTTGAGAGTTGTTATAATACTTGATATAAGGACAAGCATCTAATGGACCAGTGATAGCTAAAGGAGCAGCAGGAACAGCATCTACTGTAATTGTGATAGCTGTACGAGGACTTTCAGCAGAAAGTGCTGTATTGTATTGAGAAACATAGATAGTTTTTGTACCAACAACTGATGAAGAAATAACAGGTTGTGTTGTTTTGAAAGTACCACCAGTAGCAACTGTGTACCAACGTAAAGTATAACCAGTAGCAGGAGTTACTTGTAATGGAGTAACTACAGTTCCTTTACAGATGTGTACATTTGTAGAAGCGATAGAAGGAGCGTTAGTGTTGATCAACAATCCAGAGAAAGTTGTATCAGTAAATGAAGCACCAGTTTCAGCCACGCTACCTGTAGCAGGACGGAAGTCAGGAGCAGTCCAAGAATAAGGAGTAGTTAAGATTCCACTTGATAAAGAAATAGAGTCGTTGTTGCTATTTGCAAACCAACCCCAGATATTCCAAGCTGCGTTCTTTTCACAAACGATTGATTTTGTTCCAGCAACGATGTTGTTTTTGAATTTCAAACCAATTTTGTTATCAGCATAGTTAGAAGAAGCTAATGCTTGACATAATGAACCGTCAATCATCACACCATTTACATAATCCATGAAAATAGAGTTAACAATTTTCAATGCAGAGTTACGACGGATACGAGCACCACGCTTGTAACCTGAAGCAATCGTTGCAGATTTGTTACCACGTAATGGTCCTACCATAGTCATGTTAGTAAAAATAGCTGAAGTTTGAGGAGTTGCAGTTGTTCCAGAAGGATCGTTATCTGACTCAAAACCTTCTGAAGTAGAAACTGAAGGGTTATCAGAGATTTGTGGATCACGTACAGCCAATCCGAATTGAACTGAACCACTGAATCCGTTATCTGTATCGAAATCATCATCCAATCCACGATAAGCAACTAAGTATTTACAGTTAACATTACCTCCGAACCATTCGTAAGAATCGTCATTAGAGAAAGAGATTTGGATGTGGTTGATAGTAGTACCACGACCTACAGCTCCAAAAGTTAAACCGTTAATTTCTTTATTTGGTTGATATACATAACCAGGGTATTCGATACGAACATACGTCATAACACCTGAGTTATCGTTATCGTTAGGAGAAGTACCTCCACCGTAAGCAGTTAAAGCTGAAGGAGCTAAACCTTCTACATAAGCTTCACCACCAGGGTTGTTGTTAGATGCTTTACCCATTAAAATGATTCCACCCCAATCACCGATGTTACGAGAACCAGCAGGCTGATTAGACGTAAATACGATTGGTTGAGAAGCAGTACCAGCAGCGTTAATTTTAGCACCACGTGTAATGAACAAACCTGCTCCAGTAGCAGCCTTGTTACCCATGATAACTGTACCAGGTTGAATCGTTAATGTAGCGTTGTTTGTAACATAAATTTGACCAGACAACAAATAAACGTTGTTGCTAGTCCAAGTAGTGTTCATGGTGATGTTGTTAATTACAGTAACAGTTGGTGTTCCGTAATTAGTGTTTTGTGGATCAAAATTGGTCCAGCCATCAGTCCATGCAGCAGCAGGAGCAGGTTCGAAGGCTCCGCGGTAGGATGTAGGCACAATCGTTTGTTGCGCCAAAACAGCCTGAGCGAAAAGCGCCAAAACGAGGGTGTTGAGGATTTTTTTCATTTTGTTTGGTTTAGTTTTTATTTGATTGCAAAGTAAAGACACGTATTTATCCTTTTACTTAAGCCAATTTGAACAAAGGATTAACAAATTCGCTTCTATGTTAAGATTAATTTAAAACTTGTAAGAGGCTGCCAAAGAAAACACACGGCCAAAATTGGTTTGCCAAATCACATTATCATATGCAGACTGATATCCATTTTTATTTTGAGCGTCGCCCAATATCAATTTATTGGTAAGCGCTTTAACGCCACTCACTTGCTCCGAATTATCTGTATTATTAAAATCATTTTGATAGAAGATTTGATCTTGTGCAAAAATGTTTTGAATATTGAACTTCACTTCTAAATCTCCCTTATAGAATGTCTTTGCTATTTGCAAGTCAAAGAAAGTACGAGACTTTTCCCAAATATCTGGTTCATTTACGTTACCAACTATAAATACACGATTACCTACTCGATTTAAACTTAAGGTAGCTGTTAAATCTGTTACAGGATCCATATACATTGCGCCTGTATTTAGGACATAAGGTGATTGACCTTGCAAAGGACGAGAGACGCCACCCGCTCCGACTAAACCTGCGAGGTCGACTTGCGAACGTATTATTGCAAGATTGGTAAAAATCGTTAAATGCTCCGCCCATGATGAAAAGTGAGGAACAGAATCTCTTCTGCTTAAGCTACTTAGAAGAAAACGTGTTTCTAATTCTAAGCCATAACTGTTTGCATTAGATAAGTTACGATAGGTGATTTCTCGATCTGTATAGGCTAATGAAACTTGTTCAATTGGGTTTGTGAACGATTTATAAAATGCAGAAACTGAGATAATCTGTCCTTTACCAGGATACGCTTCGTAACGCAAGTCGTAGTTTTTAATTTCTGCGCGCTTCAAAGTATCTAGACCTGAAACTACATATTGCGTAGCGAAATCATAAAACGCGAAAGGCGCCAATTCACGGTATTCAGGACGATTTAACGTTTTTGAATAAGCGAAACGAATATTTTGTTTTTTATTGATAGAAATAACCCCGTTCAATGAAGGCAAAAGATCTCCGATAGTAGTATCAATATGAACATCTTGATCTTTATTAATACTTTGACGAGCATCTAATTTTTGATTAAACGACTCATAACGAGCACCCCAAATCAAACGGAACCAATCATACTTTGTGTCAAACTGAATGAATGAAGCATTTAGTTCAGAGCTCGCGGTGTAGGTATCTGAAGGACGAGTTCCATCAATAATCTTGAACCCTGCAGTTGTCTTTGACAATTGCCCCATGTTCTGATACGTAAAGATATTCTCTTCACCTAAATACAATAAAGAATCAACGAATTGTAATTTACTACCTGGTGATCCATATTTAGAATAACCTAGACGACGAGCTTCGAATTGACGTTGACGAACCTGATTAGAATACCCAAGCTTAGCTTCCAAACTAAACTTCTTATCACTGTATGCTTTACTTACCACCACTTTTCCAAAACGAATATTTTCATGGTTGCGATACCAAAACATACCGCCAGAGTAGTCAGATCCCACGTTAGCAAATGACATATTTGCCTGATAAGTGGTATCCAATGGATTAGGATTTGAAGGATCCAACATGTATTTATTTCTTGAATACACTGTTCTTCTTTCATTAGGGATATTTCTAAAAACATCGCTGTAAGAGGCTACCCAATTAATTTTAAGTTTTATAGGTACAATAAAATGATCTCCATTTAACTGAGAAGAGATTACACGATTGCTAGTGAAAATTCTTCCTGTAGAACTAATTAATGTCGGATTAACGTCGGCAGGCTGTGTAGCTCCATCACGTTGAATAACACGATTGTCGGAATTGATACTTGCCATATTTTTCCATGAAATAAAATTATATTTATCTAATTTGATAGAACCGTTCATTAACAAACCTGCTAACACTTGCGTAGAGTAATTTTTATCTAAATAATCATAATCCATTTGAACGGGTGTTGTGTCCCCAATCACATTGGAGTTGCCGCTATAACCACGACGAATAGTTGTATTATAATTTTGTGAAGCATTATAAGAAGCAGAAACAATAACGCCTGCTGCTTTTTTTGCTATTTTAAAATTACGCCCAGCCGCAAATTGAAAATTCACATTTGGACGATAGTGCTTATCAAATGTATTCCAATCAACTTGAAAATGCTTTGCATAATATGCCTGTACTCGGTCGTTCGTAGGAAATTCAGCTGCGTTAGGTAATACTTTTGGAATATCACGGCTTCCATCATCAATACCCAACCAATCTAAATTACCGCCTAAATAAGTCTTTTGATTTTTAAACGTAGTAATGGAATTATAACCCAAAGAAAAGTTACAAGTTGTAAAATTATTTTCCGGAATATCTTTTGTGTTTATAACTATCACACCACCGGCAAATTCACCCGGCAATTCAGGGGTAGCTGTTTTATAAATAACTAAGTTATCCAACATGTTTGAAGGAAAGATATCGAAGGCAAATGCCTTTCTATCAGGCTCTGAGCTTGGCAATGGAGCTCCGTTAATGTAAGCCGCGTTGTAACGATCATTCAGACCACGAACTACCGCAAATTTATTATCCTGAATACTAACACCGCTAATACGCTTCAATACATCACTTGTGCTCTTATCTGGCGTACGTTTAATGTTCTCTGCTGACAAACCATCTGCTACCGAAGCACTGTTCTTCTGCAAAACACGCAAGGCATTCACAGACTCTTTGTTAATCTTAGTAATGATGTTAACGGTACCCAAAGTCTTTTGCGCAGTATTCATGGAAACGGTAATTGTTGTTGCTTCATTAGCCTTCACTTCAACACCAGATAAAGTTTTCGTGTTGTAAGACAACATCTTACACTCCAAGGTATAAGTCCCTGGCTTAATTCCTGTCAATTCAAAGTCTCCATTCCAATCAGAAACAGTTCCATCATTAGTGCCTTGAAAAACGATTACCGCATTCATCAACGGTTGACCATTTTTCTCATCAATAATTTTACCAGTGATTTTACCATTGCCAGACGTACTTGTGGACGTAGTCTGCGCTGAAATTTGCCCAACAAGTGCAATAGACAGAATAAAAATAAAAGTAATAAGCTTCTGCATAAAGGAAATTTGATGCAAAAAAAGCAAAAAGGACTATCCTTATTTTTACTCCAATGTTAACTTAATGTTTAAAGAGTAGGCATAAACAGCAATAATAAACATTAAATTAACATAAAAGTTGTAAAATAATGTTAAAACAAGGCAAGTTGGTTATCCGGACGAATATCGTCCTTTGTATTACCTATTTGAAGCAATTTCTTGGCTTGCAAGTTTTCTACATAATGACCTAGCTCCTCTTGCGACCAAGGATTATTTCCATTTAACAGCCAAATGTCTTGCCACTCTTTAGACAAAAACAAAGGCATTCGAGGCTCTGACAATGAAGGGTTATTATGAATTTCTGCCATCTTTCCCAAACCCTTAATAGTAACAATACTCGTTGTTTGTAAAAACTCACCTGTTCGCTGATCAGTCCATTCCGAGAATAGGCCCGCAAAAATTAAAGGCTCGTCTATAGTGGCTGAAGAAATAAGGTGAGGGACTTTCTTTTTTCCTTGATGTTGAAACTCATAAAACGCATCCACATAGATCAGACAGCGCTTTTTTGCTAAAGACTCCTTGAAGGAAGGTTTTTCAGCAGCGGTTTCAAAGCGAGCATTAAATGTTTTGGTACTAATCGATTTCGCTTCTTCGGCATCGCGTGCCCAAGAAGGAATCAAACCCCATTTGAAGAGCTGTGGGGTGAACGGTGCTTCGTTAGTAAAAACCAACAAAGAAGGAAATTCAAAGGCCTTCACGTGTTCGTGCGACTGCCAACTAGCTTCTTTGCTGACCTTATCTAATTGCGCCTCTAATTCGGCTATAATAGACGGATCTTCTGATCTATGCTTTGCATATTTCAGCAACTGTAAGGTTCCACTTTTGACGTCGTAACACATAAAAAAAAGAGGCCGAATGAATCGGCCCCACAAATTTACTTTTTCATTAGTGCTTCTACAACACTTTTATTTTCAACTACAGGATATTTATCTCTTAATGCTGCCATCCAAGTCTTTTCAAGATTAGCCATATAATCAGCAATCACATAACCCTTTGCTTCTTCAAATGACTTAACAGTACTCGGAATTACCTTTTTTACTTGCACAATATGATAGGCGCCATCAGCTCCATACACTTTGTAAATACCAGGCTTAGCCTTCGCTGAATCTACATACGCATTGTTACCACGCTCGTATTTTCCAGCATCCATACTAAAATCAATTGGATGATCTGTGGTATTATACTTCAATTTCATTTGCTCGACACTCATAATCTTTTTCTTAGCAAATATTTTCTTAAAGAAAGACGGATGAATATTAGCAATCACTTCATCTGCCATTTCATTCGTTGCACAACGATACGTGTTCGCCTCTAAACGCTCACCCCAAACATATTCTGAAGCATGACCTTGGAAGAAAGCTTTCAATCCTGTCGTATCCGTTGCTGAACGCGACCAAACATTCTTTTCTTTCAAGTCGAATAAAATCATACCATCTGTATAGTCTTTCATCAAATCTTTAAAATCAGCATACTTAGCCTCTAAATTGTTTTCTGCATAATCCATTACGCATTTATCGACATATAAACTAAACAAACGCAATGCAATGTCCTGCGAATTGGTATAAGAACGACGACTTGGTGTACGTTGAGACAACTCTACATAATTTGCAAAATCGTTGGTTGTGTAAGTCTTATCACCTAGTTTGAATAAGGTTTTGTTTACGTTGTTCATGGAAGCCTTGAAAGAAGCTTTAAGAACAGTAGAGTCTAAGGCAGAAACCCATGCAACAAGATTTTCTGTATACTGAACGAAATTCGCTTCCGCTTTTGCATGACGCAAGTACGCTTTCTTCGCTTCTTCAAAGCGCGCATCTTTGTCAATTAACTTTTTAATCTGATCGCGTGATTTAGCAAAATCAGTTTCCGCTCCTTTACGATCAATACGTTTGATGATATGGAAACCATAATCCGTTTTTACCGGAGCAGAGATATCTTCATTGTTTTGTAAAGCAAAGGCAGCAACTTCGAATTCAGTCACCATTTCATTCACTTTAAACCAACGAAGACGACCGCTGTTTTGAGCAGCTTGACGATCATCACTTGAATCACGTGCATAGACTTCAAACATGGCTGGATTCTTTTTAACGGCAGCAAAAATTCGATTGGCTTTCTGACGAGCAGCTTCAATTGCAGCAGCATTTGCATTCTTGGCTGCAGCAACCAAAATATGCGTAACCAACATCTGTCCTTGTGCAGGACGCTTATTTGTCACTTTAATAAAATGATAGCCTAATGATGTACGGAAGATCCCAGAAACATTCCCTACGGCGGTATTATACATTTGATTTTCGAATGCATAAGGCGTTTGCATAGCCGTAAAATAACCTAGGTTGCCATGATTAATCTTCACAGAAGGATCTTCAGAACTTTCGGTAGCTACTTTAGCGAACTCTTCTTTGTTCTTCACCACACGATCGTACATGTTTTTAATTTTTGTGTACGCAGCTAACGTATCTTTCGGAGAAGCGTCAATTGCGCAGCGAGCCACACAATGCGATACTTCAACCTCATATTGATTACGATCAAAAACTTCTTTATAAATAGACTCCAACATCCCCTTATCTACCAAATAATTTTTAGCCAATTGCTTGCGGTAGGTGCCTAATTCTGCCTTAATAGAAGGCAACGTATCCAAATGTTGCGCATGCGCTTCCGCTACTACAATTTTGTAGTTTTCATACATCATCAAATTATCACGCATTTCAGCCTCTGACTGACCTGCATTCTTATTCAAATTGTACTTCTGATAAGCCTTCGTAAACTCCTTTACAGTTACAGGAATACCGTTGTAAGTAAATACTACATCATTTTCATTTTGAGCAAGGCTTACAAGAGCGACACACAAACTAGAAAAAAGTAAGAAAATCTTTTTCATAAGGTCATTTTAACTTTATCTGCGAAAATAATCAAATTCCGATTCTTTGCATATTAAAATCGATGAAGGATTTTAGTTCTTTGTTAAGAAATAATAAAGCATTTTTGCAGTATGAAACAGCCATTTGTCATAGAACGTCTTACGGTAGAAAAAGTATCTCCAGAAGAGAAATCACTCGCGCGTCACGAAGGAAAGGTAATATTCATCGACAACGCCGTACCTGGTGATGTGGTGGACGTTCGCGTGTTTAAAAGCAAAAAGAGCTTCGGCATGGGTACTGCTATCCATTTTCATAGCTACTCCCCTATGCGACAAACGCCTCCGTGTGAGCACTTTACCCTTTGCGGTGGCTGTCAATGGCAAGATATTCAGTATGCCCATCAATTAGAATTCAAACGTACTATCGTAAAAGAAGCTTTTGAACATGTTGGCAAAGTGCAAGACCTTCCTGAAATACTTCCTACCGTTGGCGCCAGCGAAACCTTATACTACCGCAATAAGCTGAATTACGGCTTTTCTGACAAGTCGATTGTTTACGACGACAACTTCAATAATAAAATGCGCTACGTTACTGAAACGGGTGCCGGCTTTCACGTAGCACGAGATTTCGAACGTATACTAGATATTAAAAATTGCCATTTACAAGCAGAACCGTCGAACGCTATCCGCAATTTCATCAAAGCCTTTCTAATCGACAATAACATAACCGTTCATAATGTACGCCGCCATGAAGGCTGGTTTAGAGATATGGTTGTGCGAATGACTAGCAAAGGACATTTGATGGTGATCATTGCTTATTATTTCGAAGATGAAAATGGTCAGAAATTAATGGCTGCGCTATTGAAAGCGTTCCCACAAATTGATAGCTTGTATTATGTGATCAATCATAAAATGAATGATTTTACGGGCGACCTTGATTTTCATTTGTACCATGGCATGGTGCAGATACAAGAAGACCTAGGGCATTTGACATTTAATATCAGTCCGAAATCCTTTTTTCAAACCAATTCGAAACAAGCCAAAACGCTTTACGATATCACCAAAGAATATGCGGGATTGACTGGAATGGAGCGCGTGTATGATTTGTACACGGGCACGGGTAGTATAGCCTTATATGTAGCCGATCAGGCGAAGGAAGTATTTGGTATTGAATATGTGGAAGCAGCGATTGAAGATGCGAAGGAAAATGCGAAATTGAATGGTATTAGCAATTGTCAGTTTTTTGCTGGCGATATGGCTAAAGAATTAAATGATAGTTTTATTGCGAAGCATGGCCAGCCCGATGTCATTATTGCCGATCCACCACGTGCAGGGATGCATGCAGATGTGATTGACATGCTACTTAAAATTAAAGCTCCACGTATTGTTTACGTTAGTTGTAATCCAGTAACGCAAGCGCGCGACTTACAATTGTTAGATGCGGCTTATCGTGTATTGAAAATACAACCAGTGGATATGTTCCCTCAAACAAAGCATGTGGAGAATATTGCTTTGTTGGAACTGAAATAATCATAGTGCAATTTAATGTTGCACTATGACTGTTTCTTGCCAAACGCCTTCTGCAGCGTTAATTTGTAAAAGGTAAACACCGTTTTTCAATTCTTTTGTTGAAATGCTAGCTCCTTGTTGTGTTAAGCGATTGCCACTAACAACAGTTGCTCCTTTCATGTCCATCAAGCTCCAACTCGCATTTGTAAGCGGGAAGATACTTTGCACTTTTAGGATATCATTGGCAGGATTCGGTGCGATCGATAAAACTTGGTTTGCTTTCAACTGACTAATGCCAGTAAAATAATTAACAACAATGGTATCTGAGCCAAGCGTGTAAGTACGTTCATTACCGTGCAAATCAACGATGCGAACATGCTTCAAATGAGCGATGAAATTATAGTGTTTCAGTTGATTTCCTTTACCTGCGATATTACCTGTTTGAATATCCATATCAGCACGCGCCACCGGACCATTGCCGGATTTCACAGTATGATCCGTTCTTACAATTGCGTAATGCAATTCACCATTGCTATTAAATTGATTGAACGCCATATCCAATCCATCTGTACCTGCAGTAGCAAGCCAATTAGCGTTTAGGGAATGAATATAGGCGACGTTGGATACCACGACATTTGTATCGAAGGCGAAGGTGAAGGCAACACCATAAATACTATCGGCAGGAATGGAAGGCGAGCCCACGTGAATATCTGCATATACATGATCCCCATTAACGGCTGTAGTAGTAGAGAATTCAATCGTTAAAGGAATACCGTTAGTGGATGATTGTTTGGGATGCGTTAGACTATAATAAAAACTAACCCCCAAAGTATCATTCGCATCAATTAATCCGTTCCCATCATAATCCGCATGTTTTGCATCGATAGAGGGAGCTGTAGTAATTCCCCAATCGTATGCAGGCTGTCCGATAAAACTGAATACTAGTCCACCTGTACGCGGTGTACCATTCCAGCCATATCCTAAACCGATATTTAACAAATCGAAATTATCTACGATTCCGTCGTGATTCGCATCGCCTGGCCAAACGCAATCATTAGAACAGGCCTCTACAATAAAAGAATCTTGTAAAGAGCAACCACCTGCATTGATGGCTTGAAAATGCATGTAGGACGTTTGACTTGTAACAAAAAAGCCTGCAGAACATGAACCGCAATTTAATGCCGGAGTCCATGATAGGCTAGCAATTGGAGAAGTACTATAAAACAAGGCAGGACTGCAATACAAGGAATCACCATACAATAGCACTTGCGAATTAGCATATAGAAGAAGGGAATCTGCAGTAGCAATATAATCCACAATTAAAAGCTGACTATCCAAAAGATTATCAGTAACGCTTAATCGAACTGTTTGATTAGCATTTATCGTAAAGAATGGACTTACACAATTTGTGCATGACAATTGTGGCATTGAAGAACCTGGTGCGGCAGACCAAGTATAGCTAAAATTTCCGCTACCTCCGCTTATTAATGGAGGGTTGAGTTGAATAACGGTTCCAAGACAAGCCTTATTTAAAACAACTTGCGGGGTATTAGTAGAAATAGGGTTAAGGATGTGTAAAATCACCAAGGCCGTATCCGTTAAATTAGGAATGCCATTATCGCTAAGGATATAAGAGAATGTATCTAATCCAGTATAGCCATTTGCACGAGAATACGCAAACTCTGATGTTGTATAATTTGTTACTGTTCCATGACTAGCATTTTGCAATAGTTGTATCGTAGAGGTAGTCATGTTGCCTTGTGGGCTTACAGATCCATCAGTATCAAAATCATTTGAAGCAACATTAATAAGGCTTGCACCAATAAATGAAGTAGCTATATAAATTACCTCGTCGTTGGCGATAGGCTTATGATTAATACAAAGTGTTTGTAATGTAGCCGACAATGTATCTGTAAAACGACATTGATGAATGGTATCTAAAACTTGGAAAGTTAGAATATCCGAAGCATTCAACAATTGTATCATCGACACAAGGCTGTCTACATTGGCAATAGTAGTGGATGAGTTTGCTGCATGCCAATTCCAAACACAATTGGAAGGGTTACCTATCGAAGCCGTAATTTGAACAGATTGGAGCGGACAAGCAATAACATTTGGGCCTGCCGAGATAATTGGCGAATTAACAATATTCACCTTTACCGTAGTACTATCCATGCATCCAATTACATTACTTACTTTTAATTTTATCCAGTAATTATTAGCTAGCTGATACGCATGTGAAGGAGATGTAGTAGTTGCACTATTTAAACTACCAGAGGAAGGATCACCAAAGTCCCAAAGGTAATTACTGATCAATGATGTGTCACCAACAAAATGAAACTGCGTAGAAATAGATGCACATGAATCGCTAACAGAAAAAGCTGCAGCTTTAAAAACAGCCGTTGCAATTTTAAGTGTGTGCCAATGATGAACAATAACGCCTTGTCCCATGTAAGGATAAAGGATCATTTCTATTGAATCACCTACGTTAGAAGCATTTATATTTGTTAGAATATGAGATTTACCACGTCCTATTAACTGCCCTAAATTATTCTTCCAAACAACAGAATCGAAAGCGCCTACAGGTGCCGTAAGTAATAAGCTTGTTCCTCCGCAATAGGATTCTGTGGTAACGAGAGTGCCTGCAGAGCGTAGGTCGAACAAACCCACTTCAGAATTAGGCACTACCAAGTTCTCATAATTTTTTATCCCATATTCAATAAGCACTGTCTGACCTATGTAAGAGGAAAGATTAATCACTTGCTCATCCCAAGGAAGAAATTGCATAGAGGTGTCAAAAGTTGCCTTCTGCCAGTTATATGAATTAGTTCCGTTGTAATAGAGTGTATTAGTTAATGGTAAGACATTCCCTGATAAATCCCTAACTGTAAATGAAGGAGATGCATCATCACTGCCCATTCCCTGCCAAGTTTGTCGCATTGCAGCTACTGAAAAGCGCAAATAGTAATGAAATGAATCAACAAGCACAGTATCGCGTACTCGAATACTCATCGCAGCACCAAAATTCGCAGGTCCAGACCAATTATTATATCCTAGTGAAACTGAATGGGCGCCGCCATTTGGATCTACAAGTGGCACCAAGCCTTGAAATGGTTGCGCAATCCCTGGATTTGTAATCCCAACATATGACGAGAAGTTAGGATCCATTTGCCATGCTTGTTGTGGGCAACAGGAGGCTGTATCAACCCTAATTCCACGTTGATTAGCAAGACTAGCTACTTCCCCTCCCAATACATTCACCCAATTATTATTCTGTGCATTCGCAACGAATGCCGCAAAGAGACAAGCAAGAGTAATAATAATCCTTTTCATACTTATTAGTTTCAAATTAATAATAATAGCGCACAAAACACTTCTTCACCTTACAAAAATGAAGACATTAAAAGAACAAAATGCATACAAATTTTATTATTTATACGCACCCACTATCACTATAACAAAAAACCTACTTATCTTACCAATACTTTAAAACTGAAAACTACCTTGAAAACAGAGAAGATTACAACCAATAAGTTATTCAACTTATTACAGACGCTCTCGCATCAAGAAAGAGAACGCTTAAACGACTTTTTAAATAGTCCATACTTCAATCAAAACGAAGAGCTTCGCTTATTTTACGAAGCTATTCGCCCTACCCTACGTCGCACCAAACCTGAAACATGGGATGAGAAGCGCATTTGGCAACTTAGTCAAGGCAATAAAAAATTCAATAAAGCTCGTTTTCAGCGATTAAGTTCCGACTTACAACAGAAAACAGAACGCTTTCTTATAACCTTTCGTTTCGACCAACAAAAGCCATTGCAAGAGGTATTTCTCTTACAATCGCTTACTAGTAAAAATTTACTTACGCAGTTCCCTTACGCTTTACAACAAGCAAAAAAAGCCCAAAGTAAGAGTCAATACCAGGACGGAAATTACTACCTCACTCAATTCTTGATTGAATTAGAAAACAATACTTATTTAGATATCGTCAAAAAACGAACAGACGATAGCAATTTAAAGGATGTAATGCAACATCTGGATGTGTTCTATTTGATCCATAAGCTAAGATGCTGTTGCGCGATTTTACATTATAAAAACGTTACCAGCTTCGACACAGAGCTTGTTTTGATGGATGAGATATTGCTACATCTACAAAAACGTTCCTATGCGCATATTCCTATCGTAGACGCATACTATCAAATACTGCAAACCTTGATTAATCCAGAAGAGGAAGCACATTTCAAAACGCTTCGTCATTTGCTCGAACACAATTCTGGCAATCTAGATCCTGGCACTATCAAAGAACTCTATTTGTATGCCATTCAATATTGTATTGTTCGAATTAATGCCGGTCAATTAAATTATTACGAAGAGATTTTCGCACTTTATAGAGAAGCCTTGACTAAAGGAGCTTTGTTTGATCACGGTGTTCTGTCGCCAGGCAATTTTAAAAATATCATTACCGTAGGCCTCCGCTTGCGTGAGTTTACGTGGGTCGAAAAAACAATTGAACAATACACTGAATTTCTACCGAAGCGTGAACAAGAAAACGCCTTCACCTTCAATATGGCAAGGGTTAATTTCTTCCAGAAAAAATACGACGCGGTACTTACCTTATTACAAGCCGTTGAATACAACGATATCTTCTACATGTTAGATGCGAAAGTAACGCTCATCAAGACCTTCTATGAAATCAAAGAATATGAATCACTAGATGCCTTATTGGATAGTTTCAGCATCTTATTGCGCCGAAAAAAGAGCATTTCACAACAATACAAAACGATTTACCTGCGCTTCATCCGCTTCGTCAAGCAATTATTAAAAGCGAACAATAAAATCAAGCACAAACAATTATTGGCGCAGTTAGAAGAAGCTAAAAACGTCGCCGACAAAGGCTGGTTGCTCGAGAAAGCAAAAGAATTAAAATAATTATTTCAACTTCAACGGAGCGGCTGCATAAAACTCTAACTGCTTCAGTACTTCTTCTGCAGGTGAAATTTTAAATTGCTTAGCAACGAGTCGAACCGATGTTTGATCTTGCTCATCAAAAACGGTGATTCCTAACAAACATCGTCCTGGATTAGCTTCGCAGATCACCTTCAAACGTTCCGCATTTTCTGCCGTAGCATTGCTAGTCGATATAATCATATCTAATGCCTTCGTTTCATTTTCACGCAATTCTGACAGCAAACTAATCGTACGAATCTTCAAATCGTAATCTTCCGAATTCTTCCAACGTGGTTGATAATTCCCACGAATTAATACCAACTTCCCTTCTTCAATATAATTTTGTGCCTTCAAATAATTCTCCGAGAACAGCATCATCTCTAAGGTTGCAGAGAAGTCTTGCAGTTTGAAACGCGCATATTTATTACCGTTCTTATCCAATCGAATTTCCGGCTTCGTAATCATACCTCCCAAAACCACCTCTCTATCTCTCATCATCGACAAGCGCTCTACATTCGTATTGGTAAACGATTGCAGCTCTCGCTTATAATTATCAAGCGGATGCCCACTCAAAAAGAATCCTGTCACCGCTTCCTCATGACGTAGCTGTTCTATATTCGACCAAGGATCGCACTTCGGGAAAGTAGGTTGTGGAATCGTTTTATCTTCAGCGACAGAGCCAAATAAAGAGCCTACAGCAGAGGCTTTACGATCACCAAGCATAGCAGCCCACTTAGCAACTTGCTCAATAAAAATCATACCTTCTTTAACCGGATAAAAATATTGCGCTCTATTACCGCCATTAAAATCATCTAATGCACCAGCATAGGCCAATGCCTCAATCGCGCGCTTGTTGACGCTACGCAAGTTTACGCGCTGCATCATATCAAAGAAATCTTTGAAATCACCATTCTGCTTGCGTTCTTTGATAATATCGTCAGCGGCCGCTTCTCCAAAACCTTTAATCGCAGAAAGAGAAAAACGAATATTTCCCTTACTGTTTACGGTAAACATCTTATCACTTTCATTCACATTCGGTCCTAGTACTTCTATACCCATTCTACGACACTCTTCCGATAAAAAGCTTATAACAGAAACATCTCCCGACTTACGCGTCATTACCGAAGCCATATATTCGGCAGGATAATTTGCCTTTAAATAGGCTGTTTTGTAGGCTAATACAGAGTAGGCTGCAGCATGACTTCGATTGAAACCATAGGCGGCAAACTTCTCCATGGTATCGAAGATTTCATTCGCCTTCTTTTCTGACAATTGATGTACCTCTGCTGCTCCCTTCACAAATTTATCACGCTCCTTCGCCATTTGATTGGCGTCCTTCTTTCCCATGGCACGACGAAGCAAGTCGGCGCCGCCAAGAGAATAACCGGCCATGATCTGTGCCGTCAACATAATCTGCTCTTGATACACCATGATACCATAGGTCGGTTTCAATAGCTCTTCCAAAGCTGGATGCGGATATTCAATCACCTCACGTCCGTGCTTACGTGCAACGAATAAAGGGATATAATCCATTGGGCCCGGACGATACAAGGCGTTCATGGCAATGAGATCTTCAATATTCGTCGGTTTTAATTCCTTCAAATATTTCTGCATCCCCGCACTCTCAAACTGAAATACTGCGACAGTTTCGCCACGCTGAAAAAGCTCGAAGGTTTTATCATCCTCCAAAGGAATTTCATCGAGATCAATCTCAATTCCTTTCGCAGCCAACATGCGCAAGGTATCTTGAATGTTGTTCAAGTTGGTTAGACCCAAGAAGTCCATCTTCAACATACCTGCAGATTCGATTACTTTACCATCGAACTGCGTTACCAAAAGATCACTGTCTTTCGCAACCGCTACCGGTATATATTTGGTGATATCATCCGGTGCGATAATAACTGCCGAAGCGTGTGTTCCGACGTTTCTAACCGAACCTTCTAATACCATCGCTTGCTTCAAAATCTCCGCACGCTGATCGCCACTACGCATAATCTCTTGCAACTCCTTCGACTCCGAAATCGCTTTCTGCAAGCTTATTCCAGGTGTATCTGGGATTAATTTAGGCAAGGCTTTTATTTCTGGCGTTACTTCATCCATCACTACACGTGTCACGTCGTTAATCGCCATTTTAGCAGCCATCGTACCATAGGTAATGATTTGCGCTACTTGATTTTTGCCATAGGCTTCCACCACATAATCGATAACCTTTTGACGGCCTTCTTCATCGAAGTCCGTATCGATATCGGGCATGCTCACACGTTCTGGATTCAAGAAACGTTCAAAAAGCAAATTGTATTTAATTGGATCAATATTCGTAATATCTATACAATAGGCGACGGCAGAACCCGCGGCAGAACCACGTCCTGGTCCAATCATTACGCCTATCTCTTTCCCTTTACGAATGAAATCACTTACAATTAAGAAGTAGCCACTGAAGCCCATCTTAATAATGATTTCTAACTCGAAGTTTAATCGTTCTTCAACTTCTGGCGTCAATATTTTATACCGCTTACGTGCACCTTCAAACGTTAAATGACGAAGATATTCATCTGCATTAGAGAAGGGAGCAGGTATTGGAAAGTTCGGTAGTAAAATATCACGTTGTAATTTCGGAGGCGTAACTTTACTCACGATCTCCATCGTATTATCTATCGCTTCAGGAACATCTGCGAAGAGCGTTGACATTTCCTGGGTCGACTTGAAATAAAACTCATCATTGGGAAATGCGAAACGCTGTCCTTTTTCATCACCTTTCGTCTGACTTTGTTTTGCGCCTGTATTGATACAAAGCAAGATATCATGGGCATTTGAATCTGATTGCTGCACATAATGCGAATCGTTAGAAGCAATCATTTTCACCTGATACTTTTTAGCAAAACGCATCAATACTGCGTTTACCTTTTCTTGTTCAGGTAGGTTATGACGTTGTAATTCGATATAATAATCTTCGCCAAACAAATCCAACCACCACTTAAATTCTTTTTCTGCAGCCTCTTCACCTTGGGTTAAAATTAGCTGAGGGACACGTGCGCCTAAACAGCAAGTGGTTGCAATCAATCCTTCATGATACTGCTCTACCAAACGCTTATCAATACGTGGATATTTAGAATAAAGCCCTTCCATAAAACCGAGCGAACAAAGCTTTGCTAAGTTTTGATAGCCAGCTTGATCTTTGGCTAATAATAATTGATGATAACGATTATCTCCCGCCTCTTTGGTGAAAGACTTTTTGAAACGATCTTCTACTAAATAAAATTCACAGCCTACGATCGGCTTGATATTTCGCTTATTGGCTTCGGCCACAAATTTAAAAACCCCGAACATATTACCGTGATCGGTAATCGCAGCTGCCATCATATTGTCGGCAACGGCTTTGTCTAGCATATTAGGAATACTGCTAGCGCCGTCTAGAAGGGAAAATTGGGTATGACAATGGAGGTGAGCAAACTGCATCTCTGTTCTGTTTTTTAGGTCTACGAATTTACGAAATGGCGGCCAAAAATGTCAATAAAATATCCGTTTAGAAACACTTACAAACGAATACAAACATTTAGACTGCAATATCTACGCAGCGACCTTCGTTATATTTCAAAACCACGATTATGAACGATTCAATCTTAGATCCAGCCACGCCATTTTGGCCAGACACCTTACAAAGTATGAGCGCGCAAGCACATCGCGTAAATTTTGCCCATATCGAAGGGAATACTCCGTTCGAATTACTCGGCGCTCCGGTATTACCGGCATGGGACAGTTTAAGCAACTCCTCCATCTTATCGATACTCACACGCATGAAACGACTCTTTCAAATCATCGGTTTGGAAGTCGTATTTAAATACGCCTATCCACCTTCCTTAAAATATCGTTTCATCAGCGAATACGTCCTGTTTCAGCCCATCACGGCAGACGTACTAAATGGGGAAAAGATGACTATTTGCTATGAAAAGATTTTCCCCAACCACGTAGAGACCTTGAAAGAAGAATGTAAGATGCTAATTAAATGTTGGACCTTAAACATCAAAGATCAACTCGAACCGGAAACGGTGCCCGCAAATGTTTATATCAATGGAGAAAGAAGTAGTGCAAGCGAACGACTCACATTTTTTCAAGACATGCTCGAACCACTATCCATAAAATGGTGTGGCATAGAAATAGAGCAGGTCTATGTAAACTGGGGTCGAAAGGAGGCGCAGATTAATTGCACTATTTCTTTCATGCATCAATACGGAAGTTCCTTGATAACACGTTATAACGCACACTTCAACTATCATTGGGATGACAGCAAACAGTGGCAGTTGCGCGCCGCGGATTTATCTTGGCTTGAACAGCAAAAGCGATTAAGATCCTGAGCGCATCAAATCCTCCACATCGGCGATTTCAATAGGAATATTCGCCATAAGGTCGATATTACCTGTATCAGTGATGAGAATATCGTTTTCTAAACGAATACCGATATTCTCTTCTCTGATATAAATTCCTGGCTCGCAGGTAAAGACCATGCCAGCAGCGAATTTATTGCCATAGTAATTTCCGATATCGTGCACATCCAAACCTAAAAAGTGAGAGGTGCCGTGCATGAAATACTTCTTATATAAAGGCGCATTAGGATCTTGTTTGGCGACCGCTTCCTTCGTTAGCAAACCAAGTTTGATTAACTCTTCGGTAGCAACTTTCCCTACTTCGCGTTCATATGGTTGTCTTTCATTACCTACCACCAACATTTTAGTAGCAGCCTTTTGAATATTCAAAACAGCTTGATATACTTCCTTCTGACGAGGCGTGAAAGTACCACTCACAGGCAATACACGTGTCATGTCGGCATTATACATACCATATTCTGCGCCATAATCCAATAAGATAATGTCGCCTGCTTTCGTCTGCTCGTTATTCTTATTGTAATGCAAAACACACGAATTCGCACCACTTGCTAAGATTGGCTCGAAAGCAAATCCTGTAGCGCGGTTACGTAAAAATTCATGAATGATTTCTGCTTCAATTTCATATTCCCAAACACCTGGTTTGATGAATTGCGCGATACGACGGAATGATTTTTCAGTGATATCAATAGCGGTTTGCAATAAAGCAACTTCCGTAGCGGACTTAATCTCACGCAACTTAGCCATGATCGGAGCACTGCGCTTATACGTGTGTAATGGATATGCTTGCTGCATGGAGAATACGTTGCGCAAGTTGCGGTCTTCTACTTCATGCACATAACGATCATTCTCATTAGTATTCATGTACACACAATCCGCATGACGCATCAATAAATTTAAAATCGCCGGCATTTGATCCAACCAAAACACATTTTGAATACCACTCGTTGCACGAGCTTCTTCAATCGTATACTTATGCCCTTCCCAAATAGCAATCTCTTCGTTGGTACGTTTTACGAACAAAACCTCCTTACGATTATCAATGGCACATTCTGGAAACAACAATAAAACAGATTCCTCCTGATCAATGCCTGTCAAATAGAAAAGATCGCTATTCTGACGCCACAAATGCGTAGCATCCGCATTGCGCGGCATTAAATCATTAGAGTGAAATATAGCTAATGCGTTGGGAGCCATTTGCGCCACAAAACGCTTTCTGTTTTCAATAAATAACTTCGGGTCGATTGCGTTGTATTTCATAAAAATTAATTCTTTGCTTGCGTTAGTTGTTGGAAGATCGCTTCCAATGATTGCTTTTCTTCTTGTAAACCTTTCAGCCCCCAATTCATCTGAACTGTTTTCTGTAAGATTACATTTCTGATATCTTTATCCGCGCTGATACGCCATTGTAAGGCGCCTTGCTGTTCTACTTTTTTAACACCACCAATTTCCTTCCACGCCTCGTTAGCAATCTCCGTTTCCAATTCAATCAAATACACAAAACCATCTCCGGCACGTTTTTTCAAATCTTCAATAGGAGAATCTAATACTAATTTACCTTGATGAATAATAATCACGCGACTACAAATAGCTTGCACCTCTTGCATAATGTGCGAAGACAATAAGACGGTTTTGTCCTTTCCTATTTGCTTAATCACATTGCGTATTTCAACTATCTGGTTTGGGTCCAAACCTGTGGTAGGTTCGTCAAGAATCAAAACTTTTGGATCATGAATCATTGCTGCCGCAAGTCCTACACGCTGTCTGTAGCCCTTTGACAATTGACGAATCAATTTCCCTTGTTCTTTATCTAATCCAGTCAAGGCGATCATTTCTTGTACGCGCTTTGCCACCTCTTTCACTTGATAAACACCAGCCACGAAAGCTAAGTATTCCTTGACATACATATCGACGTAAAGTGGGTTATGCTCAGGCAAATAGCCGATATTCTTTTTAACCTGTTCTGTATCCTTTTGAATGTCGAAATTGCAAACCGTCGCCATTCCACTACTTGGAGGAATGAAACCTGTCAACATTTTCATCGTAGTACTTTTTCCTGCACCGTTTGGTCCGAGAAAGCCTACAATTTCACCAGGCTGAATAGAGAAATCAATAGCATCAACCGCCTTCTGCGTTTGATACTCTTTACTAAGTTTTTGAACGGTAATTGACATGCGTAAAATTCAGCTTAATAATCTCCAACGTTCCCAGTAGGCTGACGTTTTCCTTCTTTATAAAGAACCATGAATGCGTCTGCAAAGCCAAGCTTTCTAAACTCATTCTGCGTTTTCAAAGCCGACATAGAGTCTGGCAATTTTTCAGACATATAATGATAACGCCCTTGTCCGTCTTGTTCAATCGTAAACTTTCCAACGTTTTTAAGTCTTGAATCATCCAAATTTAAAGGTGTTGGAGAAACATAAAACTGGACCGAATAAAAATCAGGAGCCTTTGGGGCAGGATTATTTAATGGTTTTTCAGGAGCAGAATCATTTGTGACTGTGGGCTCATTATTCACATTAGTGCTAATGGTGCTCTTATTATTTACAGCATTATCTTCTAAAGTATTAAACTTCGGTTTTACCAACTTAGCCACACCCTTCAACTTCTCCATTTCGACTTTATATTCAGCAAAGCCATTATAAATACAAGCAGATAGAATCGTTAATCCAGAATCGGAAGTCATAAATTTCTCCTCCGTTGGGTTCGTTAAAAAACCCGTTTCCACCAATATGGATGGCATTGAAGTATGCACCAATACGGCAAAACCGGCCTGGTTAACTCCGCGGTTAAATCGACCGTAGTCTTCAAACTGATCTTGAATCTTTGAAGCGATATTTACACTCTGATCCAGGTTAGCATTTTGTAACATACTAAACATGATATAGGAAGCAGGATCGTTTGGATCAAAGCCTTCATAATGCGATTGATAATCATTTTCCATTAGGATAACCGCATTCTCACGTTTCGCTACTTGGAAGTTATCGTCTGTACGGTGTAATCCCATCGTATAGGTTTCAGTTCCATAGGCTGAGTGATTCGTGCTTGCGTTACAGTGAATACAGATAAACAAATCAGCATTCGCTTTATTTGCCATAACCGCACGCTCGTACAAATCAACGAACTGATCGGTAGTACGAGCAAATACCACTTTCACATCTGGGTAGTTCATATTGATATACTTACCTACCATCATAGAAATCTTTAAGGCAACATCGGCTTCCTTAGAATAAACCCCATGACAACCAGGATCGGTACCTCCATGGCCCGGATCAATAAAAACTGTCTTAATTTTATACTTACTTTGTGTGGCGGCAGGTTGTGCTATTACAGCACTAAATGCCACTAACAAGAACAAAGAGAGTCCTATTTTGAAACAATTAACAATAGATGATGCACTGCTTTTCATAATACACTGCTACTAAACGCTTATTTTTACACGGATTTCTAGAAAACTACCCTATAAATATACGTAAAGCTCCGCGATTGTTGCAACGATTTATTTCCATATTAACAATTATAATTTCTTTGAGCATCCAATTCGGCTTTGCACAACAGGATAGTAGAAAAATGTTGAAGGATAGCACCCTCATCACTACACCCATTAGCTATTCCAAGGACGCACCTGATACCAGCATTGTCTACAAGGCTACAGACAGTATGCTATTCGATGTAAGCAGTAACCAGATCTACCTTTGGAACGAAGCTTCCATTGATTATAAAGAATTACAATTAAAGGCATTTAAAATTGGAATTAATTGGCAAGAACATGTTTTGAGTGCCGACCAAGAATTAGACAGTAATGGAACCGCTGTCGGACGTCCGCACTTTACGCAAGATGGACAGACCATGGAAGCGCGTCGTATGCTTTATAACTACGAAACAAAAAAAGGAAAGATTTACGAACTCCTATCCAAAGAAGATCAAGGTATTATTCACAGCTCTGAAGTAAAACGAATTGACGACTCTTCCTATTTCAGTAAAAAAGCTGTTTATACCACTTGTGATGCGCCGCATCCGCATTTCGGGTTTGAAGCCTCCAAGATGAAGGTTGTTCCCAACAAATTGATTGTAGCAGGTCCTACCCATTTAGTCATTTCCAATATCCCCACTCCTTTAGTATTACCTTTTGCGATTTTTCCTATTTCAAAAGAACAGAGCTCGGGATTGATTTTACCAGCACCCGGACAAGACCTTGCCAAAGGTTTTTTCCTTCGTCATGGTGGCTACTATTTCGCCCTTGGTCGTCATCATGATATGGCGCTTACGGGAGATATTTATTCGTTAGGCAGTTATGGCGTACAATTAAACAGCAATTATAATTACCTGTATAAATTCAAAGGTAATCTTGCTTTGAGTTATAGCCAAACGCGCTTGGGAGACCCACAAGAAAGCTCTTTTAGAAAATTAAAAGACTTTAAAATCCTTTGGAATCATGTGCAAGATAACCGCGCCAACCCGAATTATCTATTCAGCGCTTCGGTACAAATGGGGAGCAGCCGATTTGATCGTAACAATAGTTATGAGGTCAACGACTTCCTAACTAATACTTATCAATCTTCTGTATCCTATCAACGCTTATTCCCTGGCAAGCCTTTCAATATGAGTTTGAGTGCGACGCATTCGCAAAACAACCGTACGAGGGAAATGAACTTCGACTTACCTTCTTTTAGTTTTTCCATGAATCGCCAGTTTCCTTTTGCACGCAAAAAAGCTAGCGGAGCGAAACGTTGGTATGAAAGCATCGGTATTTCTTACAATACACGCATGTTGAATCATTTAAAAACATACGACACTTTATTACTTAATGGAATCGTAGGTTTCAATGATTTCGATAATGGAATGATTCATCAAATACCTGTTTCCGCTTCATTCAATGTTTTGAAATATATCAATATCAGTCCGAACTTCAATTATACAGAACGTTGGTATAGCAGAACGAGTAATTGGGAATACGACTCTTTAGATGCAATTGTAAGAAACAAAGTAAATGGCTATAAGACCCAGCGAGATTGGAATGTTAGCTTAACTGCAAATACACGTATCTATGGCATTAAGCAATTCAAAAAAGGCAAGCTTAAGGCTATTCGACACATTCTAACCCCGAGTGCTTCATTAATATATCATCCGGATTATGGGCAGGCGAAATACGACTATTGGCGTTATACCAATACCAACTCCAATGGCTATCGCAGCTTGTATTCAATCTTTGATGGTAGCTTAATTGGGGGCGCTCCGACACCTGGTAAATATGGAGCCATTGCTTTAAGCTTGAATAATGATTTAGATGTGAAAGTCTATTCAAAAAAAGACTCCATCAGTCATACCCAGAAACTAAATCTCTTACGGAGTTTCAATATCAGCACTGCCTACAATATGGCCGCAGATTCCTTCCGCTGGTCGAATGTAAACATTTCAGGCAACACCACTTTATTTCAAAAAGTGAATATCGTTTTAAACGTAGGTTTTGACCCTTATCATTATGAAAATCGTCGTCGCGTAGATCAGCTAGCAATATTAACCGATGGCAAATTGGGCAAACTACATAATATTAACTTGGCGGTTGGTTCGTCTTACTCCAGTAAATCAAAAGGAGGTCCTGTTGTAGGTGCTAATGCTGCTAACAACGACGCAATTTGGGATGGAATCAGTGTCCCTTTCGATATTTCTGCTTATTACATCCTTACGGTACAGCCGACTATCATTAACTATCGCGATACCACCCTATTCACACAAAGTATAAGTGGTAGCTTTCATATTTCACCAACCAGTAATTGGCGCATTGGCTTAGAGCCTGGTTATAATTTCAGAACACATTCGATGGGTTATACCAATATTAATATCACTAGAGATATTCACTGTTGGGTATTGCGTATTAATGTCTCTCCAGGACATTTCTATAGTATCGATTTAAATGTGAAAGCATCGATGCTGAACGACATGAAGCTTTCCAAGCGAAAACAAATAAATCCTTACTTCTTCTAATGCTTGAAATAATTAAGGAAATAGATTACGCTTGTTTTCAATGGTTACAAAACCATGTCAGAGGAATCGGATTGGATCAGGTATTTATTTTTCTACGCGATCCTATTCATTTAAAATGGGCTTATGGAGGCCTTGCGGTAGGATTATTATTACGTTTCAAACAAAAGGCCCTACCTGCGATTGCCTTTTTGGGCGGTGCTATGGGTTTTGCAGATCTTACGAGCAGTCGTGTTTTCAAACCACTGTTTCATCGCTTAAGACCTTGTCAGGATATTTTATGGACGAATAAAAATTGGCACGCCTTAGTAGATTGCGGAGGCGGTTTTAGTTTTACTTCTAGTCATGCTGCTACCAATATGGCTGCATCCGTTTTCTTAGCCTTATTACTTCAGCCCTATTGGGGAAAGAAAGCTAATCTCTTTTTAGGATGGGGTTTTCTTGTCGGATTTTCACAGATCATCGTTGGTTTGCATTACCCTGTTGATGTGTTAGGCGGCTTTATAATAGGCGCATTTTGGGCAATTGCCTTACACTACGCCTACCTAAGATTACCCAAAAAATTCTTGTTGCACTAAATAAAAAAAATCCCCTCGTTGGAGGGGATTTTTTTTGATTCTATTTGCTCTTATTTGATAATCTCAAATTCAACACGACGATTTTTCTTACGTCCTTCTTCTGTGCTATTGTCTGCTACAGGACTTTCCGGACCATAACCAATTGCGGTGATACGATCTTCAGCTACACCTTTCGTTACGAGATAAGCTTTCACTGCTTTTGCACGATCATCGCTCAACTTCTTATTGTGTGCCGCATTTCCTTTATCATCAGTATAACCAGCAAGCAATAAGCGATACTTAGTCTTCTTCATCATTAAGTTTGCCAAGGTGTCTAATGAAGCGTATGAAGTTGTATCGATAATTGCTTTATCGGTAGCGAACAACAAATTATCAAAGGCAGCAGACAATACAGCCTGTTCTGCTTCTGGTATTTTCTTTTCTGGACAGCCTCCATTAGAAGCAACGCCACGTTGATTTGGACATTTATCTTCTCCGTCAGGGATTCCGTCTTTGTCTTTATCTGGACAGCCTTTCAAAGATTTTTCACCTGCCTTATCCGGACAAGCATCTTCACTGTCTTGAACACCGTCTTTGTCTTTATCCGGACAGCCTTCAAATTCTTTCAAACCTGCTTGATCAGGACATTTATCCGTATCGTCATATAATCCGTCACGGTCAGAGTCAGGACAGCCATTCGCTTTTTTATCACCTTTCTTTTCAGGACATTTATCGTCCTTATCAGGTACATTATCACCGTCTTGATCAGGACAGCCTTCTAATTTAATTAAGCCAGCTGTTTCAGGACATTTATCCAAGGAATCCACCACATGATCTCCGTCGGTATCAGGACAACCGCTGAAATAATAAACGCCATAAACATCTGGGCATTTATCAACGTTATCCGGAATGCTATCTTTATCACGATCCGGGCAACCTTCAAATAAGCAATCACCTTTTTCAGCCTTACACTTATCGTGACGATCACTTACTTTATCTCCGTCTTTATCTTTTGGAATTTTCTTAGCAATGTCGATACACGCTCCGAAATACACATCTAATCCATGAATTTGTCCAATAGATGTAAAGGCGCCTAAATTATTCGTTCCGATATAACAAGGTCCTAGACGCGCTGCTAAACCTACCGTAGCAGTTCTGTAAAGCGGATTAACAACTACCGGTAGCGCTAATTCCACCCAACGTGTTTCGTAGCGAGGAGTCAAGGCAAGATAACTTGGCGTTTTGTAACCATCTGTTAATGGTTTACGCAATGACTGTTGGTAGTAAACGTTTAAGTAAACATGCTTTTGAATTTGATAGTCGAACAACAAATTCAAAGTCATTGGCAAACGCATTTTGTATACGGTACTAGTAGGTGTTACACCTCCCATTGCGGCGTTAATTTGCTCTGCAATTTGCGTTGAACTACCTGCTTTAAATCGGTCCAATTGTCCCCAATACAAAGTGTCTTTTACGCCATTTTGGGCTTTACCCACTTTCATATTGAACGACTTAACTTCAGGATTGTCATAGGTAATATGCCCAATATCATTCACAGAAGCCGCCACTTTAAATTTATACTTATTCACTTCAGGATTACGTTTTTTATCACAATCCATGGTATAGTAATAACGACGATTCGGACGGTACTCATATACAAATCCAAGGTCTGCACCAAAGCC
>JAPJNH010000052.1 GCA_026461075.1 Chitinophagales bacterium
CCAGCACCAATCACCAACACCTTTGCCTGACGGAGCATATTTTGTTTTTGCTCGCCAAATTCAGCTAATTGATAATGCCTTGCGAAATAAATTTTCTCGTCCATGTTAAGGAAGCGTTATTCTATTGAGCAACAAAGGTAATATTCCTAATTTGTGGATATCATTTTAAGAGAAAAAGAAGTTTTCCCCGTAACTTGTAGTTAGAAATCTTTGGGATGACAGACGACTATTCAGACGACAAACAAAAGGAAACGGAAATCAAAGCTGCGATTGAGCGCTATGAAGAGATGTTACGCCGTAATAAGCGTTATTTCTTCGACCAAGAATTATTGGTGCAAATAATCGAGCATTATGATTTAGCGGACGAAGGCGATAAAGCGATGGAAGTCGTGGATTACGCTATCGAGCTATACCCTTTTTCGTCAGAACTGTTAATGAAGAAAGCGCAGTTATTAACCGATTTAGGGAAATATGACGCAGCCTTGAAGCTATTAGATAAAGCAGCTTCACTTGCCCCTACTGATACCAATATCCGTCTTTTAAGAAGTGATGTCTTGATGTTACAAAACAAATATCAAGATGCGGTGGATGAGCTCAAAGAAGGTTTACCTTACGTAGCGGAAGATGCGGATAATTACTACATGGAAATCGCAGATATTTATTTCGAATGGGAACATACCCAGGAAGCTTTTGAATATTTGAAAAAAGCAATCGAAATAAATCCAAACAATGAATTTGCCTTAAACAGATTGTGGTATTTAGTTGATGTGACAGGCAATTACGAAGAAAGCATCGAATTTCATAAAGCATTTTTAGCTGAAAACCCTTTTAGCTATACCGCTTGGATGAATCTTTCACAAGCATACTGTGGTGTCAGTCTTTATGAAAAAGCATTAGACTGTTGCGAATACGCCCTTGCTATCAACGACGGAATTGATACCGCTTATAGAGATGCCGGAGAAATTTTAATTCTCTTAAAACGTTTCCAAGAAGCATTAGAGTATCTTCTAAAAGTTCAGAACTTACATATCCCCGACCCCTATTTATACTATAATATCGGGTTTTGTTATGAAAAGCTAAAAGACTTCAACAAAGCGAAAGGTTTTTACTTACGCAGCACACAGATCAATAAGAATTTTGCAGAAGGATACTTGCAACTGGGCGAGTTATACGCTAAAACGAAGGAGTGGCAGAAATCTATTCCTTATTATCGCTCAGCAGTAAAGATCAATGAAGATTATTTACCTTATAAAGCAAAGCTTGCCAAAGCGCTTTTGAAGGCAGAGCAATTTGGCGAAGCACAGCGATTGTTTTTAGAACTATTAACCCATCAAACCAAAAAGAAAAATTGGTGGATTGGATTAATCTCTGCATGCTTACATCAAAATCAAATGCAAGAAGCCTCCGACGCTGTTGAAATGGCTCGTAACGCAATGGGCAATCTCCCAGAATGGCGTTGGGCAAATGCATTGATACAGTACATGGATAATCAACCTAAAGCGGCTGAACTAGAAATGGAAATTGCGTATGCGGAGCAATCTAATTCTATGAAAGTACTTTGGGAATATCTTCCGGAAGCGAAAGACGATCAAGCATTAAAAATATTATTAAAGAAAATCAAGTCTGATAAACTCGACTAACGCGATTGGCTTAGTTTCTTTCGTCTCGTCCCCAATTCAACTTATTACGCATCGTTTGTAGGAAGTGTGTTTCATGTAAACGCACCAAACTAATGGTATGTTGCGCTTTACGTATCGCGAGCGGAACCTGCATGGCTACGGTTGCTACACGAGCATCTAGGGTACACAAGATTTGATCATTACGACCTTCTACTTCAAAAGTGATAATTGAATTGCCTGGAACTACAATCGGTCGGATATTCAAATTATGTGGCGCCACCGGCGTAATGACAAAATTATCAGAAGTAGGAACTAGAATCGGTCCTCCACAACTTAAACTATATGCGGTACTACCTGTTGGCGTACAAACAATCAAGCCATCGGCCCAATAAGATGCTAATAATTCACCATTCAAAAAGGTATGAATGGTTATCATTGAGGAAGCGTCTTTTTTATGAATCGTGAATTCATTTAAAGCAAAAGGCTGATCCCCGAAATAGGTTTGATCGGAGTCGAATTCCAACAAAGCTCTTTTGTCTAAACTATACTGACCGTTTAATACTTCTGTTAAGGCTTGCTCTAAATCTTCCCTACCTACACCTGCTAGAAAGCCTAATCGGCCTGCATTAATTCCAAGCACAGGGATGGAAGTATCACGAACAAGCGCCAAAGTATCTAACAAAGTTCCATCACCACCCAAGCTAAATAACAAATCCGTTTGCGCAGCTAACAAGTCTTGATTTGAATGAAAAGACTTCGAATCAGCAACATCGATAGAGGCTCCTTTCAGCGCATGCAGAAATTGATCATAAACATATAGCTCCACTTGTTTGCCATTTAAAAAATGAAACAAACGTTGATAGAATGACTTATCCGTTTCTTTTACCAATCTACCATAAAGTGCTATACGCATATTAACTATTTTACTAATTGCATTAAATATTCACCATAACCGCTCTTCACCAATGGCTTTGCAATTTCAATTAATTCTTCTTTAGAAATAAATCCTTTACGATAAGCAATCTCTTCGATACAGCCTACCTTTAATCCCTGACGTTGCTCGATTACTTGAACGAATTGAGACGCCTGCATTAATGAATCAAAAGTACCGGTATCTAACCAAGCTGTACCTCTATTCAAAATAGCCACCTTTAACTTACCACGACGTAAGTATTCTTTATTTACATCCGTGATTTCATATTCGCCACGTGGGGAAGGTTCTAATTTTTCTGCAATTTCAACGACATCATTATCGTAGAAATATAAACCGGGTACCGCATAATTTGATTTCGGCTTCGCAGGCTTCTCTTCAATACTTAAGACATTATTCTTTTCATCGAAATCCACGACACCATAACGCTCCGGATCAGATACGTGATACGCAAAGACATAACCTCCATCGGGGTTATTACAACTTTCAAGAAGCTGACCTAATCCCGCTCCGTAAAAAATATTATCCCCTAATACTAAAGCCACCTTATCATTACCGATAAACTCTTTACCAATCACAAATGCTTGTGCTAAACCGTTTGGTACTGCTTGTTCTGCATATTCAAAACGGCAACCCAATTGCTTTCCGTCACCTAACAAACGACGAAAATGAGGCAAATCATGTGGCGTAGAAATAATTAAAATCTCCTTGATACCAGCCATCATTAATACGCTCAAAGGATAATAAATCATTGGCTTATCATAAATAGGCATGATTTGTTTTGAAATCGCATAGGTAATAGGATGCAAGCGCGTACCAGAGCCACCAGCAAGTATAATTCCTTTCATAAAGGATAATTTTTTTTGGGTTCTTACAAATGTAACCAAGTTGCTTCTTATATGCAACCATTCATAGTTTTATAGAATAATTTGGCTCAAGTAAAAAAGGATGCTACTTTTGAGGTATGAGATTCCTGGCAATCCTATTTATACTTTTACTTAGCATTTTTTCATTCACCCTTCACTCTTGTGAAGAGTCCTATACACCTCGTCCAAAGGCTTATCCAAAGGTACATTACCCTGAAAGACGCTTTGTTGCCATGAAAAATAATTTACCTTATACGTTTGAATACAATTCAGCCGCAATGATTGTTCCCGACACGAACTTCTTCGGCGAACGACCTGAAAACCCATATTGGATCAATGTGTTCTATCCAGAATTAGATGCGGTAATACACATTAGTTATAAGGAAATTAATGCTGGAAACACATTCAATTCACTTCTGGAAGATGCTTATATGCTTTCCTTCAAGCACACAGTAAAGGCGGAAGCAATTGATAAAGCAAATTTACACCCTACCCCTTCTATCGGAGGACAGCTGTTTAAAGTAAGTGGCGATGCGGCAAGTTCTTATCAATTCTTTTTGACAGATAGCTCCAAACACTTTATCAGAGGTGCTTTATACTTTAATTGCGAACCAAATGCGGATTCACTCGCGCCTGTTACGCAATATATTTACGAAGACTTGACTAAAATGCTCAGGACCTTCCGATTTAAGTAATTTAATGCTTGCGGATCAACAAGTATTTTTCCTCCATTGCGCGCATCTCTTTCTCCTGAGCTTTTGTTTTGTCTTTATAGCCACATAAATGCAAAACGCCGTGCACCAAGACGCGATCTAATTCATCATTAAATGAAACGCCCATTTGTTGGGCATTATCCGCTACACGATCAATACTAATATAAATCTCGCCTCCGTCAGGAACACCTGGAATTTCCATAGGAAAGGTAATAATGTCGGTATAATAGTCATGACTCAAAAAATCTTTATTGATTTGAAGGATATTTTCATCATTTGTGAAAATAAAATTCAAAGTCCCTAGTTTTCTTTGTTCCTTCTTCAAGACTTTCGCGAGCCAAGCAATGCGCTCCGCTTTCTGACGAAAAACAAATTTGACCTCATGCTTAAAAAAGAAAAATTCCATGACTAATTTTATTAAAATTTGCGTAGATACGTCAAATTTCGTCAATTTCAACCACAATTAAAATAATTAGTATGCTTATAAATAATCAAGACAAGAAAGAGCTGGAAATTCAATTCGAGAAGGAATATCAAAAACTCAATACACAACAAAAGAAAGCTGTTGATACAATTGAAGGACCCGTGCTAGTAATCGCAGGTCCGGGTACCGGGAAAACACAGATTCTTGCAGCGCGTATCGCTAAAATCCTATCTGCAGGCGTAGATGTGCAAGCACAAAACATCTTGTGCTTAACGTATACAGATGCCGGAGCAATTGCCATGCGTAAGCGACTAGCTTCGTTCATCGGCGCCGCTGCACACAAAGTGAACATTTATACCTTTCACGCATTTTGTAATGAGGTCATTCAACACCATCCTGAATACTTTACCAAACGCGAGTCAGAACCAGTTTCAGACCTAGAGACTGCCCTCTTCTACCAAGAATTACTGGATAATTTACCAGAAGGGCATATACTGCGTAAACTACGTGGCGATTTTTACTCCGAAGTAAAAAAACTAAAATCGCTTTTCGCACTCATGAAAAAAGAAGATTTGAGTGTCCCAACGTTGCAAACCTATATTCAAGACTATATTGTCAATTTACCAGAAACAGATGGTTTCTTTTATAAGAAGAATTGGAACGGATTTAAAGCCGGAGATCCGAAGCAAAAACTAATTGATGCGGAGATTGAGAAGATGAACATGCTCAGTGCTGCCGTTGAATTGTTTCCAACTTTTCAAGCCATCATGCTCCGTGAAAATCGTTACGACTTCGATGATATGATTTTGTGGGTCATAAGAGCCTTTAAAGAAAATGAAATTTTGCGCCTTGAATATCAAGAACGTTTTCAATACATACTCGTGGACGAGTTCCAGGATACAAGCGGTTCGCAAAAGGAAATTTTAGATATGCTAACCGACTATTGGGGCGAAGACGCAAACCTATTTGTAGTAGGCGATGACGATCAAAGTATTTATGAATTCCAAGGTGCACGCTTAAGCAATATCGTGGAATTGTATCAGCGTTATGAAAATAAAATCGAAGTAATTGTTTTGAAAGAGAATTACCGTTCTACACAATTGATACTCGATGCTTCGAAAGAACTAATTAATAATAATAAAGACCGTCTGATCCATCAAATTAAAAAGTTTGCACTGGATAAAAATCTTATTGCTGCCAATTCTTCGATTAATACACCAGACGCTCCAAAAGTGGTAGTGAAAGAATACTTCAACATCTTCCACGAAGAGGCAGACATCGTACTTCAAGTAGAAGCACTCAGAGAGCAAGGTGTGCCGTTAAATGAAATCGCAGTGCTGTATGCCAAACACAAACAAGCAGCTAATATCATTCGACTTTTTGAAAAAAGAGGCTTGCCGTTCCAAGTGCGCAAATCAGTCAATTTACTTCATCTTCCCCTCGTTGAATTTTGCATCTCCTTACTGCAGTATATTCACTTAGAAGGCAATAAAGCCTTTAGTGCAGAACCACAATTATATCGCCTATTGCATCATCCTGCTTTGGGAATTAACCCACAAGATATTGCTGTAATAAGCTTATACATTGCCTCCGAACCGCGTGATAAAAAAACGCCATGGAGATTGCTATTAGACAATGGATTAATCCTGTCGCAATTACCATTACAAAATTTAGGAGCGATTCAACAGTTTACAAAGAATCTAAATAGTTGGTTGGTGAATGCTCCTAATCTTAATTTAGCGATGTTATTCGAAAACATCCTATACGAAAGCGGCTTGGTCAACTTCGTACTCAACTCACCTGATCGCATTTGGGATTTACAAGTCATCAACTCATTCTTCAATTTCATGAAAGAAGAATGCGCTCGTCATCCGAAGATGCGTCTTGCGGAGTTCATTACGATGCTAGACGATATGCGTAAAGAAAAAATTGAAGTACCGATTACAAAAGTAATTGCACAAGAGAACGGCGTAAACTTCATCACAGCACACTCCTCCAAAGGTTTAGAATTCGAATACGTATTTATCATCGGTTGCACAAAAGATTATTGGGAAAGCAAGAAAGGCCCGAATTCTTCGTACAAAATACCAATCCCTGTTGCTATCACTGACAACCCGCAAGACGCTGCTGCAGCAGCACAAGAAGCAAATGCTTCCGCACAAGCAAAGGATGAGAAGAAAATCGACGAAGCGACACGCCGTCTATTCTATGTAGCCATGACGCGTGCAAAAAGAAAACTACAAGTTTCTTATAGTGCTAAAAATGAGAAGTCGAAAGAGCAAGGCGTTTCTTCCTTTGTCACGGAAATTCTAACGCAAGCGGATTTTGAAAAGTCTTCACTTAGCGAAGAAGCAATAATGCAAAGTATTGAATGGTCGCTAACACCAGATCAAGCAATCGATATCGAAGTAGTAAAACGTGAACATATTCAAGCTCGACTAGATTCCTTTAAATTAAGTGTTTCCGCACTTAATAAATATCTGGACTGCCCAGTTGCCTTCTATTACGAACGTTTACTACTCGTACCTTCCGCACCAAGCGATACCCTTGCGTTTGGTTCAGCAGTCCATTATGCATTAGAGTGGTTGTTCAAAAACATGCTTAAAAATCCCGGAAATACCTGGCCTACACTCGAACAAGTTTTAGGCTACTTCGATAGCAATATGAATGGGCAGCTGGAATGCTTTACCCAAAAGCAGTTCCCTAGAAGAATGGAGCTCGGACATAAAATTCTGACAGACTATTATAATCACTATATCAATACCTTCATCAAAAATACCGTTATTGAAAAAAGCTTATTCAATGTAACATTGGACGGAGTGCCTTTAACAGGTAAGCTTGATAAAATAGAATTTTTGGATGATGCCAAACATACTTGTCGCGTAATCGACTACAAAACAGGCAAACCAAATGGTGGAAAAAGCGGAAAAGATCGCCTCGCTCTGCCAGATGATGACAATCCATTAGGTGGTGAATACTGGCGTCAAATGGCCTTCTACAAAATATTATTAGACAATTTCCCTTTTGAGAAATGGTCGATGAAAGAAGGTGTTTTCCAGTTTATTGAAAAAGATGATAAGACAAATCAATTCGTCAATCATAGCGTGGTTTTACGTGACGAAGACGTCAATAAATTAAAGGATGTAATCAAAGATAGCTATGCCAAAATCATGAATATGGAATTCAATAATGGTTGTGGTAAGCCAGAATGTGCTTGGTGTAACTTCGTCAGTAGCAATCAGCTCATCCGTACTGCGAAAACGGAAGAGAGTGAAGAAGCAATAAGCGATTAATTTTTGTATTTTTGCGCCTCAAAATTATAAGAAATGAACACCGTAGCTAATCATTCTTTTTCCGGACAACGTGCCATCATTCGCGTAGACTTCAACGTGCCTTTGAATGCTGAATTCAAAATCACAGATGATAATCGTATGCGCGCTGCCCTACCTACCATCAACAAAATATTGCAAGATGGCGGTAGCGTAATATTGATGAGTCATCTTGGTCGTCCAAAAGAAGGTCCTGCGGATAAATACTCCTTGCGTCACTTAGTAGCGCACTTATCAGAACTTCTCGGTCGTCCAGTGCAATTCGCCAACGACTGTATCGGAGAGGAAGTAACTGCCGCTGCACACAACCTTAAAGCAGGTGAAGTACTCCTTTTGGAAAACTTACGTTTCCATAAAGCAGAAGAAAAAGGTGATCCAGCTTTCGCACAGCAATTAGCCGCACTAGCGGATGTATACGTCAATGATGCTTTTGGTACTGCACACCGTGCACATGCCTCTACAACAATCATCGCACATTCCTTTCATGCCGATAGAAAAATGTTCGGTTTCTTAATGGCAGCCGAAGTAGGTAACGCCTATAAAGTTGCTAAAAACCCTGCACGCCCATTCACCGCAATCGTTGGCGGCGCAAAAGTGAGCGATAAAATTCTCATCATTGAAAAATTGATGGACAGCGTCGATGCACTTATTATCGGCGGAGGCATGACCTATACTTTCCTAAAAGCACAAGG
>JAPJNH010000053.1 GCA_026461075.1 Chitinophagales bacterium
CTGGGGCTGGAGAAGGTCCCAAGGGTTCGGCTGTTCGCCGATTAAAGTGGCACGTGAACTGGGTTCAGAACGTCGCAAGACAGTTCGGTCTCTATCTGTTGTGAGCGTTAGAAACTTGAGTGGATATGACCTTAGTACGAGAGGACCGGGTCGTACGTACCTCTGGTGTACCTGTTGTGGTGCCAACCGCAGCGCAGGGTATCTATGTACGGACAGGATAAGCGCTGAAAGCATCTAAGTGCGAAGCCAACCACAAGATTAGGTTTCTTTTAAGAGCCGTTGAAGACTACAACGTTGATAGGCTGCAGGTGTAAAGGTGGTAACATCAAAGCTGAGCAGTACTAATAGCTCGTAAACTTTTATTTTTTTTTCTAATTACTTCAATCTTATATTGATTCGTTATTTACCAATATGTCTAACCTTTTTATGGCGACTATGCAGTGCGTGTTCACCCCTTCCCATTCCGAACAGGGTCGTTAAGCCGCACATGGCCTATGGTACTGTACAACAATACGGGAGAGTGGGTTGTCGCCAACTCTTTATTTTAAAGCCGATAGCTAATAACTATCGGCTTTTTTTATGCCCATACATCTCATTTCTCTATATTTACAAGCGAAACCGCTCCTATGTCCAGTAATATTCGCTTCAAAGCCCTAATCCTCGACGATATTCATCCCGTATTCTTTAGAGAACTTAAAGATTATAAGCTTGTCTTTCATAGACATTTTGATTGGACCTATCCCGAAATTTTACAAAAAATTCATCTGTACGACATTCTGGTCGTTAATTCTAAGACCAATGTAGATGCAAATTTATTGGATCATGCCTCCAAGCTTAAGGTTATAGCTCGTCCAGGAAGTGGCATGGAAAATATTGATCTTGCCTACGCCTTTAAAAAAGGGATTACTTGCTTTAATTCTCCCGAAGGGAACGCCAACGCCGTTGCAGAACACGCCCTCGCCCTTTTATTGACACTTAGTAATCGATTACACATCGCACTCCCTGAAGTTAAAAGTAAATTATGGCTTCGCGCAGAGAATACAAGCTTCGAACTCAGAAATAAAACAATCGGAATAATAGGCTTCGGTCATACAGGTTCTGCTTTTGCAAAACTCGCAAACGCCTTTGGGATGGAAGTTCTAGCATATGATAAATATCGCTCAGATTTTAATTGTGATTATGTCGATAAGGTTGATATTAATGAAATTTATAAGCGTTCAGATGTCATTTCTTTCCATTTACCATTAACAGCTGAGACTACTTCTTTCTTTAATAAAACGACGCTAAAAAAAATCAAAAAAAACACAATTTTAATCAATACGTCTCGAGGGAAAGTGCTCGATTTGCTTGCTTTAAAAGAAGGTTTTGCGTCAAAAAAAATCCTAGCCGCAGCCTTAGATGTATTACCTATGGAACCGCTCAAAGCCTTTATTAAAGCCTATCCTGAGCAATATAAGTGGTTGCAGCAAAATCAAAATATAATACTCACTCCACACATCGCAGGATGGTCGCATGAAGCCAAATTTTTAATGGCAAAAATTTTAGCGGAACGCCTCAAAAAAAGTTTAATTTTTCATTAACATAAGTTATCTTTGGCAACCTATAATCTATCTTTTCGTATGGCCTTATCTAACTCTATTTTCAAGCGCCTGTTGCTATTAGCAATATTCGTGACTGTCGGATTCGCTGCGTTCGCTCAAAAAGGTTCTATCACCGGTACTGTATTAGATGCAGCTACTGGTAAGCCATTAGACTTTGCCTCTGTAATGGTATTACAAGAAGGCTTGTTGAAAGGTGGTAACTACACTGAGACTGACGGTAGCTTTATTGTTAAGCCTTTGGATCCAGGTTCTGGTTACACCGTTGTCATTACCTTCACTGGTTATGATACAATCAAACAATCAGGTATCCTAGTGTCTGCCGATCACGAAACACGTTTAGGTGATTTGAAAATGTCAAAGCCTACTGCTGGTGGTAAAAGCCTCGGTACTGTAAATATCGTTTACACACGTAAAGCGGTTGACCCCGATCATACGGAAGATAAAAAGGTGGTTTCTCGTGAAGAGATTAAGCAAATGGCCGTTCGTGGCGTAAGTGATATTGCTGCTGCTGGTACAGCGGGTACTTACCAAAAAGATGGTGGTTCTGGTATCTCCATCAAAGGTGGTCGTGATAATGCAACGCGTGTTATCGTCGATGGTATTCCGCAACGTGCGGGTATTGGTCTACCACAAGGGGCCTTAGAAGCCGTTGAAATTGTAACTGGTGGTATCCCTGCGAAATATGGTGATGCGATTGGAGGTATCATCAACGTTACCACTCGTGGCGCCTCTAAGAAATTCTCAGGTGGAGCGGAATTAGGAACTTCTAAATTCTTGGATCCTTATGGATTCTATCTTGCTTCATTAAACTTGAACGGACCTTTATTGTTCGATAAAAGAGATCCAAACGCAAAAGATCGTAAGCCTTTAGTTGGTTACAACTTGTCAATGGAATATCAACACGACAAGGATCCTAACCCATCTGCAATTGGAATGTGGAAGGTGAAAGACACCATCCTAGAAAAAATTCAAAAAGCTCCGCTTTTGTTGAACCCTCAAACTGGTCTTGGATATGTTCGTAGCGCAGATACCCTTTCTTACTATTCAATGGAGAAAATTGCCTACAAACAAAACTCTGCGAATGATGCAGCACGTATCGCTGGTAAATTAGATTTTAACGTGAAGCCAGGTTTGATTCTTGCTGTAGGTGCAAATGCATCCTTTACACGTTATCATCAATACATTCGTGAATACGCATTATTCAATCCTGAGAACAACCCGGAAGTACGTGATTTCTCATGGCGTGTATTCGCTCGTATGACTCAAAAATTGGGTCAGCAAACTTCTGATCGTTTAGATGCTGCTGGAAACAAAACACGTAGCACCTCTCCAATTCAGAACGCTTACTATACTTTACAATTCGACTATTCTCAAGATAACCACAAACGTTGGGATGATTCTCATCGCTTCAATGCATTCAACTATGGTTATGTTGGAAAATTCGAAACAAGAACACAACGTGTTTATATCGACTCCGTTTCAGCAGAAACAGGACAAGTATTCAAAGTGCAAGGTTTGGATCGTGACACCTTAGTGGTTTTCACTCCTAGCTCAGTCAATCAAACATTGAGTAACTACACTGATCAATACATGGGTATTGTTGGTGATTCACGTTCAAACATGTTCAACTCAAGTTTGGATAATATCATGTTCTTTGGTGCGATGGTGAATGGCCGTCGTCCAGGTGATGTCAACAGCTTGTGGTACAACACGGGTCGTCAATATGCTGGTTATGATTACTACCAAAACCAACAGATTCGTGTAATGGTAGACGGTTCGCTTGACTTAAAAATCAAGGGTGCAAGAAAACCGCATGCAATTGAATTCGGTATGGTATACGAACAACGTATCGACCGTGCATATAGCCTTAGCGCATCAAGTTTGTGGACACAAATGCGTTTGTTAGCAAATCGTCAATTGGCTTCTTTAGATAAGAGCAATCCTCATTATGTAATGGCAAACGGAGTATTCCAAGATACCATTAACTACGATCGTCTTTATATCGCTAAGGATCAAACAACCTTCGATAAAAATTTACGTCAATCACTTGGATTAGCGGTTGATAGCAAGGATATCATTGATATTGATGCTTTGGATCCTTCACAGTTCGCTTTAAATATGTTTGCTCCTGATGAGTTATTAAATCAAGGTAATTCATTAGTGTCTTATTATGGTTATACCTATACTGGAGAAAAATTAAAAGGAAACGTTTCTTTCAACGACTTCTTTACAAAGAAAGAGAATGGAATTTATAAGCGTGAAATTGGTGCTTTCCGTCCAATTTATAATTCTGCATACATCCAAGATCGTTTCTCTTTCCGTGATTTGATATTCAATGTCGGTTTGCGTGTAGATCGTTTCGATGCGAATACGAAAGTATTGAAAGATCCATATTCACTTTACTCCATTCGCAGTGCAGGTGAAGTTGAAGGTTCTCAAAACACAATCAATGGCGGTTCTCACCCTGAGAATATCGGTTCTGATTATGCTGTTTATGTTGACGACTTCTCTGATCCTAAATCGGCTAACGTTATCGGTTATCGTAATGGCGATAAGTGGTACGATGCAAAGGGTGTTGAATTAAGTGATCCTAGCATTTTGGCTAAGATGTCTGCTACTAATTCAATTTCTCCATTCTTAAGCAATCCAAAAGATAAGATTACGGATTCATTGTTCGATCCAACTTCTTCATTCAAAGATTACGATCCGCAAATTACGATCATGCCGCGTATCTCTTTCTCTTTCCCTATCAATGATGGGCAAGCGTTATTCTTCGCGCACTATGATGTATTAGCTCAACGTCCTCAGTCTCGTAGCTACATCACGCCTGATGATTATTTGTATTTCGAAAATATCGTTGTAGACGCTACCTTGAACAACCCGAATTTGAAGCCAGAGAAGACCATCGATTATCAAATCGGTTTCCAACAAGAGGTTTCTAAAACAGCGGCTTTGAAATTGTCTACGTTCTATCGTGAATACAAAGACATGATTCAAATTATGCGTGTCGTTCAAGCGTATCCTAAATCATATCGTACGTTTGGTAATCGTGACTTCGCAACTGTAAAAGGTTTTGAATTGTCTTACGATCAACAAAAAACGGATAACCTTCGTTTCAACGCAGCGTATACTTTGTCTTTTGCAGATGGTACAGGTTCGAACGACGTTTCACAAGCAAACATGATCAACAACGGTATGCCTAACTTGCGTACCATCTATCCATTAGCTTACGACGTTCGTCATACTTTCTCAGGAAACATCGACTATCGTTATGGTGAAGGAAAGAACTATAATGGTCCACGTTTGAAAATCCGTGGCAAATCATACAATATCTTCGAAAACGCTGGTATCAACTTGATTGGTCGTGCTCGTTCAGGTGAGCCTTATACTCGTCAAGGTCGTGCTCGTAACGAAGCTTTGTTATCACCAACAGGAACATTGGTATTGGTAGGAACAGTGAATGGTTCTCGTTTACCATGGAACTATAAGTTCGATTTGCGTATCGACAAAAACTTTACTTTGAATGGTGCAACTAAAACAGAAGGCAAAGCTAAAAAGCCATTGTTCTTGAATGCATACTTAACGGTTACCAACTTGTTGAACACGAAGAATATTCAATCGGTTTATAACTATACTGGCAACCCGAATGATGATGGTTATTTAGGAAGTCCTGGTGCTGCATCTCAGATTGCGGCTCAAACTTCGCCTCAAGCTTTCATCGATCAGTATAATATCAAAGTGAATAATCCAGACAACTATAGCTTACCACGTCGTATTCGTGTAGGTGTTGTGTTTAACTTCTAAAATTGCAAACCATCAACGTTAGATATATGAAGAGAATAGCTAAATTTTTGTGGTTGACGCTTTTAGTAGCAGGAGTTGCTACAGCGTCTAAGGCCGATCAGATTCATGGTATGAAACCTAGTCGTCCTGTAAACACTAAGGCATCTGCCTGTGCATCTGCAACAGCGCAAATTGATTTGGACATCAACAACGTTCGTGCATTGATCATGAATGGTGGTGATATGTGGTGGGATCGTGGCTTGCAGGTAGCTCGTTACGAAGTTCCAAAAATTGATCCGCCAGGATCTGCTCAATCAGTAAGCTCTTTATTTGCGGCTTCAATTTGGGTAGGTGGTATCGATAACGCGGGTAACTTACGTGTTGCCGCTCAAACGTATCGTCAAGGTGGTAATGACTACTATCCTGGTCCTTTGGATGCAACAGGAACGGTAGATCAACAAACTTGTACAAACTACGATCGTTTTTGGAAGTTGAATTTGACGGATATCCAAACGTACAAAGCATTAGGTACTAAAACTGTTTCTAATGTTCCTAAAGCAATTTTGGAATGGCCAGCTAAAGGCAATCCTTATGCGGTTGGTACTAACAGCACTTCCTTAGTGATCAATGATCAATTGGCTCCTTTCTTTGACGTAGACAATGATCAAAACTATGATCCGTTATCAGGAGATTATCCTGCATTCGACCCTACAGATACTACTGTTATGCCTGACCAAATGATTTGGTGGGTATATAATGATAAAGGAAACATTCACACAGAAACAACAGCTGATCCTATCGGCTTACAAGTAAATGCTACAGCGTTTGCTTATTCTACGAATGATGATATTAATAACATGACGTTCTATCGTTATGATTTATTCAACAAGGGTAACTATACTTTGGATAGTGCCTTCATCGCTCAATGGGTTGATCCAGACTTAGGTTGTGCGAATGATGACTATATTGGTTGTGATACTTCAGGAACTGCTATGGGTAGCGGTACAGGATTAGGTATTTGTTATAATGCGGATGCATTTGATGAAGCTTGTCCTGCAGGTTACTTAAGCAATGTACCTATGGTTGGTATCGACTTCTTCCAAGGTCCGAAAAATGCGCAAGGTAAAGTTTTAGGAATGACTGGTTTCTACTACTATTACAATACCACTCCTTCTACACAGGCGGATCCTCAAAACGCGGTTCAGTTCTACGGTTATATGACAGGTACTTGGCGTGATGGTACAGCCTTCACTTACGGAGGTAATGCCCACCTTGGTGCTTCAACAACACATTTCGTTTATGCAGATGCGCCAAACTTGACAGGTACAAAACCTGGTTCTGGTTTGCCTTATTGGTCAATGTGTAACCCTACGGTTACTCCAGGTGACTTGCGTGTAGTTGAATCTTCTGGTCCATTCCAATTGATTCCTGGTGCAAAACAAACGGTTACTGTCGGTGTGGTTTGGGTTCGTCCAATCCAATACCCTTGTCCTTCTTTCGCTGCTATCTTGAATGCAGATCGTAAAGCGCAAGGTTTGTTTGATGCGAACTTCCGTATCTTAAATGGTCCTGATGCTCCGGATATGTCTGTTAAAGAATACGACAAGCAATTGGTTATTACATTGTCAAACCCTGCTTCTTCAAATAACTATGGAGAGAAGTATACGGAGTTTGATAATACGATTTTGCCTTATGTTGCCGCAAACCCTGCAGCACCAACACATCAAGATACTTTAGATGCATCTTATCGTTTTGAAGGATATCAAATTTTCCAGTTGAAAGACAATACTATTTCAGCTGCTGAATTACATGATATGAGTAAGGCACGTGAGATTGCGCAAGTAGATATCAAAAATGGTATTACAAAGATTGTGAATTTCACTAAAGACCTTAACATGAACGCAAACGTTCCTACATTGGAAGTGAGCGGTTCAGATCAAGGAATCAAGCATAGTTTCGTAGTTAATACGGATGCCTTTGCTACAGGTAATACAGATTTGATTAATCATAAGACGTATTACTACATGGTTATTGCGTATTCTCACAATAACTACAAGCAATTCTCTGACGCAGATCCTACTTCTCAAGATGATCCTTATAAGCCATCTCGTCGTCGTGTTCGCGTGTACAGTGCAATTCCTCACATTGTTGATCCAGAAATGGGTGGTACTGTATTGAATTCTAAGTATGGCGATCAACCAATTATCACTCGTGTTGAGGGATATGGTAATGGCGGTAACTTCTTGAACTTGTCTCAAACATCAATTGACAAGATCATGAAAGATAACTTTGCGGATCGTTTGGTTTATGATACTCTTGGTGGACCAGTAAACGTGATGGTTACAGATCCTAAGAACGTTAAGCCTTATAAGTATAATTTGTATTTGATCGACTCAGTAGAAACTCCAATCGTTCCAAACAAGAAGGATAGTTTGATTGCTACTGCTTATTGGAAGTTGGTGAATACAAGTACAGGTGAGGTTCGTTATTCAGAAACAGATATGCAATTAGCGAATGAGCAAATCTTCGATGATTGGGGCTTCTCTGTGAACGTAAAACAAATTGCTTATGCGGGAACTAAGTTCAGTACTGGTTCTGGTTCTTTTGTAAACATGGCAGAAAAGAACGGCTTTATTGGATCTGAAGTTAAGTTCGATGTAACGAAGATTTGGTATGGTGGAGTTCCTGATCAAGATGGAGATAATGAAATGAACTGGATTCGTTCAGGTACTTATAAATCTTCAGCAAGCGCATCATGGTCTGACTATGATATGGCTTCATCTAATCCGGTGGATAAAGACGCAGATTATGAAAAGGTGGTTGATGGAACTTGGGCTCCTTACCGTTTGTGCGCGCAACAAAATGCGTTCCCAACGAGTGGTGCTGATTTGTCTGCTGCAATTTTACCAGCATATGACGCAACTTCTGTAAACTCAAATGCTCATAAGTTAAATAACTTACCAAGTGTTGATATTGTATTTACAAGTGATAAGTCAAAATGGACGCGTTGCGTGGTAGTAGAAACAGATCCTGATCCGGTACGTGTTGGTTTTACGAATGGATTGAAATTGCAAGCACGTTCTCACGATAGCTGGGTTTCTCCTAGCGATTTGAATGCGGATGGTTCTCCTAAGTATACTGCAGAATCCATTCAACATCCTTCAGGTTTGTCATGGTTCCCTGGTTATGCCATCAACTTGGAGACTGGTGAGCGTTTGGATATTATGTTCGGTGAAGATTCATGGTTGTTGAGTGATAATGGTAATGACATGTTATGGAATCCAACCTCAACCATGTTTGGTAAAACAGGTGAAGCGAAATATGGCGGACGTCATTACATCTACGTGATGAATCATCGTTATGCATATAACGGAGATGATCAAGATGGTAACCCTGCGACGAACTCTCCAGTAGCTTACTTAACCAACTTAAAGTCAGGTAATGCAAATATCATTCGTACCGTTTATGAAGATGCACAATGGGTGAATGTTCCATTAGCAATTTCGGCGTTCGGTATTAATTTAAAATCTGCAAGAGAAGGTATTATTCCTTCAGATGTGACGGTTAAGTTGCGTGTTGCAAAGCCTTACGGCAAGTATACCACTTTGTTGAATGATGAGCATCCTAACTATCCTTTATATTCATTTGATATGGGAGATTTAGCTGCGAAAAAGAATGATACTTTACAAGCTAAGTCAGCGCTTGATTTGGTGAATGTAGTGCCGAATCCTTATTATGCCTATTCAAATTATGAGACAAGTCAAATCGATACACGCGTAAAGATTACCAACTTACCTCCTAAGTGTACTGTGACTATTTACTCGGTAGATGGAACGATGATTCGTCAGTACAAGCGTGATAATGATTCGGAGACCTTCTTGGATTGGGATTTGAAGAACAGTGCGAATATCCCTGTATCTAGTGGATTATACTTAATACATATCTCTGCACAAGGTTTAGGTGATAAAGGAAATGCTCCTGCACAGCGTGTCATCAAATGGTTTGGTGTTATGCGTCCAATTGATTTAAATACTTTCTAAAGAATTCAAACGCACGATCAATATGAAACTAATTAATAAAATTGCTTTAGGTCTTGCTGTTACAGCTTTAAGTTGTGTTACAACTGCACAAGCTGGAAATAAGGATCGTACCGGTCAGGCCGGCGCATATGAATTGCTTATCAATCCTTATGCACGTAGCGGAGGATGGAGTGGTTTGAATACTGCTTGTATCAAGGGTATTGAAGCTTCGCGCATCAACGTAGCAGGTTTGTCTTTCACAGAAAAAACTGAAATCGTTTTCGCACGTAGTAGTTACTTAGCGTTGAAAGGTAGCGATATGGCTATTAACAACTTCGGTATCGCTCAACACGTAGGTGGAGAAGATGGCGGTGTTATGGGCTTATCGGTTATGTCAATGACTTTCGGTGAAATTCCAATTACAACAACTGAAGTTCCGGATGTGGTGAACGGTGTGACTACTTTAGGTACTTTCAAACCGCAGTTCATGAACATTGGATTATCGTATGCGAAGAAATTCTCAGACGCGATTCAAGGGGGAATGGGTGTTACGATTATTTCAGAAGCTATTCCGAACGCTAAGGCACAAGGTGTGGCTTTGGATGCGGGAATTCAATATGTAACAGGACCAAAAGATAATATTCACTTTGGTATTTCATTGCGTAACGTTGGTACGCCAATGCAGTTCCGTGGCGACGGTTTGTCTTTTTCTAACATTGCTTTGAATGGTCGTTATTTGTTGACGCAAGAGATGCGTTCACAAACGTTTGAATTACCTTCTTTGTTGAATATCGGATTGGCGTATGATTTTTACCCAGTTCCTAAAATGGCAGACGTTCATCGTTTGACAGTTGCTGGTAACTTTACTTCTAATTCATTCACGAAGGATCAATTCGGTTTAGGAATGGAATACGCTTATCGTAATACCTTGATGGCTCGTGTAGGTTATCGTTACCAACAAGGTGGCTTGAACGTAGAAACGCGTGGCAATGTGTATAACGGATTGCGTGCGGGTATTACATTTGAAACGCCTTTGAAAAAGGATGGTCCTGTCTTCGGGTTGGATTATGCTTACGGAGCAACGAATCCGTTCAATGGTACTCATACCATCGGCGTTCGCTTAGGTTTGTAATTAACAATCAAAATTTATACTAGCAGGGTGCTTGTTCGCAAGTACCCTGTTTTCTTTTTTTTATCAAATAACACAAATTCATATGGCTTACATTTATTTGTCGCAAGAAGGAATGGATAATTTGAAAAGCGAGTTGAACGAATTGCGTACTAAGGGACGTCAAGAAATAGCTCGTCAAATTGCAGAAGCGCGTGATAAAGGGGATTTAAGTGAGAATGCTGAATACGACGCAGCAAAAGAAGCACAAGGTCACCATGAGGCTAAAATCGCTAAATTGGAAGACATGTTAGCGAATGCTCGCGTAATGGATACAGCCTCTTTAGATCTTTCAAAAGTGTCTGTCATGTGTAGTGTACGTGTGAAGAATTTGAAGATTAAAAAAGAACAAGTATTTCAATTGGTTTCTGAAAAGGAGGCAAACTTGAAAGAAGGTAAAATTTCTGTTAATTCACCGATTGGTAAAGGTTTGTTAGGTAAGAAAGTAGGTGAGAAAGCTGAAATTACAGTGCCTGCAGGCAACCTAGAATTTCAAATTTTAGAAATCTTCGTTTAATTATGCCTAGCATTTTTACTCGAATCATTAATAAGGAAATCCCTTGCCATCTCATTGCTGAAAACGAGCAATACATGGCCTTTTTGGATGTGATGCCTTTACGCGAAGGACATACCTTAGTTGTTCCGAAGAATGAGGTAGATTACATCTTTGATTTATCTGCCGAAGACTTGGCTGGCTTATTAGAATTCGCTCGTCCGATTGCTAAAGCAATTGAAAAAGTAATTCCTTGTCAGCGTGTTGGGTTGAGTGTTATTGGATTAGAAGTTCCGCATACACATCTTCATTTGGTGCCGATTGATACTGCGAATGATTTGAATTTTACGCGCAGTAAAATGCCTGCCGACCAGGCTAAGTTAGCAGACACCGCTGCTTTAATTCGTTCACAACTGTAAGAAAAAATGATTTATAATGAGGGTTAGAAGCATTCTTATATTTTCGGGAATTCTTTTGACCCTTTTTCTTTTTGGGTCATTAGAAGTCAGTGCACAATCTTGTTTAAAAGGGCGCGTTGTTTTTAAAAAATTAGAGCTTAAAAAAACAGAAGCTACCTTAAGTAATGAGGTTCCTCCGGCAGATATTTATGCCAACGATTTACAAGTAGGAACGAGCATTGATTCATTAGGTCGTTTTCATATTTGCGATATCCCTACCGGAGAACATGTGTTTACTGTTTCAAGTATTGGATACGAAAGTGTTCGTTTCACTTTAAAAACTCAATTAGATACGAATGTAGAAATTGTTTTAATACAACGTGTATTAGAAACTGCCGAGCTCACGGTAACGGGTATTACGCGTTCAGGAGATGTGAAGACGAATGCGCAAGCTTTACAAATTATTGATGCGCGCGTTTGGCAGCGTAATACCTCCCAAGGCTTGATACAGCTTTTAGCTAACCAGCCAGGTATTGCTTCTATTAATACAGGCGCTGCCATCGCGAAGCCTGTCATCAGAGGCTTGGGCTATAATCGTATTGTCACGGTGAGTGATGGGGTGCGACAAGAGGGGCAACAATGGGGTGATGAGCATGGAATTGAAATTGATGATTTCGGTATCTCTAAAGTGGAGGTGTTGAAAGGGCCTGGTAGTCTGATGTATGGCAGTGATGCAATTGCAGGGGTTATCAATATCATAGATCCATTGCCTGATCGTAAGCAGTTAATACGAGGCAAGGTAATGTTAGGATATCAATCGAATAATGGTCAGCGTAATACGGCTGCGGTATTAAGTGGTGGCAAGAATCGCTGGTCGTATTTAATACGCTCCTCATCAAAGGATGCACATTGTTATCAAAACGCGCGCGATGGTTATGTGGCGAATAGTGCTTTCAATAGTTCCGCTGCAAAAGCGATTATCACGACCCATCGAAAGTGGGGTTATAGTCAGATTATTTATTCAGGATATCGCATGAACTTAGGATTGATTGAAGGGGAGCGCGATAGCCTTGGAAGATTTCTTACGCCGCAAATGGTAAATGGACAGCTCCTTTCGGAGATTAATACAGATAGTGTTTATCTGTTATATAAATTACAGTATCCACAGCAAGACATCTTACATCAAAAATACGTTTCCAATACGCGCATCTATTTCGGCAAGCGAAATTTAAAGATGGTCTATGCTTATCAAGAGAATGTACGAAAGGAGATGGCCACAGAATTTCAGCGCAATGCACCCGACTTATGGATGCGACTACGAACAGGGACTTATCAGCTACAATTGAATGGCGAAACAACAAAAAAAATGAGTTGGTCGATTGGGAGTAGTGGTATGTTACAAGCGTCTAAGAACTTCGGAGCTGAAGAATTAATTGCTGATTATCGTTTGCTGGATGCGGGCGTGTATGGATTATTGTATGGCAATTGGAAAAGCTTGTATTGGCAGGGAGGACTTCGTTACGATCATCGTTGGATGGAGTGGCAATCGAATCAAAAAGAGTTTGGCGGTGTTTCAGGAAGTATAGGAAGCAGTTATCAATTTGCGAAGTCGCATTATGTTAAGGTAAATGTTTCAAAAGGTTATCGTTCGCCGAACGCTGCTGAGTTGACCAGCAATGGAGTGCATGAAGGTGCCTTACGTTATGAAATTGGTAATGCAAGGCTGAAGCCTGAAAGTTCTATTCAGACGGATGTTCAGCTTATGTTGAATTGGAGTCATTTTTCTTTGACGAGTTCTTTGTTTCAAAACAACGTACATAATTTTATTTATATCAATCGGTTGGAGAATTGGAATTTTACTGATTCCAATCTACAAGGGATGCCTGTATTTGAATTCAAAGAGCAAGATGCTATTTTACGTGGCTTTGAGTTGCAATACGATTATCATCCACATCCATTGGATTGGTTACATATTGGGCAGAGCCTGTCTTATGTGACAGCTCATTTTGTAGGAGCAACAAATACGGATCAATATTATTTACCAAACATTCCGCCGATGCGTTTAGTGAGTAATGTGCAGGCAGAGTTTCCGAAGTTTGGTCATTATTTACAAGACCTAGAATTAGGTGTGAACTATATGTATGTTTGGCGTCAAACACAGATATATAGTGCCTTTCAGACTGAGACGAATACAAAGGGCTATGGCTTGTTGAATGCTAAAGTATCTGCGAAAATGAATATTCGTTGGTTTGAAAGTTTGGACGTGGTGGTTAGTGGAAATAATTTATTGAATACAGTTTATCAGGATCATTTAAGTCGATTAAAATATGCTCCGTTAAATACTGCGAATGGTTATAGTGGTGTTTGGAATATGGGGAGGAATATATCGGTTCAGGTAATGATAGGGATATAAAAAAAGCCGAACGTTTGTTCGGCTTTTTTTATTGCGTAGTTGATGAATTATTTGATGCTGTGCATTACTAAGCCATCACGTAATTTAGGTTCGAACCAAGTTGATTTAGGAGGCATTACATTGCCACTATCAGCGATGTCGAACAATTGAGCGATGGTAACAGGATACATCGAGAATGCTGCTGCAAATTCGCCGTTATTAACGCGCTTTTCTAATTCAGCAAGACCACGAATACCACCGATAAAGTCAACACGCTTATCAGTGCGAGGATCATGAATTTCAAGCATGCCTGACAATACATTATTTTGAAGGATGCTTACATCCAAAATTCCGATTGGATCTTCTGTATACGTACCTGGCTTAGCTGTGAGCTTATACCATGCATTGTTAATGTATAAACCGAATTCATGAAGCTTAGCAGGACTTACTGTAGCGGAGCCGCAATTTTCGATATCGAATTGGCTTGCTAATTTTTCCAAGAATTGTTCAGTCGACATACCATTTAAATCTTTAACTACACGGTTGTAGTCTAGGATTGCTAATTGGTCTTCAGGGAAAATAGTTGTGATGAAGTAATTATATTCTTCTGTACCGTTATGATTCGGGTTGTTTTGTTTTGCAGCATCACTTACGCGGTTTGCACTTGCTGCACGGTGGTGACCGTCAGCGATATAAGTGAAAGGAACTTTTGAAGCGAAGATTTCTGTAATTTGATTTACAGCAGCTTCTTCGTTTACTACCCAAATAGTATGACGAACACCATCATTCAATTCGAAGTCGTATTCAGCTGCATGGTTTGCAATCCAGTTGTTTACTAGAGAATCCATATCCGCTACGTTACGGTAAGCAAGGAATACAACCCCACTTTGACATTGCGTATAAGTGATGTGGTTGATACGATCTTGTTCTTTCTCAGGACGAGTGAATTCGTGTTTTTTGATGATATCGTTCTTGTAATCTTCAACGCTAGAGCCACATACCAAACCTGTTTGTGTACGGCCTTTCCAAGTTAAAGAATAGATATAATAACAAGGTTTTTCGTCTTGGATCAAGACGCCATTGTCTAAGAAGATTTCTTGGTTCTCAGCTGCTTTTTTGTAGACAGCGACATCATGAATATCTACTGAATCTGGAAGATCGATTTCAGCTTTAGAGATATGGTAGAATGAGTATGGGTTTCCATCAGCTTCAGCACGAGCTTCTTGACTGTTTAAAACGTCATACGGTTTTGCAGCCACTTGGGATGCCAATTCTTTTTTCGGGCGAATGCCGCGGAAAGGAGCGATTTTAGCCATGATATTATTTTTTTTGCATCGCGAATATACGAAATTGCTAACGGAGCAAGGATTTTTTGTTTCTTTAAAGTATGAAGAAAGAAACTACCGCCATATTTCAGTTGGATAAAATAGAGAGTCGGAAAAGTAAAATTTCAGGGATGGGTGCGTTTGCGATAAAGCCCATTAAAGCTCGTTCTAAGATTGGGAACATGACCGGTGAATTGATTAGTACGCGAGAAGCAAGAAAGCGTGTGAAGCAATTGAAGGTGATTAAGATGGTGGAGTTTGATGAGCATGTTGCTCTAGATGCAACGCATAGTAATTCATTAAGTCATATCAATCACTCCTGCGATGCGAATTGTTATATTCGTTTAATTCATCATAAGGTTGAGTTTTATGCGAAGCGAAATATTAAGGTTGGGGAAGAATTGACTGCTGATTATGGTGAAACCCAACATGAGGAGCAATTAAAGTGCCGTTGTGGAGCAAAAAATTGCAGAGGCTGGTTGTAGACCTAGCAAACAAGCTTTATTTTTTTTGAACAATTTGCTAAAAATCCGTTTTACGAATTAATTACTATTCCTTTTCTTCCAATGTAAGTCCCACCAGGTAATGATTGCAGCAGCACAAACTAAGATGGCTCCGGCATAAAAAGGTGCGCCAGGAATGATAGGATGATTCGATTCTTTCTTCGTATAATAAGTAAACAAACCAGTCATCAGCATTGGTCCGAATATACTGGTGATACTCATTAAACTAGTTAAACCACCTTGTAAGGCTCCTTGGTGTGTCGGAGGAACACCTTTACTCATAAGTGCTTGTAACGAAGGGCCACAAATACCACCTAGGCAATAAGGAATTAGAAAGGCATACATCATCCAGCTTTGTGTGGCGGAGGCGAATAAAATCATTCCAATGGTATATAGTGAAAGTCCGACATAGACGCTGCGTTCGTTGCCAAGCCACTTGGAAGTGAACTTGGTTAAACCGCCTTGTATCGCGCCCACTAATACGCCCACAGCAGCTAAAGAAATACCTACTTCTTTCGGCGACCAATTGAATCTATAAATGGTATAATAATTCCAATTACTTTGAACAGCATGTCCTCCCAAGAATATCAACGTATAAGCTACTAATAATCCTGCGATGCTTTTATAATTAACGAGTGTTCTGAAGGTGCTTACTGGATTGGCTTTCTTCCAGTCGAATGCACGACGATTTTCTTGTTTTAATGATTCCGGCAAAACGAAATAGCCATAGAAGAAATTGAGTAAGCATAATGCAGAAGCTAAGAAGAAGGGTGTTCGTTCCCCAAATTCAGCACAGAAACCACCTATTACAGGACCTAATACAAACCCCGCTCCGAAAGCAGCGCCTATCATGCCAAAGTTCTTCGCGCGATTGCTATCGTCACTTATGTCGGCGATATACGCAGAAGCTGTTGTGAAGCTTGCGCCTGTAATTCCTGATAGTATTCTACCAATTACGAGCCAGGCATAGGTGGGTGCAAAGGCCATGATGAGATAGTCGATTGAAAACCCAAACATGGAAAAAAGTAGTACGGGTCGACGACCGTAACGATCGCTTAAGTTTCCTAGAATAGGTGAAAACAGAAATTGCGCAATGGCGAATGAGGCGATTAATAAACCTCCCGATTCACTTGCTTCGTTAATAGGAATGCCTCTTAAATCTGCGATTAGTTTGGGTAATACGGGGATGATGATCCCTAATCCGGTGACGTCTAGAAGTAGCGTCACAAAAATAAATCCGATGCCGGCTTGTTTGTTTCTCATTATTGCTAAGGTATATAAATTATCCTGCATCAATGAAATTGACTTTTGAATAATTGTATCTTAGTGATGTGAAGCGTACCTTTTTTGTCAATTTGGTTTTCGTCGTGTTGCTTAATTTATTGATTAAGCCACTCTGGGCATTAGGCGTAGAACGGGGCGTACAGAATACACTGGGCTTCGGCGACTATGGTGCGTATTATGCCTTGTTGAATTTGAGTTTTTTATTCGCGGGTTTATTGGATTTCGGTATACAAGCATATACATCACGTTTGGCAAGTAGGGAAGAAGCAGGCCTAGATCAATTGTTTTCGCAGGTCTTAGTCTTGAAGATAATCGGCTTCGTTATTTATGCTGTGCTCTCTTGGGTCTTGGCCATGAGCTTGGGAATCCCTTCTGCACAATGGATTTGTCTCACTTTTTTATTGGTGTCTCAGGCCTGTGCGCAGTTCATTTTGTTTTTACGAAGTGGTATTGCTGGCAAAGGGAATTATAAATGGGATAGTCTCTTATCTGTATCTGATAAGGCATTCATGATTTTGTTCGTCGCAGCCGTTTTGTATTTGCCGAGTTTGAAAAGTTATTTGAACATAACTGTATTCGCTTTTTTACAATGCCTTGCTTATGTGATTACATTAATTATAAGTTTGATTTTATTTCGACTGTCGAAAATACCTATGCCGCGTCCACAGGATTTTTCTGGCATAAAAGAACTAATTCGTAAGGCCTTTCCTTACGCATTGATTGGTTTGTTGATGACGATTTATTTCCGCGCAGATACCTTGATGATTCGTTCCTTTTGTGGAAATAAGGAGAATGGTATTTATGCCGCGGCCTATCGATTGTTGGATATTTTGAATATGTTTTCTTATCTCTTTGCGGCGCTCTTACTTCCGATGTTTGGGAAATTGTTGCGTAAAGGAGAATCTGTTCGTCAATTGAGCTCGCTTGCAGCACGTCTACTCTTTGGGGCTACTTGGTTAATTGCTTGTATCGTATTTATTGAACGAGATGCTATTTTTAGTTTATTGTATAAGACCCCTAATGACTATGGCGCCGATGTGATGGGCTTTTTGCTATTTTCACTACCTTTCGTAGGCTTACTCTATGTTTATGGAACCTTATTGACTGCCGAAGGAGATATCTGGCATATGAATAAAATGGTGGGCATTGCCGTAGCGTTGAATTTAGTTGGTAATTATTTATTCATTCAACATTATGGCGCTTTGGGTGCTGCTTTTGTGGCGGTGTGTACACATGCTTTCGTGGGTGTAATGAATTTTAATCGTGTCTTTACAAAGTTCAATTGGGGTATTAAATGGACAGCTTCCTTACGAGTTTTTTCATTGGTTATCCTAATGCCTGTTGGCCTATATCTTGTTGATCAGCTGTTTGCTAACTATGTGTTGGCATTACTTATGATGGCGTTAGCAGGAGTTTTATTTTTATTTGTAATGCGATGGTGGCGATTTGCAGAAATGAGGGAACTTGTTTTAGAAAAAACAAAATCTTAAAATGACTTTAAACGAATTGAGTGCGGCGGCAGAAAGTTTTCCTTTGACACCAACTTTTCCAGTATTATTCTTGGGACATGGTAGTCCGATGAATGCGATTGAAGAGAATTCTTTTGTTGCTTCCTTTCGCGCTTTAGGAAAGGAGTTGCCACATCCAAAGGCCGTGCTTTGTATTTCGGCACATTGGTATATTAAAGGTACGAAAGTGTGTCAGGTAGCACATCCTGAGACGATACATGATTTCTATGGTTTTCCAAAGCCGTTGTTTGATGTACAGTATCCGGCTCCGGGATCACCTTCTCTAGCTAAAGAAACGCAGCTGCTATTAGCACCCTTAGTGCAAGCGTCCTTGACAGATGAGTGGGGCTTAGATCATGGTGCCTGGTCGGTTTTAAAGCACGTATTCCCCCATGCTGATGTACCTATTGTGCAATTGAGTATTGATTATAGTTTGCCTCCTGAAATGCATTTTGAAATAGGTAAGCAATTGAAAGCTTTGCGTCAACGCGGAATTCTAATTGTCGGTAGTGGCAATATCGTTCACAATTTGGGATTGGTAGATTTCGCGCGTATCAATGATGAAGGCTACGGATTCGATTGGGCGGTAGAGGCGAGAGCAAAAACGAATCAATGGATTATGGGTGGAGATATAGAATGTTTAATTCATTATCAAAAACAAGGACGTGCACTTCAACTCGCGGCTCCGACACCAGAACATTATCTGCCACTGCTCTACGTTTTAGGAGCTGCCGATAAAAAGGAAAGTCTGACACTCTTCAACGATAAGCTTCTTGCGGGTTCGCTCAGCATGACCTCTGTCAAGATTGGCTAAATAAAAAAGCCTCCTAAGTGTTAGGAGGCTTTTTTGCTTTTTCAGTTATTTATTATTTGTATTCAATCTTATAGAAATAGAATACCTGACGGCGTCCGCCGATTAATTTACCTTTTGTCTTGATCGATTCATAACCATACGCGATGAAGTAATTATCAAACCAATATTCCACATTACTTCCCGAAGTACTTACTACTTTATCTGTTTCTTTACCTGTATTGATCGCTGCGGTGAAAGTACCATTCTGCATCTTACCATTGTTCACCACTTTAGAGCGCAAGGATTTTCCATCATTATAAACGATTACGATATCTTCATCATCAGGATTACTCATCACTGTTGTATGCGGATATAAGCCATAAGGCGGGGTATAGAAATTGATTGGGAATACATTATTCCATAGCATGTCACCATTCTCAGGATCGAAACAAGCTACTAATGCTTTTGTGAAAACATAACCATCAAATACCTGGCGCGTATGCCAAGCCTTTCCATCATAATAGGTTTCTGTGTGATAGTGCTCATAGTAGAATTCACCAATCATAATGATACCTTCTTTGGTTTCGATAGGGTCGTGGAATAAAACTTCCTGACTAGTAGAGTAATCTATATCCTTGTTGCCACTCTCTGCATCTTTAAAGAAGTTTTTGAAAGGATAGCAACGTAAGAATTTCTGTTTTCCTTTTACCAATTTAGAGATATAAAAACCGGTAGTTAATAAACCGTCGGTGATATGACCGTGTTTTAGTTTTTTACGTGTGAAGCCTTTAATGTTTTCTCCATATTTAGAGTAAGAGCCAACAGCTAAAATACTTTTATCGCCTAGGGTGCTTACTGCAACTTCATTTAAGCCGATGCCTTGTTTTGCAGGGATTTCATATTCACGACCTTCTTTACCACCTTGTCCCATCAACTTTACGTATTGCACGAAAAGATCTTTTTTAGTGGCTTGTTTGCAGAAAGAAACCGCTACGTTAGACGAGTCGATACCACGAGAGATATTGCTTACAAATCCTTTATTGTCGTTTTGAGAAATAGGGAAAGAAGAGATTTGCTTGCCTTTGAAATCAGCATAGTACAGCATTGGGTGGAACTTCACGGCATTGTCGCCACCTACTGCACAATAGTAGATACCGCAGGTCATTAAGGTAAGGATGGTACGACCACAAATTTCCTTTTGGGTTGGATTGGAGAAACCGCCGAAGTAAACCGTGCTTTGCGACATATACATGTCGGTGATAGTTGTTGGGGTAGGGAGTAAGCCAGTAACGGAGTTGCACTTGTTCTTACGAACATTGTACTGCACCATTTCCACTTCCTTGCTGTAGCCATTGGCCATGCCTGTATTTACAGGTACCGCTAAAAGGATATAAACCATCTTACGAGACTTATCATAAATTGCTTTTACGAAGTTTACTTTTTTGCTCGCCATGTATTCTGTGCGCGCTACTTCTTTAAAGTCGGTATTGTATTTTACAAAGATCCATTTCTTCTGACCATCTTTGCTGCGTTCGTCAGATTCATAAAAAAGAATAATCCCTTCGTCTCCGGTAGGAACGAGGTTGATATTGTCGGAATTGAAGGAAGCTTCGATTTCTACACGGTTTTTGCCTTTTTTCTTTGGCTTTACTTCTTCTTCGTCGCCTTCTTCACTTGTGCTTTTTGACTTTTTCTTGCTGATTTCTGGTGCAGCTTCACCTTCATCGCCTTGGTTTTCGTCTTCGGTACTACTTGTAGTGGCAGAATTTTCTTCAGTATCGGCCTTTTTTGTCTTTTTCGACTGAGCCATGCTCGGTGTGCCCATGAAGCATAAAAGCGTCAAAATCAGGCTAAAAATCAGGGTACGTTTAAACATTTTAAGGAATTTGAGCGTCAAAAATACATATTTTTTTGCCTGGATTTGTGGATTATATAGAATTTAGGTCAAGTTCTTAATGTAGAATTAATCTAATAATGAGAAAAAGTATTATCTTTGCACTCTGAGGCTAACCGCCCCAAAACGAAACCCGAGTTCGAAATCCGTCAGTATGTGGTTGTACTGACGGATTTTTTTTATGCTATTAATTTTATCTTTAGCCTATGAAAAACTTGCTCGCGTTATTGTTGCTGTCCATTTCCATTTTTACAGCTAATGCTCAGTCCTTTATTCAAACTACCATAGGCGAACCCTATGCACATCCAGTCGATATTACGCGACTAAAACTCGAAGTGTCGTTCCAATTAGCAGAAGGCATTGTCAATGGTGAGGTGACACATTATTTCACCGCATTGCAAAATACAGATACCTTGTTTTTGAATGGCATTGATATGCAGTATGAAAAAGTAATGTATCATGGAAAAGAGCTGAAGTATTCCGCTACTAGCACAGGTATTACTTTGCGTTTCCCAAAAACATTGAAAGTGGGTAGTAAAGATTCTGTCTATATTCAATATCAATGCACGCCACGCAAAGGAATTTATTTCATCGGATGGAAGCCAAATCAAGGCGGACGCAAACAGATATGGACGCAAGGTGAAGGTGAAGACAATCGTCATTGGATACCGATGTATGATGGACTCAACGATAAGATGATAACGGAGACAATCGTACATTTTCCAGCAGCCTATGAAGTATTATCGAACGGAACTTTAATTTCTTCCACCAAGGATAAAAAGAATCCTGCGATGAAGATATGGCATTATCGCATGCAACATCCGCATAGCACGTACTTAATCATGCTCGGTATCGGAGAATATAAAATCGAACATCGCGTAACGAAGTCGGGTGTGCCTGTTAACCTTTATTATTATCCAGATCAAGCGGATCGTGTAGGACCAACCTATAAATACGCTACCGAAGCCATCGACTTCATGGAGCAACAAACCGGTATCCGCTATCCATGGGAAAGTTATAGTCAAATTCCTGTACAAGACTTTATGTATGGTGCTATGGAAAATACCACAGCGACGATATTTGGCGACTTCTTACAAAATGATGCGCGTGGCGCCATTGACAATACCTATATCGGTGTGGATGCACATGAGTTGACGCATCAGTGGTTTGGAGATTATGTCACAGGGAGAAGCTGGAAGCAAATTTGGTTGCAAGAAAGTTATGCTACCTATTATCCAAAAATCTTTACGCGTCAACTATACGGACGTGATTATTACGAATGGAATCGTCGGAACGAACATCGTGCAGCATTATCCTTAGCGGAGAACAATCAATTGCCAATTGTACATCCTGGTCCGGGCACCGCACGTATTTATCAAAAAGGTTCAGCGGTAATCGACATGCTAAATTATGTGTATGGGGAAGAATCTTGGAAGCGCGTCATTCATTATTATCTTACACATCATCCATATTCAAACGTTGAAACAAACGATTTATACCAAGCTTTTCAAGATACCTTAGGAGTAGTACCTGATTGGTTTTTCAATGAATGGTTGTATAACGGAGGCGAACCGAAATATGAAGTAAGTCATAAACAAATGGTTCAAATGGATGGTCATTATACCACTCAATTCACCGTAGAACAAAAGCAAGAATTGAAGGAAGGTGTAGGCTTATTCAAGATGCCTATTGATGTAGAAGTATTCTATAGCGATCGTAGCTACGACTCCGTTAGAGTATGGGTCGACGAGGCACGTGAGGTGTTTGACATTCCGAATCCAAAGAACAAACAAGTGTCATTTATTTTGTTTGACCCAGGATCTTATATTTTAAAGAAAGTTACGGTTAAGAATACCGACGAGCAATGGTTGAATCAAGTGATGTTATCTCCACACATGATTGATCGTTATGATGCTGTTCTTGCATTACGCAGCGCGCCTTTATCTTTCAAACGAGCTACTTATTTGGCACAGTTAAAGGCCGAGCATTTCCATGCGGTGAAAGTAGAAATCATGAATCAGTTGAAAGGAGATACAAGTCGTACAACAAATGAAGCATTTGCATTTTATATGCATGATCAATACAGCGAAGTTCGTCAAGCAGCTATACGAAATATTGATTTAAGCGGACCTTCGCTTATGAAGAATATCGATTTAATTGAATCGATGTGCAAGGACTCTTCCTATGTTGTAATCAGTGTTGCCTTAGATCGTTTGCAGGAAGTTGAAAATGTGCATTCTACCATAAAGGTATTACAAGAACTCCGTAAGGAAGGTGTTTGTGGGGTAGGGAATAGTTTGCGTATTAAAGTATTAGAACGTTTAGCTGCGAATGAAAAAGAGTTCCCAGCATGCCGTGATACCTTGATCAGTCTTTGTTCTCCGGCTCATGAATTTCAGACTAGAAGAAATGCAGCAGAGGCTTTGAAGCGTTTAAAAGTTTTAGATTCTGATTTGTTTGTTTATCTACTAGAAGCGAAGTGCTCTTTCAATACACGTTTGAGCGGTCCGATTGATAATGTCTTAAAGTATTATTTAGACAGTACGGAAGGTCGCCGTTATGTCGAATCTGTTTATCGCGCGAGTAAATGGACAGAACGCGAGCGAGCAATTTTGGAACCGATGTTTAAACGTTAATCGTACCTTTGCGCCATGCGTGTTTTGAGAAACGTTTTATGGGTGACTTGTTTGGCAGTAATTTATTCCTGCGCACATGTGGTGAATCCAGATGGCGGCGCAAAGGATACGAAATCGCCTTCATTAGTGAAAGCCATTCCTGCTAATGCTTCTACGGCGATTCAGCCAAAAGAGATTCGTTTACAGTTTGATGAGTATGTGCAACTATTAAATGCAGATGCAGTAATTATTTCTCCGCCATTGGCGAATATTCCTACTATTAAAGCAAAGAATAAATCTATACGTGTCGCGTTGGAGGATACATTGCTTCCTAATACTACCTACAGTATTAATTTCGGAGACGCGATTACGGATATCACAGAGAGAAATCCTGTGAAGAATTTTTCTTATGTATTTAGCACAGGCACTTTTTTAGATACTGCTTTTGTGGCTGGTACTTTAAAAGATGCGTATTCAGGAAAAGCATTGAAGGATTATCTAGTAATGCTGTATATGGATTTTGACGATTCAGTGCCCGCGAAACATATGCCGTATTATTTCACGAAGACCGATGCAGAAGGGCGTTGGCGTATTAACAACGTAAAAGAGACTCAATATCGCGTATTTGCGTTAAAGGATGAGAATAGTGATTTTCTGTTCGATCAAGTGACGGAGCCGATTGCTTTTGCAGATACACTCATTAAGGCTACAGCTAATGGCACCCTCGTACCGCTTTTCGCTTTTAAAAATGAAAGTGATAAAGTACGTTTAGAGTCAAATAAAACTATCGCTGCTGGCATACAGCAATTGATATGGTCGAAGTCCTTAGGAAGCTCAACTCCGAACATACGATTCTTAAGCACGAAAGCACAAGGTTCTATTTGTTTCTCGCGACACATGGACACGGCCTATGTATACACATCTTCTTACGCAAGAGATTCGGTGATACTTGAATTGAGTTATGCGAGTAATCGAGACACTATCGCTTGGGAGATTCGTGCCGATGAAGACAGTTTGCAATGGAGAAAGAAATATAAAGCAAGTGCGCTGTTAAATACGCAGGTGGCTTCGCGCATGACGAAGAGTAATGTGACGGTTCAATCTTTCTTGCCAAATCAGGATATTAGTATTCGCTTCAATCGTCCTATGCAACGCGATTTAATTAACGCGAGCGGAGTTTATCTCGTGAAGGATTCAAGTACTAGTATTCGTATCAATATCGATAGCACTATGCTTTCTGCAGATGGCATGCAATTACAAATTGCGAATACTCGCCTTAATTCTTGGAATGATTTTAAATTAATTTTGCCTGCCAATAATTGGTACGATACCTTGAAATTTAATTTGCATCGGGCAACGGAAGAAGAACGAGCTTCATTACAATTACATTTTGACAAAACCTCTTCGAAGGCAATTGTTTTTTTGTCATTGAACGAACAAGTTGTTTATCGCTTCTCCGCAAGCAGTGCTGATATTTCCTTGAAACACGTTTGGCCAGGCACGTATAAGGTGATGATTTTGCAAGATGAAAATGCGAATGGCAGATGGGATACTGGAAATTATTTCCAACATCGTCAATCAGAAAAAATACAATTCTTGCCTAACACCATTCAGGTGAAAGGAAATTGGGAAGTGGTACAAGAAATTAAAATACCTGATTAAGCTTTCTGCTCTTCTTTCTCCGCTTTCTTCGTTACACGTTTATCCACCCACAATAATAATGCGGGCAATAAGGTAAGGTTGGCAATCATTGAGAACACGAGGGTTAAAGAAGTCAATAATCCCAATGCTTTTGTTCCCCCGAAATCAGAGACCACGAAGATGAAGAAGCCTGCAAACAATACTAAAGAAGTATAGATAATACTAACCCCTGTTTCTTGAATGGTACGGATCACCGTTGGTTTGATATGACCACCATGGAAAGGTAATTCTTGTTTATAGTTTACTAAGAATCGAATGGTCACATCGATTGCAATTCCTAGTGAAATACTGAAGATAAGTACCGTAGATGGTTTGAGTGGAATGCCCATCCAACCCATGATTCCAGCCGTCATTACCATTGGTAGAATGTTTGGTAGCAGCGATACTAAAAGGATACGCATTGAACGGAACAACCACAACATACAGAAGATGATTGTGATGAATGCGTAAATCAAACTTTCTCTTAAGCCGTTAATAATAAACTTACTTCCTTCTAAGAATATCACCGATGCTCCGGTAAGTGTTACGGTATATTTCGAAGTATCGAAGATGGCATTTACTTGCGGACGGATGCTATCTAACAGTTGTGGTAATTTCTGACTGCCCACATCTTTCATCGTTAAGCTAACGCGAGCCGTTTGTTTGTTGCTATCCAAGAAAGCGGTCAGCATATTAGCACCTTTAGTGTTCTTGTCTTTTTTCTTAATTAACGGATCGTAGACGAACGCTTGTTCGAATCCTTCTGGTAAACGATAATTTTCTGGGTCGCCACCGAAATAGGCTTGCGTAGCGAATTTCAAGCCTTCAGTTATACTTAAGGTTGGTGAAAATTCAGGATACTGTTGTAAGGCTGTTTCGAGCTCTTCAATCTTTGCAAACATCTTTGGATTTGTCGCTCTGTTTTTCTTATGCGCATCGATAATAACTTCAAATGGCATAATACCATGAAACTGATTTTCAAACCATTTAAGATCTAAATAGATAGGATCCTTTTGTGGTAAGTCGTCTACGATATAAGCGAGTGAATGTAAACGGAACATGCCTGCAATCCCAATCAAGCCAACAATTACGGAGGTAAGATAAATGGCTTTGCGTTTGTGTAATACTATATGTTCTAGCCATTTGATAATGCGCTGTAAAAAGCCCATTTCCAAATAGTTTGTATCCTCTTTATGTGGAGGTGCGATGAAGGAGAAAAGGATAGGAATTAAAATCAAAGACAAAACGAAAATGACTAAGATATTAATACTCGCAATCCAACCGAACTCCGTTAGCAAAGCTGATTTGGTGAAGATGAATACGAAGAATCCGATAGCGGCAGTAAGGTTCGTAAATAAAGTAACGATCCCCATTTTCTCTACAACCCCTTCTAAGGCAAGACGGCGATCTCCGAGATGCGCGTATTCTAAATGATATTTATTAATGAGGTAAATACAGTTTGGAATACCAATTACCACAATCAGCGTTGGCACCAATGCTGTTAAGATGGTTACTTGATAGCCCATTAAATGTATACTTCCAAGGGTAAATATTACACCTACTAAAACAACAATTAATGAGAAAAAGGTTGCTAAAATAGATCGGAAGAAAAGGTACAGAATGATGGCAGTTAATAGCAAAGAAAGGATGGTGAACAAAGTTCCTTCCGCCGCTAATTTCTTCGCAATTTGTGTACGGATATAAGGCAAGCCGCTGTAATGTAATTCTGTGTTGTGTTTTGCACTGAATGCATCACTCACCGTTTTGATTTCTGCCACGATACGTTTACGCTCATCGGTATTCATCAATTCCTTACGAATCTTTACTGCAACTAAGGTTGCATGTGTTTGTGTATTATACAAACGATCACCATAGAAAGGTAATGACATAAACAAATCCTTTGCAGAATCTAAAGATTCTTGCGAAGCATAGTGTGCTGCGAAAATCGGCTTCACTTTATAATCGGCACTTGCCGTATCATAAATAACAGTGATACTATTTCCTACACCTAATACACTTTCAATACCCTTGATTTTTTTCAAATCAGCCATCCATTGTTGATAGTCGTTGAAATAAGTGGTCGAAAACAATTTCTTAGTATCTTCTTTAAGTCCGATTACCAAAGCGTTTCCGTCTTCCCCAAATTTTTGTTTGAACTTTTGATATTCTACAAATTTTGAATTATCCGTTGGAATACTTCTATTGAATTCGTTACTAATATGAATTTTCGTGGCATGGTAGCCCATGAAGATCGTAGCAGCAGTGATGATACTGATCCAAGTCCATTTATTATTCAATATTAGTTTGGCGAAAAAGCTCCAGATTTTCATGTGAATTGTTTCGGTGGTGTTCGGGAATATAGTTAGAAAGGATAGATGGCTTTATATTTAGCCTCTGCGTAGTTTAGGAAATAAGTTGGGTTGAGCGATTCTCCGCCTATGCGTTGACAAAGTTCGTCTGCAGTATATTGACGGCCGTATTGATGAATATTTTCACGCAACCAACCTAAAAGGGTAGCGCAATGACCACTTTCAAGTTGCGATGCTAATTCAGGAATAGCTTGCTCAGCGTAGTAGAAAAATTGAGCCGCATAAAAAGAGCCAATGCTGTAGGTTGGGAAGTAACCGAAGCTACCATGCGACCAATGAATGTCTTGCAGACAGCCTTTCAAATCGTTTGGCACTTCTACTCCGAGATATTCTTTATACTTCGCATTCCAAGCCTCTGGTATTTGAGCAACTTCTAAACTGCCTTCTATCAGTGCTTTTTCAATTTCGAAGCGAATTAATACATGAAAGTGATACGTCAATTCATCCGCTTCGATACGAATAAATGAAGGCTCTACTTTATTCATCGCCGCATAGAAATCTTCTAGCGCCACACGCTTCAAGGCTTCTGGAAATTGTTCCTGCAATGAGCTATAGTGGCATTTCCAATAGGTAAGACTTCTGCCCACCATATTTTCCCATAAACGACTCTGTGATTCATGAATGCCGAGTGATACCGCTTCTCCGCCCGGTAATCCATATTCTTCTTCCGGCAATCCTTGTTCGTATAATCCATGTCCACCCTCATGCAAGCACGACCAGGTCATGGCATTAAAATCTTCTTCGTCTACTTTGGTTGTAAGACGTACATCGCTAGAAGCGAAGTTGGTAGTGAAGGGGTGAATGGAAAGATCTTGACGACCTGCCTCGAAGTCGAAGCCGATATTTTTGAGCAATTTCATTCCGAACTCCCACTGTTTGTCTTTATCGAAGGTTTCGCGCATGAAATCGTCGTTCACCTGCTTTTGCGTATTGATTTTGGCCAACAAAGCTTTAAGCGGTTCCTTAACGGAGTCGAACACGCGCGTCATTTCGGCGGTAGTGAGCCCTGGTTCGTATAAATTCAACAAAGCGTCATAAGGATGATCCTTGTAGCCAAGCATTTTAGCTTCTTCGCGTTTCATGTCGACCAGCTTCGCCAAGGAAGGTGCGAATTGCTGAAAATCATGGTTCTCTCGTGCAGCCACCCAGTTGTGATAGGCTTCGGCAATCGTTTGAGAAAGGCGAATAACCCATTCTGTTGGGTATTTCTGCTCGCGGGTATAGTCTTCTAAACTGAGCTTTACATTGCTTAGTTCTTTTTCAGATAGCTCAGCATTAGCTGGATTCAAGGCTTGAAGGATTTCTCCGAAAGCCTTATCTGTAAACATTTCATGGGCGATGCCACTCAATGTTGACAGTTGTTGAGCGCGTATACCTGCCGCCTTGGAAGGAAGGTAGGTTTCTTGGTCCCAGTTGAGTACGGCAGCTGCCATTCTGACATCTGCGATCTTCTGCAACTGGCGTTTGTATTCTTGGTAATTTGTTTGCATACCTATAGTTGGGGTCGTAACCGTCAAAAATAAGAAAAATAAGCCTTTTTATCCCTTAAAAAAAGATAGGGCAAAGGCCTTAACTTATGGGATAAATTTTTATTTTTGTTAGTGGAGTAAAATCCGATTAGACCTCTGTACCCTATGACTATGAATCGAACCAATATATTTCGATGCGTTGTGGTGTTTTTCTTGTTGCTGAGTGGCTATGCTACGCAAGCGCAAGATATACATTTGACGCAGTTTTATCATAACCCAATTTTATTAAATCCTGCTCAAGCGGGATTGGCCTGCAACTGGCGTGTAGGGGTTAATTATCGTAGCCAATGGGGCAGTGTAACATCGCCTTACAAAACGACTGCAGCGTATTATGATATTCCGGTTTATCTTAACCGTAAGCGTTCTGCGGCACTAGGCTTGGGAGTTGGTATTTTCAATGACGTTGCTTCAAATGTTATCTCTACGATGGAGGTTACGCCAACATTTGCCTTGCATCTAGGCTTTGGCGAGAACTATCAACAGTACAAATTATCCTTCGGCGCACAACCTGCTTTCCGCCAACGAAAGGTGGATGTAGGTGCTTTAACTTGGGAGACCCAATGGGACGGAAATTATATTGACCCATATCGTAACTCTTTCGAAACCAATTTGAACACTGGAACCTCTACTGTTTTCGACATGAATGCAGGTTTACAGTTTTCTGGGGTTGTGAATGAGCAATTAAGTTTCTATTCTGGATTGGCCTTGTTCCACGTAATGAGTCCTGTAGAGTCTTTCTATAATGGTTCATCTAATGAATTGAATTCTCGTAAAGTTTTTCATGCAACGGTACGTTATAAGATGAATGAGAATTTGAGTATCATCCCGAACATTTTATACATGGCGCAGTCAAGAGCGAGCGAGTTTAACTTCGGAGGAGAAGTGAACTACAATGTAAATAATGATGAAGATGGATTAGCCTATTTCGGAGGCGTTTATTATCGTATGAAAGATGCGACCCAGTTTATGGTTGGAGGGGAAATGAATCGTTTCCGCGCAGCTATCTCCTATGATGTGAATATGTCTGGTTTACGTTCTGCATCGAAATATCGCGGAGGCTTTGAATTTGCGATTATGTACAAGGCGCCGTGTTACTCAACACCGCCACCACCACCGCCGCCATTCTTCGTTTGTCCTCGTTTTTAATAATCATCTATCATCTAATCGAATTCGCTTAATATGAATCGAATATATACTATTGCATTATTGTTTTTTGCGTTGTTGGCTTCCAATCCAATTTTCGCTCAAGACGTGCAAGATCCTATGGATATTCCAACAAAACGTAAGTTGGAAATTGCTGATAATTTGGCAAAAATCGGAAGCTATTATAACGCAATCGATTATTATAAATCCTACATGAAGGATGAAAAAGATGATGCAGATGTTGCGTTTAAGTTAGCGGATGCTTACCGTAATGCCCGCGACTATGTGAACGCGGAGGAATGGTATAAGAAGGCATTTGCGATGAATAAGACTGAAAACATGAACGCACAGTTTTTCTATGCACTCATGATGAAATATAATGGCAAGTACGATCAAGCTAAAACGTTGTTTGATAAGATCGCGAAGTCGTATAAAGGCGATGAAGAAGATCCAAAGGCTGCCGTTATTAAAATCGCGAAAGAAGAGTCTAAGGGTTGTGAGTTGGCTTTGAAAATGATCAATAACCCATTAAAGTTGGTGGTAAAGCATCTTGGTAAAAATGTAAACAACCATTACTCTGATTTTGGACCTGCAGCTGTAACAGATTTGAAAATGATTTATTCCTCTATCAAATCAGATACCGTAGTAGTTGTCGGAGGAACCGATCGCGCTTCCTATGTGTCGCGTATTTATGAGACCTCTCGCAAAAATAAAAATGGTGCTTGGGGTAAGCCTAAAGAATTTGGGGATGGAAATATTAATAGCAATATGGATCATACCGGTAACGGTAGCTTTAGTCCTGACGGTAAATATTTCTTCTTCTCTCGTTGTCGTGAAGTATCTCCAACTGATTTGCACTTGCATTGCGATATTTATTTCTCAGAACGTAAAGGCGAGTCATGGTCAAGCCCATCACGCTTATCAAGTAATGTAAATAAGGCAGGAACGAATAATACACAGCCTGCTGCTGCTAAGGGAGGGAAGCCAGGTGAAATCATTCTTTACTTCGTTTCTGATCGTGAAGAGGGAAGTGCAGGCGGACAAGATTTGTATTATACTACGTTCAAAAAAGACGGCTCATGTACAGCGCCAGTAAATCTTGGCAAGAAAATTAATACGGCTGGTGACGAGGTAACTCCTTACTATGATGAAAAAGAAAAGACCTTATACTTCTCTTCGAACGGACGTGTAGGCATGGGTGGTTTTGATATCTTCCGTGTAAAAGGAACTACAAAAAAATTTGAAGATCCTACCAACGTAGGTTATCCAATCAACTCTTCTGTAGACGATCGCTATTTCTCCCATTGGCCGAATCATCGTGGTGGCTTCTTCGTATCTAACCGCCCAGGAGGTTATGAATTGAAGAGCGCTACTTGTTGCGATGATATCTATCAATTCGACTATATCATCATCCCTCACTTTGCAGTGAAAGGACGCATCTACGATTCTGAAGATAAGAAGAAAAAGAATCCATTATTAACTGCCGTGGTTCAAATCACTTGCGACTCCGCAGAGAAAGATGCGATGCGTTATGATACTACGTTCTCTCGTAACAAAGCAACGTATATGTTCAACCTTGCACGCAATCAATCGTACAAGATTCACGTAACGAAGGATGGCTATTATGCAAACAACGCTACATGTTCGGTGAAAGGGATGGATGAAAGTGATACAATGACAGTAGATATCTTCATCGAGAAGATCAAGCCTAAATCAGTGCGTATCGAAGGTATTTATTATGCATACGACCGTGCTGAATTGCAAGCTGAATCTGAACCAGCCTTGAAACAATTGTTGGGGATTTTGAATGACAATCCTGTGATTAAAGTTGAAATCAGTTCGCATACGGATAACCGCGGTAATGACGCGTATAACATGAAGTTGTCACAAGCGCGTGCGGAAAGTGTGGTGAAATACTTAATCACAAATGGTATCGATAAACAACGTCTGGTTGCGAAAGGATATGGTGAAACACATCCGGATACGATCAACCAAAATCCAGATGGTAGCGACTGTCCTGTATGTCGTGCCCGTAACCGTCGTACCGAATTTAAGATCATTGGTCAGATTGCTAATACAACGATCATTTACGACCAAGCAGCGCCTATTACAGTAGATTCAGCAACGACTACGCAAGAGGTAGAAGCGCGTGAGAAAGAAGGTAAGGGTGCTAACTTTATTGGCAATCCAACTAACAAACCTGCCACAGATAACCCTGCTCCGGCAGGTACTGGAACGGGTACTAAAACAACCCCTGCGAAAGCAGCTCCGAAGACCACATCAAGCGAAGACAACGAAGAAGCTAGTTCTGATGAGTCGAGCGATGATAGCGCTGATGTGGCTCCTGCAACGAATGATGACGAAGACAGTAGCGCTTCTAAGTCGAAGTCGAGCGGCGCCAAAACAAAAACAACAACTCCTGCTACTAAATCGACTACTTCCAAGAGCAGTAGTGGTAGCAAGAAAAAAGGATCTGTTGAAGAAGACTAATTCAATTTTTTAAAAATAGGCCCGTTGACGACAGTCGACGGGCTTTCTTATTCTTATTATGCGTAAGTTATTTTTATTATTTGTTTTTATAGGGCTCCTTTCTTCTGCTTGCAAAACAGTGCATCAGACGAAGACGCGTGTGGAAGGGGAAAAGACGTCTACCGCTGATTTGTTGAAGAAATTGGAGCAGCCAGATATCCCGTACAAGTGGTTTTTTGCCAAAGCGAAGATTCAAATTGAAGATTCGCATAATGATAATACGGTGAATGCCGTTATCCGTATGAAGAAGGATAGCGTGATTTGGATTTCACTTAATGCGTTGGTAGGAATTGAAGTGTCACGTATGCTGATAACGCCTGATTCGGTAAAGATGTTGGATCGTTTTAATAAGCGTTATTATGCACGTTCATTTAGCTATGTACAGCAGATGACTGGCGTAGACGATTTGAACTTTGCCCAGTTGCAACGCATGATTATGGGCAATGATATGCAAGCAATGGATCCTACTAAAACGGAAGTGGTCAAGACAGATAGTAGCTATCAGGTTAACAGTCATGAAAGCCAGATAGAGAGCGTGATTTGGATCAACGCCTTGAATTTCACAATGGCGAAAAAGGAATTGAAAAACAAAGTGATTAATCAGTCGTATGAAATGGATTATGACGATTATCGTTTGTTGGCGGATCGCTTATTCTCGTATAGAAGAAGGGTGCGTTTGGCTACGAAAGAAGTGTATAATTTGAATATAGAATATCAGAAGGTGACTTTAGATGAGCCACAGAAGTTTCCGTTCAATGTGCCTGATAAATATTTAGTGGTTAAGCCAGAAACGAAGGAAGAAAAGAAATGAGTGGGGTACGCACCTTATGGATTTTGCTGTTAGTGGGCTTTCTGCAAGCTTGTGTGAATGATATGGCCAAGGTGAATCGTATTGCCAGTGATAAGGAGGCGAGTTCAGAGGTGGTGAAGAATGTGTTTACAACCTATAGCGTAAAGGGGCATTTAAGAGCCAAAATGCGTTCTCCTGAATTGGTGGTGACAACTATGCCAAAGCCAGGCAAAGAGATGCCTGCGGGCTTAGAAGTGCAGTTTTATGATGACAGTTTGCGTGAGAATGGGAAATTAAGCGCGAAATACGGTTTCAACGACGAATTACATAATACGATTACCGTTCGTAAGAATGTAGTGGTGGTGAATGTAAAGGGTGAACAGCTAGAAACGGAGGAGCTCAACTGGGATATGAATAAGCATATCTTGTATACCGATAAGTTTGTAAAAATCACCACCGACGGAGAGCAACTCTTCGGCGAGGGCATGGAGGCCCAAGAAGATTTTACCAACTATAAAATCAAAAAGCTTCGCGGTACGGTGAAGGTGAAGAATTAATTATTAATCCGTTTAATATTTGCTCCGATCGCATTTAAGCGCTGGTCGATAAACTGATAGCCTCTATCAATTTGCTCAATATTATGGATAGTCGATTTGCCATTTGCTGATAGCGCAGCAATCAATAAAGCCACACCGGCACGGATATCAGGAGAAGTCATGGAAATGCCTTTTAGCTGATGCTCTCTGTTCAAGCCCATAATACTTGCTCTGTGCGGATCGCAAAGAATAATCTGCGCACCCATATCAATCAACTTGTCGACAAAGAACAAGCGACTTTCAAACATTTTCTGATGAATCAATACGTTGCCTTTCGCTTGAATGGCCGTCACCAACACGATACTGATCAAATCGGGCGTAAATCCAGGCCATGGCGCATCGTCGATCGTAAGGATACTGCCGTCGATGAAGTTTTGTATTTCATAGTGTGCTTGCGCTGGAATCACGATATCATCGCCTTCGACATTCAATTGAATACCGAGTTTTCTAAAGGTATTCGGAATATTTCCCAAATGTTCGTAGCCAACACCTTGAATACGCATATTCGACTGCGTCATAGCTGCTAAGCCGATAAAGCTTCCTACTTCAATCATATCCGGCAACATGCGATGTGTGGTGCCACCTAATTTCGTAACGCCTTCAATCGTCAAGAGGTTTGATCCGATACCAGTGATTTTCGCACCCATACGATTCAACATATTGCAAAGCTGTTGTAGATAGGGCTCGCAGGCTGCGTTGAAAATGGTCGTGGTGCCTTCTGCCAAAACAGCGGCCATCACGATGTTTGCGGTACCCGTCACACTCGTCTCTTCCAACAACATATACGTACCTTTCAATTTTTTTGCTTCCATGCGGAAGAAATGCTCTTCGGAGTCGAAGTTGAAAGTAGCGCCTAAATTTTGAAAACCGATCAAATGGGTATCCATTCGACGGCGTCCGATTTTATCTCCTCCCGGCTTCGGTAGATACGCACGTCCGAAACGTGTTAATAAAGGACCTAATACCATCACCGATCCACGCAAAGAAGAGGCGCGCTTACGGTATTCCGGCGTGGTCATAAAATCCATATTCACATTCGCCGCCTTGAAACTATAGGTATCGTCGCTGATCTTTTTCACCTCCACACCCATCGAAGCTAATAAGTCGATCAATGCCAATACATCCGCTATTTGCGGGATATTGCTAATCACCATCTCTTGATCGGTCAATAATACTGCCGAAATGATTTGCAAAGCCTCATTTTTAGCGCCTTGCGGGACGATGGTGCCATTTAATGCTTGGCCGCCGATAACTTCAAAACTTGCCATAAGAAAATTAAGAATTAAGAATTAAGAATTAAAAATTGGGAGAGAGCTAATCTTTAATTTATTCTTGGTGAATGATGTCCCGAAGTTTCGGGAGGTGAATGATTATATGAAAATAGCAATGAAAAACAAGAATGACTTGCTTTCACACCATAACCTATTCACTAAGACCTTGTTAACTGTCGAAAATATTATCTCGGACGGTTATTGCGGTTATTATTGTTGTTGAAACGGCGTTTGCCATTAAAGCTGCCGCCACTGCTAGTGCCCGTGCCGCTAGTATCGCTGTTGCGATTGCGGTTGTTGTTCGGACGACCATTACGATTACGGTTATTGTTTGGACGGCCATTGCGCATATTATTCATGCGACTTAAATCGGTATTATTACGCAACGGCATATTGTTGATGGTCGACTCATCATCCAAGCGTAATACGCCATTACTCATAAAGGCTAAATCTTCTTTAATCGTATCATCTACCACCGCATCATTGCTGAAATTACGGTAGGTCATTTTCATTACCGTTGCAATACCTTGTGCAAACTCCATCTGCTTCTCTTTATCCTCCATCTTCAACGCCTTGCTAATCAAAATTTCCACGCTCTTACCATAGTGGCGATAGCGGATATTTTGCTTCGGATATTTCATTCTTGCAGGACGTGCCGCCTTCTCCTCTGGTGTTGGCGTAGGATAAGGACAGTCGACATCTAAATCATAGTCGGCCAATATGAAAAGGTGATTCCATAGCTTGATACGATAGTCTTCTACCGATTTACTGGATGGAAATAAAATAGCCATCATCTCAATGATTCCTTTCGCAATTTTCGTTCTTTCCTCTTTTGTTTCTTTGGATTTCGCAAAATCAACCATTCCTTGAATGTATCGTCCGTACTCGCGGATCTTCATCTTTCCCCGTTGGGAATTATACTTCATCATAGAACAAATGTAAGGTTTTTATTCCATTTTCTTCCCTCCTATGTTCAAGGCCTTTTCTTCCGAATTATTGCTTCATTTAGCCATGTGGGTCTTCTTTTTTTGGTTATTTTTGCAATAATTAGCTTTTTTGAAATTATGTATAGAACACATACTTGTGGCGAGCTTCGTGCATCGCATATCGGCGTTGAAGTAATATTGAGTGGATGGGTGCAGAAAGTCCGTAAAATGGGGGCTTTGACCTTTATTGATTTGCGTGATCGCTATGGCATTACCCAATTGACCTTAGATGAGTCGAAGCGTCCGGAATTGTTGAACACTAGTTTAGGTCGTGAGTTTGTATTGCAAGCTAAAGGAATCGTTATCGAGCGTAGTAGCAAGAATGCGAATTTGGCTACGGGAGATATTGAGTTGGAAGTATTGGAGTTGAAAGTGTTGAACGCCTCTGTCACACCGCCTTTCACGATTGAAGATGATACGGATGGCGGCGACGACTTGCGAATGAAGTATCGTTATTTGGATTTACGTCGTGCTGCGGTACGTAAAAATATAGAGTTGCGTTATGCCGTGAACCGCGCTGCCCGTGAGTATTTGCACGAGTTGGGTTTCTTGGATATTGAGACGCCGTTCTTGATCAAATCTACGCCAGAAGGAGCGCGCGACTTCGTTGTGCCTTCTCGTATGAACGAAGGCGAATTCTATGCTTTGCCGCAATCACCACAAACCTTTAAGCAGTTGTTGATGGTGAGTGGTTATGATCGTTACTATCAAATTGTAAAATGCTTCCGTGATGAGGACTTGCGCGCTGATCGTCAGCCGGAGTTTACCCAGATCGACTGTGAGATGGCTTTTGTGGAGCAAGAAGATATTTTGAACACCTTTGAAGGCATGGTAAAACATATCTTCCAAGCGGTGAAAGGAATCGATTATACCGACGCGGTGCCGCGTATGACTTGGGATGAAGCGATGCGTCGTTATGGGAATGATAAGCCGGATATCCGTTTTGGGATGGAGTTGCAGAACTTGAAAGTGAAAGGCGAGGCTTTATATGCGCCTTTGGCCAATAGCGGTTTCCAAGTATTTGACGGAGCGGAGACTGTTCTAGCAATTAATGTTCCTGGCTGTTCAAACTATACGCGTAAGCAAACGGACGAATTGATCGAGTGGGTGAAACGCCCTCAAATTGGAATGGGTGGAATGGCTTTCGTGAAAGTAGGTACAGATGGCAGTTTCAAGTCGTCTTTCGATAAGTTCTTCGGTGCAGCTGCATTAGAAGCTCTTTCAAACCATTGCGGCGCACAAGCGGATGATTTGATTTTGATTTTGGCAGGTACGGAAGAGAAAACGCGCAAAGCTATTTCTGAATTGCGTTTGGAGATGGGTAACCGTTTGGGCTTGCGTAAGAATGATCATTTTCAGTTGTTGTGGGTAATGGACTTTCCATTGTTTGAATATGCAGAAGAAGAGAATCGTTGGGTAGCTCGTCACCATCCGTTTACTAGTCCGAAGCCGGATCATATTCAACGTATGATTGAGAACAGTCCGGTGATTACGGATCCTGCGAATTATTTGAATCATCCGTATGCAGATATCAAGGCGAACGCTTATGATATGGTCTTGAATGGTAATGAAATAGGGGGCGGCTCGATACGTATCTTCCAAAAGGATTTGCAGCAGAAGATGTTTGCGGCTTTGGGAATGAGTGAAGAGGAGGCGAATCATAAGTTTGGGTTCTTGTTAGGTGCGTTTGAATATGGAGCTCCGCCACATGGAGGTATTGCTTTCGGCTTCGACAGATTATGTGCCTTATTGGGTGGAAGTGAAACGATTCGCGATTTCATCGCCTTCCCTAAGAACAATAGCGGTAGAGATGTGATGTTGGATGCACCGTCAACAATTGACGACAAACAGCTGAATGAATTGGGGATACGTTTACAAGCTAAAGGATAAATTATAAGAAATCGACTTAGGTTTGAGTTGAGAAAATACTATGTATCAAAAATCCATACAACAGAAAATTGACTGGTCGGTATTGTATATCTACCTCGCCCTGATTTTTATCGGGGTGATTACGATTTATGCTGCCGAGTTTCAAGACGGACATGGATTGGCGTTTAGTATGAGTAAGAGTTATAGTAAGCAGTTGATGTTTGCGGGTTTGAGTGTGATGGTCGGCGTGATGATTTTGTTGGTGGATAGTAAGTTGTTGACGACTTTACCACTGCCGCTTTATTTAGTATCGCTGTTTATTTTGGCCTTGGTAGCGGTTGTTGCGCGGGGGGTGAACGGGGCGAATGCGTGGTTGGAGTTTGGAGGCTTTAAGTTGCAGCCATCGGAGTTTGCCAAGGGCTTTACGGCCTTGTATTTAGCGAAGTATCTATCGCAGAATGATGTGAACTTCAAGACGAATGCGGCGCGTATTAAGGCGATCGCGATTATTGCCTTGCCGGCTTTGATTATCATTGCGGAGAAGGATACGGGCTCGGCTTTGGTGTTTGGCGGTTTGATGATGGTATTATATAGAGAGGGCTTGCCAGGGGAGATTTTGATAGCGGGAATCGCTGCGATTGTACTATTGGTAACGAGTATATTATTGCCGAAGTTCGTTTTGTTCGGCATTTTTACGGGAATCGTACTTTTTCTACTATACAATTGGCGCAAGAAGTGGCGTAGGATGCGTACGTATATCACTTGGATGTTCGTGGCTTATACGATAAGTTCGGTGTTTGTTTTGTTTGGGAAGGACTATGTCTTTAATAAGGTATTGCAGCCGCATCAGCGCGAGCGTATTTTGATTACGTTTGGCGTGAAGGGGCAGGATAGTAAGATTGCGAAGGGAGCGGGTTATAATGTGATCCAGTCGAAGATTGCGATTGGTTCGGGTGGTTTCTTTGGAAAGGGTTATTTACATGGTACGCAGACGAAGTTCAATTTCGTTCCGGAGCAGACAACCGATTTTATCTTTTGCACGATAGGCGAGGAATGGGGTTTTTTGGGCGCATTGGTTTTGCTTGGGCTCTATTTGATGCTCTTGATGAAGATCTTGAGTATTGCGGAGCGGCAGCGTTCGCGCTTTAGCCGGGTTTATGCCTATGGGGTGGCGTGTATCTTTTTCATGCACATTTTGATCAATATTGGGATGACGGTAGGCTTGTTGCCAGTAATTGGAATTCCTTTACCATTCATTAGTTATGGAGGTTCTTCGATGATCGGATTTTCGGTTATGTTGTTCATTTTGGTGAAATTAGACACCGATCGACTGGCTGTTTTGCGTTAAAAAGTGCTTGCGTGATAAATTCTAGCTTAAAAAATGATTTTTTTATTGTTTTTTAATACAAATTCGTATCTTTGCCCTCCAATTTTTGCGGTATCGTGGAAAAAGCAATGAGGCCATATGACATCCATTTTGTCGGACTAAGTCAAGGGCCGAACACTTTTCGATATCAAATCGATGATGCATTCTTTGCATTATTCCCTGATACTCAAGCAAAAAAAGGAAGCTGCCACGTGCAGTTGCTCTTTGATAAGCAGACCTCTCACATGGAATTAAACTTCACCCTTGACGGGTATGTTGAGATTGAGTGTGATCGTTGTACGGCAGATATGCATTACCCGATTCACAACCAGTTTCAGCTTTTCATCAAGTTTGAAGGCGGAGAGCCTGACGCGAATGAGGATACAGACGAGGTGATTTTTATCTCCCGTTCTGAATCGAGCATTAACGTTGCGCAATATATTTACGAGTATATTCATCTCAGTGTTCCGATGGTCAAGAATTGTGATTATTTAGAAGAACGTTACAAGAACTGTAACAAAGAAGTACTAAAGCGATTACAAATTGAAGATCAAGAAGAGGAAGGTTCGGCCGATGATGCGATCATCGACGAACGTTGGGCTGCTCTCAAGAAGCTAAAAGACAAGAAATAATTGATAACATAATAAACTAAAAGTCATGCCTAATCCTAAACGCCGCCACTCAGCACAACGCCGTGATAAACGCCGTACGCACTACAAAGCTGTTGCTCCTACAGTAGCGGTTGACAAGGCTACTGGTGAAAACCACATGTCTCACCGTGCCTATGAGTTGGATGGAAAATTAATGTACAACGGCCAAGTTTTGGCTGAAAAGGGCAGCAACTAAGCTGTTTGTACTTTGATATTCTAAAAATTCCACAATCCTTCCGTATCTTACGAATTGATACAGCAGGGTTTTGGAATTTTTCATTTAACCTAACCCAGATAAAATCACAGAAATGCGCATAGGATTCGACGTAATGGGTGGCGATTTCGCCCCAAAAGAAGCCATAAAAGGCCTTTTATTGGCATTGCCTGAATTAAATGCTGAAGAGCATGTTGTTTTAATTGGTCGTGAAGACGAAATCAAGGCAGCATTGACAGCGGAAGGTGCCGATCCGGCAAGCTTTGCTATCGTGCATGCTCCTGATGTGGTGGAAATGGGAGAGCACCCAACTAAAGCGCTTACGCAAAAGCCTCACTCTAGCATCTCTATCGGTTTTCATCTTTTGAAAGAAGGGAAAATTGATGCATTTGCCAGTGCAGGTAATACCGGCGCCATGATGGTGGGCGCTCTATTTAGTGTGAAAGCAATTGAAGGAATTTCTCGTCCTTGTATCTCTACGATCGTGCCGAAATTGGACGGTTCCTTAGGGGTATTGTTGGATGTAGGTGCTAACTCTGATGTAAAGCCAGAACACCTTAATCAATTTGCCATCCTTGGTAGTGTGTATGCAGAATCTGTTTTGCATAATAACGCCCCCAAAGTTGGCTTGTTAAACCTTGGAGAAGAGGAAGGTAAAGGAACCATGGTACTTCAATCTGCTTATCCTCTGTTAAAGGACAACAAAAGTGTCAACTTCATCGGAAACATCGAAGGACGCGACCTTTTCAATGATAAAGCCGACGTCATCGTTTGTGATGGTTATGTAGGCAACGTCGTATTGAAATTATGCGAAAATATCTATGAAATGCTTTTGCAGAAAGGCATTGAGAACGATTACTTCGCTCGTTTCAACTACGAAATATATGGCGGTATGCCAATTTTAGGTGTCAACGCTCCGGTAGTTATTGGTCATGGTATCTCTAACGCGCGTGCTTTCAAAAACATGTTATTGCAATCCCGTGAAATGGTGCGCACTGATATGGTAGAAAAAGTTCGTAAGGCCCTCGTTTAATTCCTCTATTTCGCGGATTTCTCTTACTTTTGCAGGATACTAAATCTCTTATGATGAAGCGTATCTTGTCGACTTTGGCTATTAGCCTCTCTGCTATATTTTCTGTTCAAGCTGCTGGCTTCTTGCCACATACTAATCTGTTAGATACAAGCACTAACAAGACCATCACGAAGACTATCGTTTTGGACAATACCTATAAAAAAATGGACTATTTCCATTTTGAATTCGGTCATGATAACTGGATGAACCGTCCTACAGGAATCAATATCAAGCCTGTTTCTCGTGGTATCAGTACGTATATTACCTATCCAATGCATTTAGGGAAATCTCCCTTTGATTTCATTCTTGGAGCGGGAATCACGGTAGATAATATCTATACGAACGGAACTCCTAAAACAGATTCTTTAGGGGCTACTTATTTCTCTCCTATCACGAAGTCATACAAGTTTAACAAAATTGCGAACACCTACGTGGAGGTGCCTTTATTGTTTTCGTATAAAACGAAGGCTGATCGTAATAATCGTTCGTTCAAGTTTAATGCAGGTATCCGTATGGGCTTGCATGTTGTCACTCGTCAGAAGTATAAAGGCAATGATGCCAACAATAATTATATCGCGGTGAAGTATTTGAGTGTGCCTAATATGAACCGTTTACGCGCCAATGCACAAGTAAGTGTGGGTTATGATTGGGTGTATTTGATTGCAACTTATTCCGTGACACCGTATTTTACAAGTGGAAAAGGAACCAATATCCATCCCTTCTTCGTAGGAGTGGGTATCGTTGGATTCTAATTAAAAATTATCTTAATGGAAAAGCAGTTTGAATGTCTGTTGATTGAAAAAAGCAACGGCGTTGCCACTATTACGTTGAACCGTCCCGATGTGTTCAATGCCTTCAACGATACGATTTCGTATGAGATGCAAGAGGCTATGAAGCTAATGGATCGTGATAAGGAAGTGCGTGTGGTGGTGTTGACAGGTGCAGGAAAGGCGTTTTGTAGCGGACAGGATTTGAAGGCGATTAAAGAGGTGGCTGGCAAGCGTGATTTGAGCGAGTCGTTACATAAGCGTTATAATCCGATTATCCGTGCGATGCGTGCTTTACCGAAGCCGATCATTTGTCGTTTGAATGGAGTAGCTGCCGGAGCCGGATGTAGTATTGCTTTAGCTTGTGATTTAATTGTTGCTGCTGAGAATGCGTCTTTGATTGAAGTATTTGTGAATGTGGGTTTGGTATTAGATTCCGGTTCTTCTTATTTCTTACCGCGTTTGGTAGGATCAGCCCGCGCGTTTGAATTGTCTACGATGGGCTCGAAAGTGTCTGCGCAAAAGGCTTTGGAGTGGGGTATGGTGAATAAAGTAGTGCCTGCCGAAGAATTAGATACAGCAGTAAAATCGTATACCGATTATTATGCAGCGGCGCCTACGAAAGCAATAGGATTGATGAAGAAAATGTTGAATAAGTCCTTTCATTCAGATTTGGATACGATGTTGGATTATGAAGCTTATTGTCAGCAAATAGCAGGCAATAGTGCCGATAATGCGGAAGGCGTAGCTGCATTCAATGAAAAGCGTAAACCGATTTTTAAAGGCGAATAAATAATTATCATGAAAAAAGTCTTCTTCGGTTTTCTAGCCATTCTATCCTTTTTGGTAATTGTTCCCGTATTGGCGCAGAAGCATGCAGCTAGTACGTCGAGTAATGAATCGCGTGATGAATTGGAGAAAAAGAAGAAGAGATTATTAGAAGAAATTGAAGACGCAGAAGATTTGTTGCGCAAGACACGTAATAGCAAGAACGCCTCTGTGAGTGAGGTGCTTGCTTTAAAACAAAAAATTGCGGCCCGTCAGAAATTGATCGCCAATTATAATTCGCAGTTAGGTCAAATCGTGAGCGGAATTCAATCTACTGAAAAGAATTTGAAGATGTTGGATATGCGCTTAGACAGTATGAAGGCTGAATATGCGCGTTTGGTGGTACGAGCCTATAAAACACATGGTGCCTTAGATAAGATTTTGTTTATTTTCTCGGCACGTGATTTTAATAATGCCTATCAACGTCTGAAGTATCTACAACAGTATTCCGACTATCGTATTGCGCAAGCACGTTTGATCAAATCCACTAAGCAAGAACGTTTGCAGACTTTACAATCTTTGAAGGGACAGAAAGAGGAGAAGGAGTCTTTGTTAGGAACGGAGCAAACGGAGAAGAATACTTTAGAGAAAGAACGTAAGGAAAAGGATAAGGTAGTTGCTTCTTTGAAAGGGAAGGAGGCGGAGTTGATGAATCAGATTAAGGACAAGAAGAAGGCGGCAGCGAAGTTGAATAAGTTGATTGAAGATATTATCAAAAAAGAAATTGAGGCAGCGCGAAGAACGAGTGAATCGAATGGGAATAAGGTATTGACCATGACGCCTGAAGCAAAGGCTTTAAGTGAGCATTTTGCGGGCAATATTGGGCGTTTGCCGTGGCCGGTGGAGCGTGGTGTCATCACAGGGCATTTTGGTCGCCATGAGCATGAAATCTTAGATCACGTGCAGGTGAACAATAATGGTATTGATATCAAGACGCAGCCTGGAGCTTCGGTACGTACCATTTTCGAAGGAACGGTGAAGGCGGTCTTGTTTAATCCAGCCTTCCAAAAAGCTGTCTTAATCAACCATGGTGAATACTTCTCTGTTTACTCCAACCTAGAATCGGTGAACGTTAAAATCGGAGATAAAGTAAGTACCAAACAAGTGATTGGAAAAGTATATACTAACACAGAAGAAGGAAAGAGCGAGGTGCATTTAGAAATCTGGAAGAATACGGATAAGTTAAATCCTGAAACTTGGTTATCTAACTAAAAGAGTAATTATGGAAAAGAAAGTAAATAGTATCAAATTTGATGTGCATGTAGATGATCAGAAGATGCCAGAGAAGATCGAATGGACTGCCAACGATTCTTCTGGAAAGCCTACTACAAAGGAATGTAAAGCTTTGTTGATCGGGATGTGGGATGGTGAAGCACAGGAATCGATGAAGATCGATTTATGGACGAAGGAGATGCGTGTGGACGAGATGAATTTGCTATACTATCAGACCTTACACTCTATGGCTGATACATTAGAACGCGCAACGGGTAATGCCGAAGCCGCGCATAATATCAAGATGTTCGCGAATATGTTTGGGGAGAATACGGATGTGGTGAAAAAAGTTGAAAATTAAGAATTAGAAATTAAGAATTAAGAATTTCCTTCTTGATACTTCCATATCAATTTTTCATTTTTAATCTTTCATTTTTAATTATTCACCATCTTCACCATGCGTTGCAAATAGGCTTCTGCTTGTTGCAGATTGCTGATACTCTTCACCGTGATAATTAAATGACGCTCGCTTTGTTTCATGCCAGCGCGACTGCCTTCGCTTTGAATGAAGGCCATAGTTTTCATGAACTGTTCTGTTTCGAAGAACTTATTATCTTTCTCAGAGATGAAATAACCACGCATAATATTATCCTTCAGCTGAATACGTTCAAAGCCTAAAGATGTAGCACTCCAACGTACGCGTACCGCTTCAAATAATTCAAATACACTCGCTGGGATTGGTCCGAAACGATCTTTCAATGCCGCTTCAAAAGCTCGTAATGCCGCTTCATTCGCTACATCGTCCAATTGTCTATAAAGCTGTAAACGCTCCGCAATTGAATTGACGTAGTCGTCTGGAATTAACATCTCCGTATCTGTTTCAATCGCGCATTCACGAACGTAAGGTCCTAACAAAGAATCGGTATTGCTATCCGCAAAGAGCTCTTTGAATTCACCTGCTTTTAGTTCGCGTATCGCTTCATCCAAAATCTTGTGATACATTTCAAAACCGATCTCCGTGATGAAACCGCTTTGTTCGCCACCAAGCAAATTCCCTGCTCCACGAATGTCTAGGTCGCGCATCGAAATCTGGAAGCCACTTCCAAGGTCGCTGAACTGTTCAATCGTTTGTAAGCGACGGCGTCCTTCTGGCGTAAGCACGTGCATCGGCGGCGCAATCAAGAAGCAGTAGGCTTTCTTGTTATTTCTTCCTACACGGCCACGTAGCTGATGTAAATCGCTCAAGCCATGGTGATGCGCATGATTGATGATAATCGTATTTGCATTGGTAATATCCAAACCACTCTCTACAATATTCGTACAAACCAAGACATCATATTCTCTGTTGATGAAGCTCATCATACGTTGTTCGAGGGTTTCTCCATCCATCTGACCGTGGGCTACGCCTACTTCAAAACCAGGACAAGCTTTGCGAATCATTTCCGCCATTTCTCCAATGTCTTGCACTTTATTATGGATGAAATAAACCTGTCCGCCACGATACACTTCATTTTCAATAGCGCCTTTGATGAGCTCTATATCGAAGGTGCAGACGCGTGTTTCAACAGGCTGCCTATTTGGTGGAGGCGTATGTATGACACTTAAGTCACGTGCACCCATCATACTAAACTGTAGCGTCCTCGGTATCGGCGTTGCAGTCAATGTCAAGGTATCGACATTCGTTTTGATGAGTTTCAATTTATCTTTCGCAGCCACGCCAAATTTTTGTTCTTCATCAATAATCATCAAGCCCAAATCTTTGTACTTCACTTTATTGCTGAGTAACATGTGGGTGCCGACAAGGATATCCACTTTTCCTTCTGCCAGACGTTCTATCGTTTCCTTTTGTTGCTTCGTAGTTTTGAAACGATTCAAGTATTCGATGGTACAAGGGAATTCCTTCAATCGTTCGCTAAATGTTTTTGCATGTTGCATGGCGAGGATTGTTGTCGGTACGAGTACCGCAACTTGTTTACCATCCGTTACTGCCTTGAAGGCAGCTCTGATAGCCACTTCTGTTTTACCGAAGCCCACGTCTCCGCAAACTAAACGATCCATTGGAAATGGCTTTTCCATATCC
>JAPJNH010000054.1 GCA_026461075.1 Chitinophagales bacterium
GGCGGAGGAAAAGGGATTCGAACCCCTGGACCTGTTACAGTCAACAGTTTTCAAGACTGCCGCAATCGACCACTCTGCCATTCCTCCGCTGCAAAGATAAAACGAATTTTCAAATTCGCAACATTTTTCTTACGAACTTTGTAGCATTACCCTTTGTTATTTAGCTTTATACCCCTAACCTATTCCTATGAACTACTGGCTTATCAAATCCGAACCCTTTGTCTACTCCTATGATCAACTCGTAAATGACGGTAAAACCGACTGGACAGGCGTTCGCAACTACCAAGCCCGTAACAACCTCAAAGCAATGGAAAAAGGCGATATCTGCTTCTACTACCACTCCAATGAAGGAATGGAAATAGTAGGTAGCGCTAAAGTCAATAAAACCTTCTTCCAAGACCCTACTACCGAAGATAAAAACTGGGTAGCCGTGGAAGTCGTGCCGCATAAAAAATTCAAAAAGACCGTTAAATTACAAGACGTGAAAGAAGATAAACGCCTTGCCAATATGGTACTCGTAAAGAACAGCCGCTTATCGGTTCAACCCGTTACAGCAGTAGAAGCAAAAATCATAGAGGAGCTTTCAAAATAAATAGAAAAGCCTATACCAAGGCCTCCGTTAGCACCCTTCCTGGTAACATCCCTGAAGGTATATCATTATAAAATCCTAATAAATGCGCAATCGTAGGAACGATATCAATCGTCTCCCCTACCGGCGCCGTATTGCTACCAAAAACTTGGTTCGACTTGATCTTGCCATTCGGACCAACCATCAGCGCAAATAACCTTCTACTGTTCGCATCACTCGTATGGTCAAAGGCACGCATACCATACGGATCGATAATGGCATTCGGAGAAAGATTTCGCCCATGCTCCGGCATACAAATCATCACCGTATCATTCGCCAATCCTGGTGTCGATTGTATCTTATTCCACAACCAACCTATCCCATAATCCGCTCTATGCGTATATTCTAAATACGAACTGAAATCACTATGACAAACATCCAAGTTGAAGGTATTAATGACAGTCAACTCTGGCTTGAAGGTTTCTAAGACTTGCCACGAATAAGCGATATTCGTCAAATCACCTGTCAGACTAGCTCTTGAGCCTCCTGGTGTTGGTAATGGCAAGGTATTATTAGCCAACTTCGCATAGGTATCGGCCATAAACTGTTTAATATTCACGCTATCTGCCGCATCATTATGTACGCCAGGCATCTCGTTCGCAGCCCGATGAAAACTCTTATTCAGAAAGTCTTTCACCGTCTTCATGCGCTGCACATCATCTGGCTGATACGTCTTCGCATCACTCAAATATTGTTGTCCATAACCTTCAAAAATGGTAGAAGGATTGATATAGTTAGCACCATACTGCGGACCATATAATGGATGTCGACTGAAATTCAAACTTGGATATGGTCCTAAGCCTTCTGAAATCCACCACGCATTCACCGCACTCTTATTCGGATTCGTATGCTTGCGATAGTATTCAAATAAAGTCGGCATGTCTGGATTGATATTTAAATTCAAACCAGTATTGGTATAATTACCCGTCATCGCCACAGTATGCCCATTATAGTGGCCTGTAGGACCTTGTGCATAACGAAGTTCCTGAAACAAGGATCCTTGCGTACTGAGCGGACTAGTTAATATCGGCGACCAAGGCGTAAAAATCGGATTGCTAAGTGGCGCATTACCACTCAACATATTATTCATGATATTACCCATAATAGAAAAGCCTGTTTGCGTAGCGGTGAATTGTTGTTCGATCGATTCTTGATTTCTTAATCCTCCCGCAAACAATACAAAGACCACATGATTCACGACACGCGACCCTGTAGAAGCAAATAAGCGACCACTCGGCAAGATATACGGAGCAAGAATTGCTCCGGTAGTAGCAAGGGCGGCTTTCTTTACAAAACTTCTTCTTTTCATTGCCTTAGATTTAATAAAACCAATATTCATCGCTCAATGCAAAAGAGCTGTACACCAATTCAGGAGTCATATTCGGGTCGTCCGTGATTAGTTTACGTAAGCCATACAATTCATATGAAGTAGGCTTGCGTTGGTAAAAACGGATATAGGTATCAGTGATAAATTGATCTAGGTTACTGCGCATATAAGCAGCTGTCGGAAGCACTACCCCAGGATTATTCATGTAATGACTCACCAAAATTTCATTCACCAATCCTTTGTCGCCAAAACCTAAATTTACTTGACTTAAATTGGTCAATTCATTATTCGGAATGGTAGTCTGCTTTAAGTCGGCGTATAAAATAGAGAGGTATTGGGTGGCCGTTTTTTGCTTAGCCTTTTGAGAAGCAGAAGTATATACTACTTGATTTCCTAAATCATAAATCACATTATCATATACCTTGTCTTGCACAATCGTCTTCTCACACGAACTCGTCGCGAAGGCGATTGCCAGACCAATGCTGACCCATAAAACAAATTTAGAAGCCTGCATAATTTTGGGATGCTAAGATTGTTTTAAGTAAGAAAAGATAATCATGATTATGCGCTGCGAGCTGATCTTGTAGTGTATGAATTTCTGTATCTGAAGGCTCACGAAGCAAGAAGTTTAGATAAGCCCCGCGTATCATCCCTTCATAAAAATCATTAGAGTATACTACGATTTGAATAAAGTCGCCTTTCCCTGTTCCCGATTGACCAAACAAGGTAGCCGCGTTAAAGCCGTCTACCATTGTTTTTCCGGCAGCGAGCTCATTGGCTGTTGCTGCGCGATGAAATAAATTTTCGAAGCAGGCTTTCACAAAATTCTCCGAACCCATATTGATTTGATCGTAGAAGTAGTTGTTCAAAAAGCGCGCATAGAATTGATTGATCGAGAGATTGCCAATTCGGTACAAGGAATCACAATTATACAAATCAACTACTAGATTATATTCTGAAAGCATATAGTTAGCTCCTACCTGATCATTGTTTGCAAGCGATGATTGATACAAAGATTGGAACTGAGCGCCTTGTTGCGCTATCTCCAATTTGGAGGTCCCATTCAAAACATTGTTAGAAGTTTTAATGAACAGCTGTTCAAAAAAGGTATGCGACAACATCAGCTGATTCACTAAATTCTCCTTCGCCAGAACGGTAGTGCTCGCACTCCGAAAGTCACTCACGGCAGCGCTGAGCTCGGCAGCTAATGGTTCACGTCCTAACAAGTCGACATACAACTTATTGATATACGCTTCAAGATCTACCGTTGAAATACTAGTCGGCAAGGTGCCATGGTCGACAGGCACAATTAAATTCTCATGCACATTTTCATGTACCGTCTTGCGGCAGGCACTTTGCAACAAGCAAAGCACACTCAGCATTAAAACGTATAGTAAAGATTTGCGCATACTTAAATATACGCAATGCCAATCGGATTTACAACTAACCTTTAAAAAGCATTGCAGCAATCCCTTCCACCCAAGATTTAGGCAATAAATTCCCAAGCCAAACCCCCATTTTATTAGAGAAGCCTGCGATCACTTCTGGCTTACGTTTGAACATACAATGAATAGCCAAACGAGCTACGTCAGACGCTTCCATACCCATCTTCTCAAATATCTTATCGATGGTTTGATTCATCCCTGCACGCGCTACAAAACCTGTTTTCGTTGGTCCAGGACAGACAGCCGTCACACTCACCTCCCCTTTCCATTCATGATAAAGTGCACGAGAGAAAGACAATACAAAAGACTTAGTAGCCGCATAAGCAGCCAACTTAGGAACTGCTTGGAAAGCCGCTGTACTAGCGACATTCAAGACATAGCCTTTTTGCTTTTTCAATAAGGGGTAGAACAAATACGTCAAGCTCATCAAGGACTCATTATTCAAACGCAACATTTCTTGTTGCTCTTTTAAACTAACTTTTTCAAACGCCCCCCAAACTCCATAACCAGCATTGTTCACCAATACTTCTACAGCTAGACTTTGCGACTGACAAAATTCAAGCAACTGTACGGGTCCTAAATCATTCGCTAGATCTACTTTACAAACTAAAGTATCACAGTTATACTTCGACTGAAGATCTGTGGCGATCTGCTTTAACTTCTCCTCCGAACGTGCGGCCAATACCAAATGATAGCCACGTTGCGCTAATAAAATTGCTAGTTCTGTTCCAATACCGGAGCTGGCTCCTGTGACGATTGCGTACTTCTTTTCCATGTTCTTACAACGAATATTTTTAAGTTTTGTTCATAAAAAAGGCCCCTTTCGGAGCCTTTTCTAAGGTATTTAATGTTTTTCTACTGATTCATGCTCAGCTGTGCTCGGAACTGGATTTTTTTTTTCAATCTCCATTAGTACCGAATGATTCGGTGCTTGGTTCTTATTACGCACATTGATAATTTTAAAGTTGGTACGACGATTTTGTGCATGCTCTTGTTCAGAACATTTAACGCCATCTTGGCAATTATTTACCGGCTGTGACTCACCATAACCGCGAGACACCATACGACGCTTATCAACGCCTTTACGACGTAAATAGAACACAACTGCAGCAGCACGACGCTCACTCAACCACATATTGTATTTCGCTTTACCACGGCTATCGGTATGTGCTGAAATTTCGATATCCAATTGTGGGTTATCACGTAATTTCTTCGCTAATGAATCCAATGTCTTCACCGCATCTTTACGAAGCACCCATTTGTTAAATGCATAGTAGATATTACGTAAAGGAATATCCTTGTTCACTTCAACCGGCTCCATGCCTAAGTTAACCACAAAACCTTTGCGTTTTGCTTCTTTAACCGTACGCAATACATCTTTAGAGCCAATGTATTGATTTCCTTTAGAAACGCGGATATCATAATTAGAACGACAAGCAACATCATCGAAAGAGTATTTACCTTCTTGATCTGTTGTAGTAGAAATGATAGAATTGTTTTGGTTATTGATCAACTCAACCTTTGCACCAGCAATTGGCTTGTTTGATTTTTTATCCATGATTTGTCCTTCTACGAATAAAACAGGATCGTTACGAGTCCAGTCAAAAATACGATCACGACCTGTTCGGTTAGTAGAGAAGAATCCTGTTTCACCAGAACCTTTCGTAACGAAGCAATAATCATCGTGCGAAGAGTTAACAGGTACGTTCAAGTTTTCTGCAGCATCGAAGCTAGAGCCATTCCAAGTAGCAGAGAACACGTCCAAACCACCTAAGGTATAACGACCATCAGTAGAGAAGTACAAAGTATTATTATCATCAACGAATGGGAATACTTCATTACCATTGGAGTTCACTGATTCACCTAAGTTTTGAGGTTCGCTCCATGAATTATTTTCTGCGTCGAAGTGAACGACATACATATCAGTTCCACCCATACCGCCAGAGCGATCCGACATGAAATACAAATCTTGACCATCAATTGACAAAGCAGGATGACCTGTATTGAAATCATTGCTATTGAAAGGCAATTCTTTGATATTCTGCCACGTGTTATTGTCTTCTTTAGTAGCTGAATAGATCTTCATGCGGCTGATGTTCAACATAGCACCTGACTTATCTTTCGCTTTGATAACGCTTGTACGTGTGAAGTAACAGATATTCCCTTCAGCATTGAAAGTAGCAGGACCTTCGTGCGCAGGGGTATTGATTTTACCCATCAATTTAACAGGCTTAGTCCATTCTGCATCTGGCACAGTATCTTTTTCAGTATAGAACAAATCGAGGTAGCCAGGAACAGCATAAGAGCCTTTCTTAGCTTTCGGGTCTGCAACCTCTTGCGCATACACGATACCATTAAGGTAAGGGACTGCAGCAAAACGATCTCCAGAACCACGGAAACCCGCTTCGTTAATCGTGTACAAGGCTGTATCACGTTTAAACATCGCGATAGAGTCGCAACTTTCCATCCATAATGAAACAGAAGGGTCGCTGTTGTTTGTCAACTCATTGTATTTAGCAAACCATTCACGCGCATCTTCATATTTCTCGTTAGCCATCAACATTTGTGCATAATGCAAAACGTCCTCTGGCGTTGCTTTAGCCGCTGTTTTTTTACCACGCACTAACTTCGAGTAAGTTGATTCTGCTTGACGCGTTTTGTTGGTCAAACGATAAGCATCTGCAAGCTTTCTTAAGGCATCCGCGTTTTCAGGCTTCGACTCCACATATTTCTTCATATAATACGCCGACTTCGGGTAGTTCATCTCGTTATATGCTTGAGAAGCTACCTTGTAGTTTTGTCCAGAACAGGCTGCTAAAAAGGCTACGGCCAACAGCACTGCAGAGTAGACAAGGGTTTGTTTTTTCATTCCTTCGATTGATTAGATGGACTTATAATACTAATGGACAAATTTAATCTATTTTATCCAAAGAAAAAGGTCATTTTCCTTAGAAAAATGACCTTTTAGGTTGAAAATTTAGGAAATAGGACATTTCCCTTAACTTATCGAATATCGTTCACCTCTACACCAGGGTATTTTTTAGCATCGAAAACGAAGCTAGCGTCTGTAACATCTTTCGGGTTAGCCGTAAACTGAACAATATCGTAGGTAATGAAACCGCCATTATTGTTGAAGATTTTCATCTTCTGAATCGACTTTTCAGCTTTGTTGACAAAAAGTTTAATCTTAAAATAAGCCTTCTTTTTATCGGTAGGTGTTAATTCAACTACTTGTAAGCCTTTTGCTGCATCCACTTCTGCCATTTGGTAGATAAATCCCTTTTCGTACATCGTAAAAATTTCAGAAGGGTTTACCTCGTGGGCATTGTGCTCATAGTTATTTACTTGCACCTCATTCGACTCCTTAGAGTAAGTCCAAACCGTTTTACCATCGCAATAGATATCTTGATTATCCAATTGAATGATGTATTTAGTTCCCTTCAAAACCAAGGCACCTCTTTTCTCTTGCTTGGTCTTCATATTCGGGTGTTCCATGCTCAACTTAAAAGTAGCGCGGATAGACTTGATCGCTTTATAGTGTTGGCTAACTGCATCCAATAATGTTTTTGCATTAGGATCCATGGCTGCCGGAGCCGCTTTTTTCTGTTGAACAAGCATTGGTGCCGATGTAAAGGCAAACGCAGCCACAACAGTCAAAAGCAAGAAAATCTTTTTCATAAGTAGGTTTTTCAAATCTATGCAAATATACGGCCAAATTTTGAAATCCACACGCTTTCGCTTAGGAAGGCATGACCATCAACTTCGCAAACTTGAGCATGATTTTCTTCGCACCGAGCTGTTGAAACACCACATTCGCAAAAACCTGATCCCCCGCTGTCTCTAAACTTTCCACTACCCCCATACCAAATTTCTGATGGGCAACATTCACCCCAGCCTGAATGGCTTCGAGCGGACTCACCACGAAGTTAGCAGGAACCTGAACCGCTGCAGGTGGCGGCGTCGGAGTGCTAGCGGCAGGACGAACCGGTGCGCTAGGCTGTGCTGGACGGTTGGCAGGATAATCTGTGCGGTTTTGATTGGCAAAGCCCGGACGGGTATTTTTTGCTGCGTTGTTCGTATAGCCACTACGGAAAGAGGTCACACGTGTAAAAGCGTCTGGCTCTTGGGCTTTCGGATGACGGATACCACTCGTTTCGGTAAAATGCTCTGGAATTTCAGTCAAGAAGCGACTTGGATCGCAGAACATCAACTTTCCAAAACGATAACGGTTCAAGGCATAGGTTAAATATAATTTCTCCCTAGCGCGTGTTACCGCTACGTAAAACAAACGTCTCTCCTCTTCTAAATCAGAGCGATCATCTACACTTCGGGCACTTGGAAATAACTCTTCTTCCATCCCAACGACAAAAATACAAGGATACTCCAAACCCTTTGCAGAATGGACCGTCATCAATTTTACCTTATCTTCGTCCTCTTCTTCTGCTTCACTCGAAGTAAGTAATGAAACGGTTTGTAAATAGCTCCCTAAAGATTTATCTACGATCTCACCTGTCTCTTCATTCACACGAACTTCTTCTGTAAATTCCTTAATAGAATTGAGTAACTCTTGTACGTTTTCATAACGACTTACCCCTTCTACAGTTTTATCTTCTGCCAACTCCTTAATCAAACCTGTTTGTTTGCCAATATATTGAGCAAGGTCGTAGGCATTGGTATTGGCCATCATCCCGGTAAAAGACTTAATCATCCACACAAAATCTTCCAAAGACTTTCCGGCTTTGATAGAATATAAAGAGGCGTTGGCAACCACTTCCCAAAGGGTACGGTCTGTTTCGTGCATAGCCACTGTTGCCCTATCCATCGTAGTTTTACCGATTCCACGCGCTGGATAATTGATTACACGACGTAATGCTTCTTCATCTTGCCAGTTGACAGTCAGGCGTAGATAGGCGATAAAGTCTTTGATCTCCTTTCTTTGGTAGAAGGAAAGACCACCATAGATACGATAAGAAATATCTAAACGGCGCAAGGCTTCCTCAAAAGAACGGGATTGTGCATTGGTACGATAAAGAATCGCGAAATCCTTATTGCGCCAACGGTTGCGCATTTTGTTTTCAAAAATCTTGTCGGCTACCCAACGACCTTCTTCGTTATCGGAGGCGGTTTGTACAATTTGTACTTTGTCGCCACCTGGATTTTCGGTCCAGATTTCTTTTTTAATCTGTGCGCGGTTGTTCTCAATAATGGAGTTTGCCGACTTTACAATATGTTGGGTGCTACGATAGTTTTGTTCGAGCTTGAAGGTCTTCACATCTGGATAGTCCTTTTCGAAGTTGAGGATATTGGCAATCGTCGCGCCACGGAAGGCGTAGATCGACTGGGCGTCATCCCCTACTACAGCGATGTTTTCATTAACGGCCGCGAGTTTTTTGATAATCTCATACTGCGCGAAGTTGGTATCTTGAAACTCATCAATGAGGATATATTTAAACTTGCGTTGGTATTTCGCAAGGGCCTCTGGCGAATTCTCCAAAAGCTCATGCATTTTCACCAAAAGATCGTCAAAGTCCATCGCACCACTCTTCTCACAACGCTTGGTATACCATTCAAAAATCTTGCCCATCATCGGACGGCGAGCCATTCGATCCTCTGTCATCAACTCCGGACTCAACTGATATTGTTGCCAGTTGATCAAAGAGTTTTTAGCTGAGGAGATTCTTCCTAAAATGCTATTTGGCTTGTAGATCGCGTCGTCGAGGTTATTTTCCTTGATGATATTTTTGATAACGCTTTTCGCATCATCGGTATCATAAATCGTAAAATTCGTTGGATAGCCTATCTTATCGGCTTCCATGCGTAAGATGCGTGCAAATACGCTGTGGAAGGTACCCATCATCACATTTCGCGCTTCGTCACCTACCATGTGCGAGATACGTTCTTTCATCTCTTGAGCCGCCTTATTGGTAAAGGTTAGTGCCAAGATATTAAATCCATCCACCCCTGAATTCAACATATGAATGATCCTGTAGGTAAGCACGCGGGTCTTTCCCGAGCCTGCACCTGCAATGATCATAACCGGTCCGTTGATACATTCAACCGCCTTCCTTTGTTCGGGATTCAATTCTTCTAAATACTGCATAACTCGTTTTTCTATATACGCTTGACTCGCAAAAATAATTTACTTATTAAGGAATTAAGCATAAGCGGGAAAATTAAATTTACTTTGTGTCAGAATTTATGCTGACATGAAGAAAACTAATAACGAAGATTTGGGTAGAATTAGTGTGGAGGAGTATAAAAATAGTCCGAAACACCCGATTGTCATTGTATTAGACAATATCCGCAGTTTTCATAACGTAGGTTCGGTATTTCGTACGGCAGACGCCTTTCGTATCGAAGCCGTTTATCTATGTGGCTATACGCCTTGTCCGCCCCACCGTGATATCCACAAAACCGCTTTAGGAGCTACCGAAAGTGTTACCTGGGAATATCGCGAGAGCACGTTGGATGCAATTCATGAATTAAAAGGTCAAGGTTATACCGTTTATGGCGTTGAACAAGCAGAACCGAAAACGTATTTGAATGAGTTGCAAGTAAACGGTCCGATTGCTTTAGTCATGGGCAGCGAGGTGGGCGGCATCGATGAAATAGCGCTTGCAGCATGCGACGCTTGCCTAGAGATTCCACAATGGGGCACCAAGCATTCTTTGAATATATCGGTAGCTACCGGAGTCGTGTTATGGGAAGTGATTCGTCAGATCGACCCAAAACATTAATCCAATTTCGGCAGTTCGAACTTCATATGTCGAGCAGCCACTTGTGGCAAAACAGCCACAGTATGGCGCGACAAGCACATTAAATTACCGGATTCATCTGTAATTTTAATCTCCCAAATTTGGGTCATTCTTCCCAAGTGAATCGGCTTTGCTGTGCCGAGCACATAACCTTCATGTTTCGTGCGAATGTGATTGGCATTAATCTCCAAACCAACCGCATAATTCACATCTTGGTCTAAACACAAGTTGGCAGCCAAGCTTCCGATTGTCTCCGCTAAGGCAACATTCGCTCCGCCATGTAAAAGTCCTGCGCTCTGGCGTGTACGCTGATCCACAGGCATTTTAGCGACTAGATAGTCGTTACCCACTTCGACACATTCAATACCCAAAAGTTGAATCATATTGGTCATGAATAGCTCATTGATACGTTGCGGAGTGAGTTGGTATTTCCAAATAATGGTAGACATAGCTAATTTTTTAACGGGGCGAAGATAATGCCTTTTATTGCAGGATACTATCCCAAGTAAATTGCGTATTTTCGCGCGAGCAATTCAGAAATTTTATGTCGAAGCAACGTTTTCTTATTACGGCGGCCCTTCCTTATGCGAACGGTCCTATTCATATCGGTCATTTAGCAGGCTGTCATTTGCCTGCGGATATTTTTGCTCGATACAGGCGTATGCAAGGCGACGACGTATTGTTTATTTGCGGTACGGATGAGCATGGTGTACCTATCACCATTGCAGCCAAGAAAGAGAATACAACGCCACAAGCCGTTGCTGATAAGTATCATGAGCTGATCGATGTTTCTCTATATAAGTTTGGCATTTCTTTCGACAACTTCTCAAGAACAACGAACCAAGTCCATAAGGACACGGCAGCGGAGTTCTTCACGCACCTTTACGATAAGGGACTTTTTATTGAAAAAGAAGAAGAGCAATTTTTTGATGAGCAGAACCAACAGTTTCTTGCCGACCGTTATATCATGGGCACTTGTCCGAAATGCGGTAACGACAGAGCTTACGGCGATCAATGTGAAAAATGTGGTAGCACTTTAAATCCGCGCGACCTCATCAATCCGCGTTCAACAATTTCTGACCAGGCATTGGTGATGAAGCCTACAAAGCATTGGTATATTCCATTAGATCAGTATGAGGCTTGGTTGAGAGAATGGATTTTGGAAGGTCATAAAGAATGGAAGACGAATGTATACGGTCAGTGTAAAAGCTGGATTGATGGCGGTTTGCAAGCACGTGCGGTGACGCGTGATTTGGATTGGGGTATTCCTGTTCCTTTAGCAGATGCAAAAGGAAAGGTATTATACGTTTGGTTCGACGCACCGATAGGTTATATAAGCGCTACGAAAGAGATTACGAACGATTGGAAGAAATACTGGTGTAACGAAGACACACGTTTAATTCACTTCTTAGGAAAGGACAATATCGTGTTTCACTGTATCATCTTCCCTACCATGTTGAAAATGCATGGCGGTTTTGTATTGCCTGAAAATGTCCCTGCGAATGAGTTCTTGAATTTGGAAGGTGATAAAATCTCCACTTCTAGAAATTGGGCGGTTTGGTTGCATGAATATTTAGAAGAATTCCCAGAACAACAGGACGTCTTGCGTTATGTATTGGCTGCCAATGCGCCAGAGACGAAGGACAATGATTTCACCTGGAAAGACTTCCAGGATCGCAATAACAGCGAGTTGGTTGCGATTTTAGGTAATTTCTTTAATAGAAGTTTAGTCTTAGCACATAAGTTTTGTGGTGGAAGAATTCCTGCCCATCATGTTTTATTCGATGGTCCTTTAGAGGAGCAATTATGGGGCGAAGTGGAGGCTGGCAAGCAGAAGATAGAGGCGGCGATGGCGCAGTATAAAATTCGTGAAGCCTTACAAGAGATGATGAACGTGGCACGCGCTGGTAATAAGTATCTAACGGAGTTAGAGCCTTGGAAAAAAGCAAAAGGTGATTACTATGTTGGCGAAACAGAGGAAGACCAATTACATAATAAATACTTAGTAGAAAATTGCCTATTCCACTGTTTACAGTTATCGGCGAACTTGTCGATTTTGATGTATCCATTCATGCCATTTACGGCGAAGAAGATGTTGTTACATTTCAATATTGATAAGCGCGCAAATGAGTTATTGAAATGGGAGCATATTGGAAGAAAAGATTTATTGTCGACAAGATATATCATCAACAATCCTGTTTTGTTATTTAAGAAAGTAGAAGACGAACAGATTGCTGCGCAGATGGAGAAGTTGAATCAGCAGAAAATGGCAAGTGCAGCTGCAACTGCAGTGGTAAAGGAAGAGAGCGTGGCAACGGAGCCATTGAAAGCAGAAATCGCTTTTGATGATTTCGCTAAAATGGATTTACGTGTAGGGACGATTATCGAGGCTGAGCGTGTACCGAAGGCGGATAAGCTTTTGAAGTTGACGGTCGATCTTGGTTTTGAAAAACGCACGGTGGTGAGTGGCATTGCCGCACATTACGCTCCTGAAGATATCATCGGTCAGCAGGTAACTTTGCTTGCGAATTTAGCTCCGCGAAAAATGCGTGGCGTTGAAAGTCAAGGGATGATTTTAATGGCTGAAGATGCGGATGGCAAGTTGCAGTTTATGCAACCGAAAAATACGACTAGCAACGGCTCTAGCGTTGCTTAGTGGCTGGCCTCGTAGTTCAATGGATAGAACGGAAGTTTCCTAAACTTTAAATACAGGTTCGATCCCTGTCGAGGCTACATTGTATATGCCACGGTTCGTCCCGAACTCCCGAAACTTCGGGACGGGACCCAATGCAACGGTTCGTGTCCCCACGAACCGTAATAATTTCAAAAAAACAATTAATTATAATGCATTCAATATGGATCGTGAGACACGAACCATAACGGTTTATCATGCCACGGTTCGTCCTGAACTCCCGAAACTTCGGGACGGGACTCAATGCAACGGTTCGTGTCCCCACGAACCGTAATAATTTCAAAAAAAAACAATTAATTATAATGCATTCAATATGGTTCGTGAGACACGAACCATAACGGTTTTTAATGCAATGGTTGGTCCCGAACTCCCGAAACTTCGGGACGGGACACCACGAACCGTAAAATTATACTGCACAAAACAATATCTAGACCAATTGTCACGTTATATAGGTAATTAAAATTAATAACGTGAATAGCAAGAAGTCAATAAGGCGGAAATCATATACTGAACCAGGTAAACTTTACTTTTTCACAGCAACAATAAATCAGTGGGAGCGTCTATTTGAGTTAGAGAGAAATAAAGAAATTGTAATCGAATGTTTGCAACATCTATCAAACACGAATAAAATAAGAGTTTATGGTATTGTAATAATGCCTACGCATCTGCATATAATATGGCAAATTCTAGAATCAAACAACAAAGAATCCCCACAAACAACATTTTTAAAATTCACAGCGCATGCATTTCTAAAAACTATTAAAGACAAAAAGAAACAATTGTTAAGTAATTATAGAGTCAATGCAAACAACAAACGTTATGCATTCTGGCAAAGAGATTCACTTGCTTTCGAATTAACAAAGAGAAAAACAGCATTAACAAAATTAAATTACATTCACAACAACCCTATTGCTAAACACTGGCGACTAGCAAGCTCACCTGAGGAATACAAATATTCATCTGCACAATTTTACAAGAATGGAGAAAACAATTTTTCATTTCTGAAGCACATCATTGAAGTTATTTAGATTGAATTTGAAATGGTTCGTGAGCCACGAACCATAACGGTTTATCATGCAACGGTTCGTTTTTCTTGCCACGGTTCGTGTCCCCACGAACCGTAATAAATTCAAAAAAAAACGATTAATTACTTCAAGATGGTTCGTGAGACACGAACCAATACATATTTCCTTTACAACACCCCATTACTCTTATAAAACAAAATACTCTTGCCACGGTTCGTGTCCCCACGAACCGTGATAATTTCAAAAAAAACAATTAATCACAATACATTCAAGATGGTTCGTGAGACACGAACCATAACGGTTTTTCATGCCGCGGTTCGTCCCGAACATTCGGGACATTACGTAAGACACGAACCATTACATATTTCCTTTACAACACCCCTTTACTCTTGTAAAACAAAATACTACGCTTAATCCCCTCTTCTACCCCAAAGGACAGGGAAGAATTATGCGGAACATATTCTACCTTATTGGAAATGGCATTTAGTTTATTAATTCCTACGCTTCGAAAAAGACGAATTAAAAAACTAGGAATACGAACAAGTCTATTGGGATGTGATAAGCTTTGCGCAAGCAAGGTGTAAAAATCTTTCAAGGACATCGCTGTACCAACATTGCGTATTTCGAGATTTGTAGTGCTATCGAAGGCGGATTTTATCTCTTCCACTAAATCTTTAACGTAGACGTAGTTAACCATCGCCCCTTCACTATAAATAGCTGGTCGGCCTTTTTGTAATTGCTGACAGAGATTCAATAAAGCATTGAATGGATGATGTTCGCCAAATACATTGGTCGGACGAAGGATGCAACAATTGATTTGGCCAGCGTGTGCTGCTTTCGATAGAATCTCTTCCGACTTCAACTTCGTTATTTCATATCGGTTCTTTGGATCGCAGGGATAGAATTCATCCACTAAAACAGTTTTGGCTGCGTATTGCATACCCACCACCCCAACACTACTCAAATGAAGTATTTTAGGCACCTGACAAAACACCGCTGCATCTGCTAAATTTTGCACCCCAATAATATTACTCGCCTCCATCATCGACTCATTACGAATTTCAGCGGCTATATTCACTACTAAATCTTGTCCAGCGAACGCACGTTTCAAACTTTCAACATCCGCTAAATCAGCCACAACTTGTTCGCACTTACTAAAATCAGCCCACGTAGATTTTGAAAAGCTTCTACTAATAATTCTAACATTATATCGGTTGTAGTCGATACTTTCTAAAAAGTGCTGTCCGACAAAACCCGTTGCTCCGGTAATTACTAGGTTAAATTTAGCCATGTCACAAAATACGCAAATTGAGCGCGTTAAAAAAAATGATAATTAGGCCCATTTGGAAGCGTAACATAAGTTACCGAACTTAAAACATCAAAACAATTACCTTTGTTAAAACAAAAAGAACATGGCTACGACACAACTAAACGAGGAAACCTTTAAGGAACTTATTTTCAACTACGATACACATCAGGATTGGGCCTATAAAGGCGCATTACCTGCTATTATAGATTTCTATGCTGATTGGTGTGGTCCCTGTAAAATGGTGGCTCCGATTTTGGAGGAACTTTCGGATGAATATGCAAGTAAAATCAACATCTATAAAATCGATACGGAAGCACAGTTAGAATTGGCGCAAGTTTTCGGGATTCAAAGCATCCCTTCCTTTTTATTCATTGATGCGAACGGCAAACCGATGATGCAGGCAGGAGCCTTTCCTAAAAGCTCTTTTAAGAAAATAATTGAAGAGTATTTAATCAATCCTCCGCAAGAAAATGCTGAATAATTAATGGAGCCTAAGGGCTCCATTTTACTTTATAAAATAGTTAACTGCAATACCCTGTTAAACTAATGAATAAAAAATTAGTCCTACCTTAACACACATGCAAGAAAGTGATTTGGATATCGTTAAGCTCCGTCAAGGAGAGGCAAGCGCTTATGTCCAACTCTTGCATAAGTATCAGTCGAAAGTCTTTGCAACCTGCTACAAATACTTTTTGAATGAGGAGGATGCGAAAGATTTAACGCAAGAGGTATTTATAGAAGTCTTTGAATCCGTTAAACATTTCAAAGAAGAGGCGCAATTGTCGACCTGGATTTTCCGCATCACTAGTAACAAATGCCTAGATGAGATTAAACGGAGGAATCGTAAAAAAAGACTTTCAAATATTGCCAATAAAATAGGTTTAGAAAGTCTACAAAATCTACTCACTAGCGATCAAAACCTGGAAAAAGATTTGCTAGTAAAAGAAGAACTAAGGGTCGTTTTAATCGCTATGAATAAACTTACAAATCAGCAGCGAACGGCCTATACCTTGAGTAAAGTTGAATCTTACAGCACCAAAGAAATCGCAGAAATTCTTGCAATAAGTATTAGCGCTACTGAAGGGCTAATCAAGAGAGCGAAGCAGAAGTTATTAGAAGAATTGAAAAAAGATCAAAATTAGCGCCTGATTTTATTGTAGTGGTCGTCTAAAGAATAATAAATCGACCCTAAAGCGCTATGATAGAACCAAATAAAATCCTGTCTCTTTATGACAGAGAAAATAAATCGGAATCAAATTTAGAATTCGGCCAAATAATGGCGAAGCTAGATGCGAGCAAAAAAGCGAAATCAAAAACGAAAGCCATTTTTTTTATTGTTTCCCTATTTGTTATCGCAATTAATATCATGGGCATAAGTATGCTTGTGAGTAATTCTTCAAGCAACAAGTTGAAGTCCGATTCAGCAAACGAATGGCAAACCATTTACTCTTCCTTACTAATTGATCAAAATCCAAACTAATTATGGACTATATATCGAAGTATAAATTACTATTGCGATTAGTTATTCTTCTCTTTATTCTAAATGGCACAACCATTGGTTTTATTGTTTGGCACAAATACAATAAACCAAAACGAGAACCGCATCTTTTTAAACAAAAGGAACGTTTTAGAGATGTTTCAGGCATTCTAAAAAAAGAACTCAATCTGGATAAAAACCAAATGCAACACTTTGAAAGCGTTAGAGAAAAATACTACCAAAAAGAAGTTCAATTGGCTAGTATAATCAAAGCGGAGAAAGATTCCATGAATGCAATCATGTTCAACAAAGTAAGTGATGAAAATTACTTAAAACAACTAGCGCATCGAATAGCAGGAAATGAAGAAGCGATGGAGTTATTGCGTATTGAACAGGCGAAAGAATTGAAGACCATTTGTAATGAAGAACAACAAGCCAAATTCGAAAACTTAGTGAAAGAAATACGTGATTATTTCCGTCCAGATAACCGCCCTAATCAAAAATAAGCAAATGAAAAAACTAGCACAAGCTCTATTATTATTCGCCATCCTACTTATTTTTTCGACGACTAAATTAAGTGCCCAGAATTATAATATAATCCTCGGAAGACCCACTGATACGAGTATAACCGCAAGTATCTTATTTGACAACAGCACTAGCTTTTATTTAGAATATGGAATAAACAGTACGACCTATTCTAATCAAACAAGCACTTTCAATATCAGTGCTGGCGTACCAATGGAAGTGGATATAAAAGCATTATCGGGCGATACGAAATATTATTACCGGATGCAGTATAAAGTAAATGGGGTATTCACTCCTTCTCCGCAATACAGTTTTCATACACAAAGAAAAGCGGGTTCTACATTCACCTTTACAGTTGAATCTGATGAACATTTGTATGACAAAAAAGGAGTAAAAAACATGTACAATGTCACTCTACGTAACCAAGCTGCTGACAACCCAGATTTCATGTTTTCACTCGGAGATATTTTCGGAGACGACCACTACCCTTTTACCATTACCTCAGGAGGTCTTGATTCATTGCATAAAGATTACCGTCCTTTTTTAGGAAGCATTTGCCACTCCATTCCATTTTATGTATGTCTTGGTAATCACGAAGGCGAAAATGATTATTATCAAAGCTTCAATGCTCCGAATAACCTATGTGTTTGGGGTACACAATGGAGACAATACTATTATCCGAATCCTTATCCAAATAAGTTTTATAGCGGTAATACACAGATTGAACCATTCGGTATTGGCTACCCAGAGAATTATTATGCATGGACCTGGGGAGACGCTTTATTCGTTGTACTCGATGTTTACAGAACAGAATGTCATGATTCCTTAGTACCGAAACCAACGGGTTGGAATTGGACGCTTGGACAAGCACAATATAACTGGCTCAAAACAACTTTAGAAAATAGCAACTCTAAATATAAGTTCGTCTTTGCACATCATTTAAGAGGGCAAGGGCGCGGAGGCGTCGCAATGGCTACTACCAATGAATGGGGCGGGAATCAGAATACAAACGGCAATTATACCTTTCCGATAAATAGACCAGGCTGGGCAAAGCCCATTCATAAATTATTTGTAGATAATAAGGTAACCATGTTTGTACAAGGACATGATCACGTTTTTGCACATGAAGTTTTGGATAGTATTACCTATATATCAACCCCAATGGCTGCCGATTCAACCTATGAAATAGGAATGCTAGCCAATGCAGATGCGTATGTTTCGGATACTGTTGACGGTACAGGACATCTGCGATTCACTGTTTCTCCTGACTGCGTTAAAATGGATTATGTAAAAGCCTATCTGCCACAAGACACGAATGGGGTACATAAAAACAGAGAGATTGGATTTTCGAAAACTATTGGCACATGTAAAACAAGTAATGGAATCTATATTCCATCCAAGGTGAAATTCAGCATTCAACCAAATCCTGCTAATGAAAACATTCTTATTAAAGGAACTTCAAACATTCCTCTAGGAAAGATAACTATTGTCAATGCCTTAGGAGAATGTGTATGGAAAGGTGAATCTAAAGACTCAGTATTAAACATTCCTACACACAACTTCAATAATGGATTATACAGAATATCTATTGAGAAAAATGGAACTAGCAATACAGAAAGTATCATCATTCAACATTAACAACATGCGACTAAAAAATTTACTTTTTATTTTAACACTACTTTGCTTTCCTATGGTGAGCTATTCACAAAGAATCATGAATAGCGAAGTACTAGGACGTTGCACCAATAACAGCATCGTCATTCAAATGATGTTTGGTGATTCGAGTGATGTGAAAGTGGATTATGGAACCAGTCCGGGCACCTTCACAAGCCAAACTACCTGGCAAGTTTATCCAGATAGTATAAATGCGGATATTTCGATCAATGGATTAAGTCCGAATACTACGTACTATTACAGAGTTAATACGCGTAAACACAATACAGCAACTGTGAATACATTAGGCGAACATTACTTTCACACGCAGCGTGGTATAATGGATTCATTCGTGTTTACCGTGCAGGCCGATCCGCATATGGACGCTTCAAGTGACACCACCCTTTACAAAGTTTGCCTTCAAAATCAATTGAATAATCATCCTGATTTCATGATTGATCTTGGAGATTTTTTAATGACTGATAAACTTAAAAATTCAGCAAACCAAGTACCTTTTGACACTATTCCTTATCGTTGCAATTTATTAAGAAGAAAATATGAAACCATCTGTCATTCGGTTCCTTTGTTTATCGCTCTAGGAAATCATGAAGGAGAAGCAGGTTGGTATAATACGGGAACTGCAAACAATATTGCAGTCTGGGACACCAAGGAAAGAAAGAAATATTTTCCCAATCCATTCCCAGACGGCTTTTACACCGGCGACACCACTCATTATCCGTATGTAGGTCAAAGAGCGAGTTACTATGCATGGACATGGGGCGATGCGCTTTTTGTGGTACTAGATCCATATTGGTTTACAAAGCCTAAACCAGATTCATTAAATGGCTGGAGATGGACCTTAGGAAAAGTACAGTATGATTGGTTGAAGCAAACCTTAGAACAAAGTACAGCAGATTACAAATTCGTTTTCGCACACCAAATGGTAGGTGGTGACCCGGATGGACGTGGCGGAGTAGAATTCGCAAAACGTTATGAATGGGGAGGATACAATTTGGATGATACGACCTATACCTGGAATACGAATCGACCAGGCTGGTATAAGCCTATCAAAGATTTATTTAAAGAGAATAAAGTAAATGTATTCTTTCACGGGCACGATCATTTCTTTGCCAAGCAAGAACGTGAATGTTTAATCTATCAAGAAACCCCACAACCAAGTTTACCTAACTTCAACTATCCGAACTCTGCTGCACCTTATGGTTATTTGGAAGGATTGATTCTAGGTAATACAGGCCATTTGAAGGTGAGTGTAAATAACAATTACACAAAAATTGAATACGTTAAAGCCTATCGACCTTCACAAGAAAATAGTACTCGACATAATGGAGATATAGTTGCAACCTATTTTATCAAAGCACATAATAATTGCTATGACTCCTTAAATACAGGCTCTCCACTTATTTGGAATAGTGAGTATTTCAAAGAAGTGGTCTATCCGAATCCAACTCAGGAAAGCACTTCTATTGCATTCAATCTAGAGAAAGCAGACCAATTAACAATCAGTATTTATAATATCCAAGGTAAATTAGTCCGCAAAATAATGGACAACGAAACACTTGCTAGCGGACATTACATCGTCAATTGGGATGGACAAGATTTTTTACATAATACCGTTCAATCTGGAACCTATCTCTATACCATTGAAAGTGCAAATAAGGCAATTAGCAATGGCAAAATAATTCTAACGCATTAATTATCTCCAATGAAAAAGTATTTATTCCTTACTCTTTTAACAGTAACGCTTTTATTCAATGCTAAACAAACTTTGGCGCATGATATCAATTACAGCAAGATAATCGAACGCGAATGGCATACTAACGATAAGCAAGGTATTATTATGACGGGCAGTTTCTATTTCATGAAAAACGGAATAGTAAGCATAGAAAACAAAAGCCATCAAATTTCTGAAATCCCTTATGACAAGCTTTCTAAGGATGATCAAGTTTATGTTCAAAATCGTCAAGCGAAAATAAATAATCTTAATAAACAGATTCTAAAGAATCAGCAAGGAAAGACCGAGACGTCGTTGACAGTTTTAAAACCACAATTATTCGTCCTACTTGCAATCCTTTTGTTATTAGGTACAAGTATTTTCTTAGTCCGTAAAAACAAGCAGGCAAAATATTTGATTCCGGTTTTCGGAGTTGGAATAATCTTTTCAATCTATAGTTTTTCTTTAAAATCTTCACAAGCAAGCAGCCCTGCGGTAATTAATAGCGCCTTTGCTCCCTTCGTTCCAAATGTCCATACCTTTTATGATAGCACCTATTTCTGGGTAGAGTCAAAAGGAATCCCAACTACACATCCTATGATGGTTGGTATTTCATCCACAGGCTGGCAACGTCAAGTACCGATTCCGCAATGTTATATGGGGACGAATGCATGGCCTATTCCCTTAAATCCTGTGATGTCGAGTAGTCCTATTCCAGTTGACAGTATACACTTCACGCGAGGCGCGATCGCCATAGCTGTTAACGGAGTTCCTATTTTTAATGAACATACAAATACGGGTGCTGACGCCTTGACAGCTGGTCAATTGGATACCTATGGTGGTCACTGTGGTAGAGGCGATGATTATCATTACCATGTTGCTCCATTACATCTATATAACTACACTGCAGCTACTTTACCAATTGCTTACGCATTAGACGGCTTTGCAGTATATGGGGCTAAAGAAGCGGACGGTAGTAACATGCAAAGCCTAGATGCTAATCATGGTCATGCTTACGGAGGCTCCTATCATTATCATGGAACAAGTACTTATCCATACATGATTGCGAAAATGGCTGGCCAAGTGACGGAAGATGCCACGCATCAATTGATACCGCAAGCCGTTGCACGTCCTGTTCGTGCCGGACAATTACCTCTAAATGGCGCACTAATTACGGCTTGCACACCAAATGCAACGAATAATGGCTATAACCTCACCTATACCTATAAAAACAATACAGATTCAATTGTATACAGTTGGGATGCGAATGGCAATTATACATTTAATTACTATACGGGAGCAACTATGGATTCCACTGAAACAAAACACAGTTTTGTACAGTGCGTTGTACCTGCGACTCCGACAGGCATTAAAAACGTAAACGACTTTACCACTACGTCACTATTTCCGAATCCTAGCAATGACGAGATTTATATTAACACCCAAAAGCAAATACAAGCGATTCAATTATTTACCGCAAGCGGAATACTTATTAGTAATGAACAAATAAATGCAATCGATCAAAACAAATATTTAATTAACATCAGTACGCTACAAGCAGGTATCTACTTCGTAAAAATTATCGACCAAGAACATAATAGTAGTGTTTTAAAATTTGTTAAAGAATAATGCATCTATTCTTTCGATATATTTTATTGGGAATAGAACATGTATTGCCCTTAGGCTATGATCATGTCCTCTTTATCGTAGCTTTATTCTTGCTTAATTCAAGACTAAAAACTGCCGTAATTCAATGTACATTGTTTACGATAGCTCACTCGATTACTCTTGCGCTAGCCACTTTCGACTTCATCCATATCCCTTTACAAGTCATTGAAACTTCGATCGCATTTTCTATAGCTTTGGTAGCTATTGAAAATTTATTTATCCCAACATTAAATTACCTGCGAATGAGTCTTGTGTTTGTGTTCGGATTATTACACGGACTAGGTTTTGCAAGTGCGCTAAATGAAATAGGAATCCCCAAGTCAGAATTATTAACCAGCTTATGCGGTTTCAACTTAGGAGTAGAAATTGCACAGCTCTTTATCATTCTAATCTGTTATTTCACCCTCGCCTACTTCTGGAAGAAAAAGGAATGGTACCAAGAAAAACTTATCCATCCTATCAATATGATGATCGCCTGTATCGCAATGGTAATAGGTATTCAACGACTAATTAACTAACCGCATGAGAACTTTAATAATTCTACTTTTAGTAGCTTCTAGTCAAATCAGTTTCGCCCAATCTGTAAAAAAAACAATGAAGCGAATTCCGGATAGTGGTCAAAACACAAGCTATACCAATACATTTGGAGAAGACAACGACTACTCCATTTACACGCCCTTTTATGTAGATAATGGAGATGGAACCATTACTGATACCATTACAGGATTGATGTGGCAAAAGACAGATGGCGGAGAAATGACTATCGACAGTGCACACAAATATGTGCAACAACTAAATTTGGCGACTTACTCCGATTGGAGATTACCAAGTGTATCAGAAAGCTTTACGCTATTAAATTTAGATGCGCTTAACCCCTCTATTAATACTCAATTCTTTCCCAACACAAATGCTGAATACTGGTGGTGTTTAGATACTGCCTATAACAACGCTTCAAAAATTTGGGTAACAAACGCTGGTGGCGGACAAGGGCCACATCCGAAATCAGAAACTATAAGTGCTGGTGGCAATAAACGTTTTCATACCAGAGCCGTTCGTGACATTATTCCAGGAGCAACACTTCCTTCACGATTTACAGACAATGGAGATAGCACAATCACCGATAATCTTACCGGACTAATTTGGCAGAAATATGCAAGTAATGATACCATGAGTTGGGAGAATGCGCTCACGCGAGCGGAGAGCAGTACCACTGCCCAAAACAACGATTGGCGATTGCCTAATATTAAAGAAATCGCAAGTATTAATAATGTAAAAGCAAATAATCCTTCTGCTTATAGCTCAGTGTTCCCCAACCTCAAAGCTTACAATTTTTGGTCGAGCACTTCACAATTTAATCACGCGAGCAATGCGTGGTACATCGACTTTAAAAATTTCGGTTTGACAAGTTACATGGACAAAGCAAATAGACAAGCCTACATCATTTGTGTTCGCAATAAAACAGTTACCACCCATACAAGCCTATCGAATGATAAAAGTCCCTTAAAGTATTTCTTCAATACCAATCAATCAGAACTCATCATTGAAAGCAATGCAAGTGCTTATTTACAGCATGTAGAAATTTTCAATGCAGCTGGTCAATTGATTACTGAACAAAGCTTCGATACCGCAAGCGCAGAACCCCTAACACGTATTAGCTCAACTAACCTAGCGAATGGAACCTATGTATTTCGCTTACAAGACAATCATGGCAAACTAATTTCAGGAAGCTTCGTACATTCCTCCTCGCATTAACTCGCCTTCGCAGACTGAATAATTTCCTCCACCACAGCTGGATCTAATAAAGTCGTAGTATCTCCAATAGCAGCATACTCCCCTTCCGCAATTTTGCGAAGGATGCGACGCATGATTTTTCCAGAGCGCGTTTTCGGAAGACCTTTGACGAATAGTATTTTATCAGGCTTTGCAATTGCACCTATCGTCTTCGTTACCGCATTCAGAATATGCTGACGAAGCACGTCATCTGTTTTAGTGTCTGAAGAGGCAATAACGTAAGCGAAAATCCCTTGCCCTTTAATATCGTGCGGATACCCCACCACAGCACTTTCCACCACTTCATGATGTAAGTTAATAGCATTCTCCACTTCGGCTGTGCCAATTCGATGCCCACTCACATTCAATACATCATCCACTCTTCCTGTAATTCGATAAAATCCGTTTTCATCACGCAAGCAGCCGTCACCCGTAAAATATAAATCTTTATAGGCACTAAAATAATTAGTGCGACAACGCTCATGATCTCCATAAGTCGTTCGCAACATCCCTGGCCACGGCTTTGCAATACACAAATTCCCGCTCACGTTAGGACCTTCTAATCGATTACCCTGTTCATCCACTAAAACCGGTTCTATACCTGGCAAAGGCAAGGTGGCGAAAGACGGTTTCGCTTGCGTAACGCCAGCCAAATTAGAAATCAAAATACCTCCCGTTTCTGTTTGCCACCAAGTATCTACAACAGGTAATGTTCCCTTGCCCGCCTTATCTTGATACCAATGCCAGGCCTCTTCATTGATGGGCTCACCAACCGAACCTAACACTTCTAAAGAGTTTAAAGACTTCCCTTCAAATGGTGTATCGCCAAAGCTCATCAGCGAACGAATCGCCGTGGGGGCGGTATATAAAATATGTACGCTATGCTTATCGCAAATATCCCAAAAACGACCAGCATCTGGATAGGTAGGAATCCCTTCAAACAACAAACTCGTTGCTCCGGCACTTAATGGACCATATAAAATATACGAATGCCCTGTTATCCAACCGATATCAGCCGTGCAAAAATGAACTTGCCCCGGGCGATATTGAAACACATTGACGAAAGTATAATTCGTCCACACCATATAACCAGCACAGGTATGCACGACGCCTTTTGGTTTTCCCGTCGATCCACTTGTGTACAAAATGAAAAGCATATCCTCCGCGTCCATTACCGTCGCCGGCAAAAAATCCGTACTTACTTTTTCCATCGCCTCATGCCACCATAGGTCGCGCGAAGCATCCATTGCGCAAGCCTCTCCTGTTCGTTGGTAGACCAATACTTTTTTAACGCAAGCCGTTTTTTGTAAAGCCTCGTCTACTACCGCCTTTAAAGGAATTGATTTATTACCGCGATAAGCGCCGTCACACGTAATCACAAAACTCGCCTGCGCATCCTCTACTCTATCTGCGATACTTTGTGCGGAAAAGCCTCCGAAAATAACAGAATGTATCGCTCCGATACGCGCACAAGCTAAGGTAGCAATGGCCAATTCTGGAACCATCCCCATATAAATACACACACGGTCTCCCTTTTGAACGCCCATTGCCAACAATACACGTGCACATTGATTCACCGCTTGTAATAGTTCAGCGTAGGTATATCGACGAACCACCTCCTGCGGTTGATTTGGCTCCCAAATCAAGGCTATTCGATCAGGCGTTACAGCTGCGTGGCGATCCAAACAATTTTCTGTAATATTTAATTGCGCACCCTCAAACCAACGAATAGCTGGTTCTTTAAAATTCCAATCCAACACTTTATCCCACTTGCGGTGCCAAACAAAATTTTCTGCGATGCCCGACCAAAACTGCTCCGGGTGATTCAAACTCTCCGCATAGGCAGTTTTATATTCTGCCATTGTACCAATCTGATAAGGATAATGCTTCATAAACTCAATTAATTGCCTTTCAAATTAAGGAATGTTTAAAAATTAGCAGATAAAAGTTTAAAAAGCCTCCAACATTTTAAAATAAATCCTAAAATGAGGCGAAATTTGTTTAATTTTAAAGCAATAACATAGCCAGAAACATAAACATCAATAATTTTGTTGAATTTTTTCGCCAAAATTATTGAACAAACTAAACAAATGCGTGTTACACCATTATGTCACGCATTATAATTATCGGAGCAGGATTCTCCTCTTTATCAGCAGCAGCCTACCTAGCAAAAGCAGGACATGAAGTACATGTACTCGAAAAATGGGAACAACCCGGCGGGAGAGCACGTACATTTAGCGCAGAAGGTTTCTTATTTGATATGGGACCGAGCTGGTATTGGATGCCCGATGTTTTCGAACGCTTCTTTGGCAACTTCGGCAAAAAAGTCAGTGACTATTATAACTTAGTTCGTTTAGACCCTTCCTATAAAGTAGTTTGGCAAGATGGTTCCCAATGGGATATTCCTGCCGGCATGGAAGCTTTAGCAAAGCTTTTAGAAGAAAAAGAAAAAGGAGCTGGCAAACAATTAGAAAAGTTTCTAGCCCAAGCGAAAAAGAAATATGAATTAGGGATTCAAGAATTAGTGTACAAACCGAACCTTTCTTTCGCGGAATATCTTCATTTAGGCTTATTAAAAGGACTATTAGAGTCGGATGTATTCACCTCGATGCGCAAGCATATCGCAAAATACTTCTCCGATTCAAAAATCATTGAATTACTTGAATTCCCTGTACTTTTCTTAGGTGCCGGCGCACAAGATATTCCAGCGCTTTATAGTTTGATGAACTACGCTGATATCGTTGGCGGTACGTGGTATCCGATGGGAGGCATGCACTTAATTGCAAAAGCAATGGAGGCCGTGGCAAAGGAACAAGGAGCGCATTTTCATTACGGGGAAGATGTTATTTCCATCTCTTGTAATGGAGATCAAATCAATGGGATAAAAACAAGCAAAGGCAATTGGGAAGGCGATTTCTATCTCTCGGGCGCAGATTATCACCATACAGAAAATTTATTACCGAAGGCATTACAACAATACGATGAAAATTATTGGCAGAAGCGTACAATGGCTCCTTCCGCATTAATTTATTATGTGGGCTTGAATACAAAAATGCCTGATACGGTGCCGCATCATACCCTTTTCTTCGACGCTGATTTCGAAAGACATTCTGAAGAAATCTATGATCGTCCACAAATGCCGACTGATCCATTATTCTATCTGTGTGCACCTAGTAAAACGGATGCGTCAGTGGCGCCAGCAGGTTGTGAAAACTTATTCTTTCTCATTCCTACAGCACCTGGCTTAGATAACGATACAGAAGAGGTTCGTCAACAATATTTTGACATGCTGTGCACGCGACTTGAAAAGCATTATGGAATGGACATCCGTCCGCATATTGTGTATCAAAGAAGTTTTTCTGTGAAAGACTTTAAACAAGACTATAATTCCTTCAAAGGGAATGCCTATGGACTTGCCAATACCTTAAATCAAACAGCAATTTTAAAACCACGATTAGTAAGCAAAAAAGTGAGGAATCTTGCTTACTGTGGGCAGTTGACAGTACCAGGTCCTGGTGTCCCTCCTGCTCTAGTAAGTGGTGAAGTAGCTGCAAATTATATCCATCAAAAACTAAAAAGAACCAATCATTAGGATATGGAAAACAAAGTTAAACTCTACGAACAAGTAGCATTTGAAAATAGCGAATCGCTCACGAAGCGCTACTCAACCTCGTTTAGCAGTGCTATTCGTTTGCTACATCCAAAATTGCATGCCCCTATTTATGGCATCTATGGATTCGTTCGCGTAGCAGATGAAATCGTCGACAGCTTCCACCATATTGATCAAGCCGCAACATTAGCTGCTTTCAAAAAAGAGACCTATGAAGCAATCGAGAAAAAATTCTCTACCAACCCAATTCTACATTCCTTCCAAAGTGTTGTACACCAGTATAAAATCCAACATGATTTGATTGAATCCTTCTTCAAAAGCATGGAAATGGATTTGGATAAGAAAGCTTATCATACGCAAGAAGAATACCAGAGCTATATTTATGGTTCAGCAGAAGTAGTTGGACTAATGTGTTTAGCCGTTTTTTGTGATGGAAATAACGACTATTGCAATTCATTAATTGCTCCGGCAAGAGCCTTGGGTTCGGCATTCCAGAAAATCAATTTCTTAAGAGATCTGAAAGAGGATTATGTCGATTTAAAAAGAACCTACTTCCCGAACGTCGACTTCGACAATTTAAGCGAGTCAGACAAAGAAGCAATCATTCTTGATATTGATAAAGATTTCCAGCATGGATTGGAAGGTATCCGCAATCTGCCTTTAAGCAGCCGTTTCGGAGTTTATACCGCCTATAATTACTATTATAAGTTGTTTGAAAAAATTAAAAAAGTTCCTGCAGAAACCATTCAGCAAGAACGAATCCGTATTCCGGATATCCGTAAATTCTTTATCTTGTTGGAATCCTATTTAACCATTCAATTGAAACGTATTTAATGACGTCTGTTATTTTAGTTAATGAACAAGATGAGGCCATCGGCACGATGGAGAAAATGCAGGCGCATCGCGAAGCGGTTTTGCACAGGGCCTTTTCAGTCATTTTACGAAACAAAAAAGGGAAAATCTTATTACAACAACGCGCATTATCGAAATACCATAGTGGAGGCTTATGGACAAACACTTGTTGCAGTCATCCCGCTCCGGGAGAAGATATTCTAAGCGCCTCCAAGCGCCGTTTACAGGAAGAACTGGGGATTCAATGCGAAGATCTCAGTGTTCAGTATAGTTTTATTTACAAAGCTGAATTGGATAATGAACTAACGGAGCACGAATTAGACCATGTCGTATTAGGAAATTATGACGGTCCTATTTCATTAAATGAAGAAGAAGTGGCCGCAATAGAATATGTGAGCAGTGAAGAATTAAAAATGCGCATGCAAAGTGCTCCAGAACAGTTCACCGTCTGGTTTAGAGCCATCTACCAAAAATTACATCCTGAGTATCTCTAAATAAAAAAAGCCCTTCTTTCGAAGGGCTTTTTTCTTAATCCAAAACTACTAACTATACTGCATAAGCCTTTAAAGATTCTTGCAACTCCTTACGAGCGATAAAAATTCTGCTCTTCACCGTTCCTAATGGCAAATCCAACTCTTCAGCAATCTCTTGGTATTTAAAACCTTCGAAATGCATCATAAAAGGAACTTTAACTTCCGACTTCAAATCACGCATCGCCAAATCAATATCCTTCATCACCAAGTTATTTACGCCAAGGTTATGTTCAGTTTTAGTGGTACTGTTTAAAATAAATTTTGTTTCTGTATTATCAGTCACCGTATTTTGTTTAACCTTTCTACGGTAATCGTTAATAAAAATATTGCGCATAATAGTGTACAACCATGCTTTAATATTGGTTCCTTCAGCAAACTTATCTTTGTACTTCAAAGCCTTGAAGATCGTTTCCTGTACGAGGTCTTTAGCGTCATCCATATCTTTTGTCAAAGAGTAGGCGAAAGGACGCATTGTGCCGCTGAGGCGAATGATATCATTTTGAATGGCTAAATGTGACATGATTGTTTTGTTTAACTATTTACTCTGCAAAGTTAAACAAGAAATCCAATACCGCAAGTCTAAATTTTTAAAATTTTTGTTATTATTTGTGAACTAATTTCGTGGTGCTGTGTTCTAATGATATGTCGAATATATCCGGAGTAGTTAATTATGCAATCAGTGAGTTGTCCCAATTGAGCGGGATTAAGCCTCATACGATACGGATGTGGGAGCAACGCTACGGCATTTTAAAGCCGAAACGTACTGAAACCAAGATTCGTACCTATTCTGATCATGATCTGCGTTTTCTAATGAACATCGCCTTGCTCAATCGTCAGGGCTATAAGATTTCTAAAATTGCTGAATTAGGCAATGAAGAAATCAACAAAATTGTTAATCAAATTGAACAAGCGGATCCTAGTTTTGAAATACTTGTGGACCAGCTAACCAAAAGTATGATTTCCTTCGACGAAATCGCTTTTGAAAAGACCATTAACACTTCCATTCTACGTAATGGCTTCAAGGATACCATGTTGCAAGTTATTTATCCATTCTTGGAAAAGATTGGCTTGTTATGGGTTACCGGACATATAAATCCTGCGCAAGAGCATTTCGTTGCTAACCTAGTTCGCCAGAAGATTATCGTTGCCATCGATGGCCAGAATTTACAATGGGGCCCAGGATCGAAAAAGATATTATTATTCTTGCCTGCGCACGAATTACACGAGCTTTCTTTATTGTTCTTCACCTACAATTTGAAGACGCAAAACCACCATACGATTTATTTAGGTGCTAATTTACCGAATGCCGATTTACAACCGGTCATCGATGTTTACCAGCCTGATTACGTGTTCACGGTTTTGACCAGTACTTTGTATATCAAGAACAGTGTAAACTTATTGCAGACGACCGCGAAGAATAATCCGAAGATTAACTTCAAAATTGCGGGTATGCAAGCGCATCATGCAGCTAAAGGAGCACCGAAAAACCTCACTACGTTCCAAAGTTTGCCTGACGTTCTCAAGTTCGGTCAAAATTTGTAATCCCTCCTCCGAAAGCGTATATTCGTACAATGCGCCGCCGAATTCTATTTTCTCTAGTCATTCTTTTATTTGGGTTAAACGCTTTAGCTCAAACGAAAAATGGAATAGGCACGCAAGTTAAAAACGATTACGACCTAAGCTACGAACGGATTCAACTCCATCTCAATCCTGATCGCTTTTATATCGAGGGTGCTATCCTTTTTAAATTCACCGTTCGCGACTCCGCCATTGCTGAATTCCGTTTAGATATGAGCGACTCCTTACAGATCGACTCCATCCTCTATCACGGACAAATGGCGCTTTATCAAGGTCCGCAATCTAATCTCCTCCGCATCAACTTCCTGTCGCCGCTCGCTCCGCTCGCGACCGACTCCTTGCAAATCTTCTACCATGGTCCGCCTCATCATGCACCCGACCAAGCCTCCTTTACCATCGACACCATAGACGGACATCGCGTATTATTTACCCTGTCGGAGCCCTATGGCGCCAAAGATTGGATGCCCTGCAAACAAGGACTGCAAGACAAAATCGATAGCATCGATTATTACCTTACGTGCGCCGACACGCTCCGCACCGCATCAAATGGCCTGTTAAAAGAACGCACTTTTCACACTAACCATACTATCACCGAACATTGGCAAACACGCTACCCTACCGCAACGTATCTAATGGCCGTGGCTTGTGCCCCTTATATTGAATACAAAGAGTATTCCATCAAAAACCAAGACTCCCTGTTAATTCAAAATTTGGTTTATCCCGGCTTCGACACAATAGCTCCAGCCAAAACAGCGCAACTGATACCCGTCCTACAAAAGTTTGAAGAGCTATTCGGTCCTTATCCTTTCAAAAAAGAAAAATACGGGCATGCACAATTCACTTGGAGTGGAGGGATGGAACATCAAACACAAAGCTTCGTTAAAAACTTTGGACAAGGTCTGTTGGCACACGAGCTTGCGCATCAATGGTTTGGAGATCTGGTAACCTGTAGCTCATGGCAGGATATATGGCTCAATGAAAGCTTTGCTACCTATTGCGCCGTAATTGCCGACGAAATGGTATGGAATCCGCAAAGGGCTGTCGACTGGCGCTTTCTAACAACAGATCGCTTGCGTAAAATAAAGGATGGCAGTGTGCATTGTGAAGACACTACGCTTGTTTCCAGAATATTCAGCAGTGATTATAGTTATAACAAAGGTGCATTTGTTTTATATCAACTCCGTTATCAAATGGGTGATTCGGCGTTTTTTAAAGCACTCAGAAGCTATTTATACGACCCAGCAACCACTTACAGTTTCAGCAGGACATCGTCGCTTAAAAAGCATTTAAAGCAGCATTGTGATTTAAATATCGACCACTACTTCGATATCTGGCAAATGCAAGCCACCCTACCCGATTATCAAATCTACTTCTGGCAAGATTTTGATTATACCATTCATATCAAAACCTGGCAACAAACGCATAATGATACGATAGACTATTACCCGCTACCCCTTTCCTTTAAAATCCGTAGCGACTGGAATCATGAAGCGGATAGTATCATTCAAATTTTTCCAAAATCTAATGGCGAGATTATCACTGTGCCTTACTATATGAAAGTATTTTTGCTAGAAGGAGATCCGAGAGCCCAGTTACTAGCGCGCTTTAGCGTAGCAGAATTTAACGCAGCAAATACCGCTTATAGGCAAACGAATTTTATCATCCGTAATCCAGCGGAGGACGTTCTATGGATTCGTGGCGACGCATCCAAAGCAAGTGCTTATCGTATTATAGACGCACTTGGACGGGAGGTGCAAAAAGATGTAATGAACGGTGCTTCGGTAGAAAGTGCCGATGCTAATAGTAAAATCAATCTCCGTAACTTAAGCGCAGGTTTCTATGTGATGCAATTACAGCAACGCAATGGAAGCATCTGGTCGCAAGCCTTTATCAAACAATAACATAAAAAAAGGCCTTCTCGAAAGAAGGCCTTTTGTATTTTGAATCGCAATACTCGATTAAGGGAAGATACCCAATTGCAAGTAGCTATCACCAATTTTATTGATTGCATTAGCAAAAGAAGCTGTACGCAAATCAGTAATTTTCTTGTTAGACAAACGCATATCACGAATCTCATTGTAAGAAACGATCATTGAATCTTCCAATCCAGAATATACTAAATCAACTTCATCAGGACCATGAGCAATTAACTTACGTTCTGCAGCGCTCACTTTTTTACCCGTCAATGATTCAACGGTATTCAACATGTTAGCATGTGCACCTTCTTGGAAACGCTTTTCCATACGTCCGAAACGTACATGGCTTAAGTTTTTCAACCATTCGAAGTAAGAAACAGTAACACCACCAGCGTTCAAGTACATATCAGGAACAACTACAGCGCCTTTCTTCAACAAGATTTCGTCTGCTTCTGGAGTCAAAGGACCGTTTGCAGCTTCACCGATGATTTTAGCTTTTACTTTAGCAGCATTGCTAGCATCGATAACGTTTTCAAGCGCAGCAGGGATTAAGATATCGCAATCACATTCCAAAACATCAGAAGCTTTCTTCGTAGTTTTTGTAGCGTGCTTATAATTCAAGATAGAACCTGTTTCGCGACGGCAAGCCATAACAGCTTCAACATCCAATCCTTTCGGGTTGAAGATCGAACCTTCCATTTCTGACAAACCAACAACGATAGCGCCGTTAGCGTGGAAGTAGTGAGCAGCATGGTAACCTACGTTACCCAAACCTTGAACAGCTACGCGCTTTCCTTCAACGCCAGTAGTCATGCCCAATTTCTTCATATCTTCTACATTGCTCAACATTTCACGGATACCATAGAATACACCAAGACCAGTAGCTTCCTTACGTCCGCGTACACCACCTTGTGCAATTGGCTTACCAGTGATACAACCTGCTGAATCGATTTCACCAGGACGCATTGCTTGGTACGTATCCAAGATCCAACCCATTTCGCGTTCGCCGGAACCGTAATCAGGTGCAGGTACGTCGATACCAGGGCCGATGAAATTCTTTTTCACCAACTCAGCAGCATAACGACGAGTGATACGCTCTAGTTCTTCAACTGTATAATCTTTAGGATTGATTTTGATACCTCCTTTACCACCACCAAACGGAACGTTTACGGTAGCACATTTGTAAGTCATCAAAGCCGCTAATGCCATTACCTCATCTTGGTTAACAGCAGTGCTGTAACGGATACCACCTTTACATGGCAATTTATGATGAGAGTGTTGAACACGGTAAGCTTCAATTACTTGTACTTGTCCGCGGATATTCACCGGGAAACGCATTTGGTATACGCTGTTACAAGCCTTGATTTGTTCCAACAAACCTTTGTCAAACTTCGTGAACTTAGCCGCTTTATCAAAAGAGCGTTCTACACTGTTGAAAAAGCTGTACTCGTGTGCAGCTGTGGTCTTCTTTGTAGCCATGTTAATGGTTTAGGGTTAAATTATGATTTAGTTTAATGAATATTTTCGTTTGCATCCTTGTGCAACTTATTTACTTTTTTGTCGAGATTAAATAGAAAAACGAATAAGCCAATGAGGATAATTAAAATTACAGCAATGACTACACGGATTTTTCCATCGGCGCGAAAGGTATCGGCCATTTCAACAGAGTTTGTCCCTGCTTGCGCAATGAAAGCGACAAAGCTAAATAGGACTGCCAAAAGCACACTTTTTCTCATACCAGGACTGCTTGATAATAAGGGGACAAACGTAATGCTAAAAGTGGAATAATGCAAGAAAAATCAACAATTCACGATAAAAATCGCACTTGATTTATGCACACCATTTTGTGCTTTACTTCGCTAAAACAAAAAAGCCTTTCCAGAAGGAAAGGCTTTCGAATGAATTGAAGCAGATTACTTTGCTTTCTTTTCGTATTTCTTGTTGAACTTGTCGATACGACCAGCTGTGTCGATGAATTTCATCTTACCAGTATAGTAAGGATGGCTCGTATGCGAAATCTCTAATTTCACTAATGGATATTCGTTGCCATCTTCCCACTTAATGGTTTCTTTTGTGTTCACGCAACTACGAGTTAAGAATGCGTAATCATTTGACATATCCTTAAATACCACAAAACGGAAACTTGAAGGATGGATATTTTGTTTCATTTTTCTTTGATTTAACTAGAATTCAGGATTGCAAAAGTAATCATTTTCTTTGAAAAACAAAAAAAATGCATAAAATATATTAGTCCTGCGGTGAAAGTTTATAAATACTTGATTATTTGAGGGTTTTACTAAAAAACAAATGCCGGTAAGAATAAACTTACCGGCACTGTCACCTTTAAAAACAGACAAACAAGAACGTCTCTTTTCTAGTCCAACTTATCGTGGAGGTAGGAGTTTCTGCGAATTTCCGACTGATTATCAGCATTACGGATCACGCTAAACTCATTATAAGTTTTTTCTGCAGAGCTATGTGCCATGAAATCCTCATTTGGATTTTTAGCACTAAACGCAGAATTATCGTAGTTATAGTTTAATTGCTTCAATTTATTCTTGCGGTCGTCCGCCAATTCGCTCGACTTATGCTCTACTGCAGCAACTGTACTAGCCAAGATATCATTCATTTGACTTCTTGGAGATGCTTGGTGTAAAGGATCGCTCATTGGGGCAACGCTAAACTGAATTTCATTAGATTCTACTTCAGCAGCAGGCACTTCGGCTTCGTTAATAACCACTTGCTCGAATTCCATTTCAACTTCAGCAACAGGAGCTTGCTCTAATTCGAATTCCATTTCAACTTCCATCGGAACCTCTGACACTACTGCTGGTGCTTGTACCGCTTGAAACAAATCAAGCACAATTGGCATTTCAGCTTCGGCAACAGGCGACTCTTCTACTTGCGCCGCAACAGATGCAGACACCGCTTCGAATTCAGCAGCAGGAACCGATTCAACAATATTAAAAGGAGCAGGGTTGATATCCAACTCTAGGGCTGCTTGAGAAACTGGACTCACCACTTCCGCAACTTGCGCAGGAGCCGCAGCATTTACTTCCTCCGCACGATTAAAACCCGCAGCAATAATAGTTACGCTGATATTATCTTCTAATGTTTCATCAAAAACGCGACCTTGCTTAATTTGAACATTATCACCCGCAGCACGACGTACATAGGTAGCGATTTCTGTCAATTCATCCAAGGTAATCTTCTTAGTACCGTAAGTAACGTTGATCAAGATGAATTTAGCGCCTTGAATTTCTTTATCATTCAATAAGCGTGATTCTAAGGCACGTTCAGTAGCTGCTAACGCACGACCTACTCCACTTGCCGCTCCGTTACCAATTAAGGCAACACCACTGTTTGTTAATGCTACACGCACATCTTCAAAGTCGACGTTTTGTGTACCAACAGTAGTAATACATTCTGCAATGCTCTTTGCAGCAGTCGCCAAAATATCATCGGCTTTGCCATAAGCATTATCAATATCCATATCGCCATACTCCGCACGTAATGTTTCATTTGAAACAACGATTGTAGCATCTGCATACTTTTTCAATTCTTCAATACCGCTATCAGCTTGCTTTTGTGTACGCAATCCTTCATAATCAAAAGGAGTGGTAACAATACCAACTGTTAAAAGGCCTAATTCACGCGCTACACGAGCGATAACAGGAGCAGCACCCGTACCTGTTCCACCACCCATTCCGGCAGTTACGAACAACATCTTAGTACTTCCTTGTAAATATTCACGGATAGCGTCGATTGATTCAAGCGCCGCTTCACGACCACGTTCAGGATTTGTTCCTGCACCTAATCCTTCCGTTAATTTTTCACCTAACTGAATTTTGTTCAATACCGGGCTCATATCCAAAGATTGGCGATCGGTATTCGCTACTACTAAATCAACATCCTTAATACCTAAGCGGAACATATGATTCACCGCATTAGTACCGCCACCACCCACACCAATTACCTTGATGCGAGCGCTTTTGTTTTTCGGCATGTTGAATTCTAACATTCGATTGAGATTTGGTTGATTTTGGTTCATGTGTTTTGTCTGTTTATGGTTGCTGTATGGTTAAAGGTGCGTCTGTTTGATCTGATTATTTATCGATGTTCGGATCTTCATCGCCTTCGAAAAGGTCTTTGGTCATTTTCAAAATTGCTGTCAAGGAGAAGCGACTCTTTTCTTTCACAATATCTCTTGTTTTATCCCCTGCAACAATAGGTTCTGATTCCAAAACGGGTTCTTGCTGAGGGACATCCATTACCCCATTCACTGCATCTACTTGAACTTCATCCACTGGTGCAACTTGCGCTTCAGCGATTGGTTCTGCGACTACTTCAACATTTTTATATGAATTGTTTAATGGCTTAAGGCTACCGTTCTCATAACCCCATTTCACCAAACCAATTACCGTTGAATGCGAAGCATTACTAAATAAATCTTTATCTGTATTTGCTACATAAGCCACTGGCAAACCAATGCGGGTAGCAATTCCTGTATTTACATCAAATAACTTCGTAAGGTGCTTCAATTGCGAACCACCACCTGTTAATACGATACCTGCGATTAACTTTCTTTGATCGAAGCCTGCATTCGTGATATGCGACTTAACAGCGTTCACGATATCTTCCATACGTGCATGGATGATTTTTGACAACTGATACAAAGAAATTTCTTGAGCCGGGTTCCAACGCATTCCTTTAATGGTAATGACTTGGTTCTGGTCCATTTCATTTGGCATTGCGCAACCGTATTCAACCTTCAACTTTTCTGCAATATTTTGCATTACAGAACAGTCTTGCTTGATATCCATTGTAACGATATTACCACCGTAACCAATCACACCAGTATGATGGATTACATTATCCTTGAAAATCGCGATATCGGTAGTACCGCCTCCGATATCGACCAATACCACACCGGCTTCGATTTCTTCGGCAGTTAATACAGAAGCTGAAGAGGCTAAAGGTTCCAAAGTAGAACCTGCAATTTCTAAACCTGCATCCAATACACAACGGTAGATTACTTTTACAGCATTTAAACGTGCTGTGATGATATGGAAGTTACCTGTTAGGCGCGTTCCTATCATACCACGAGGATCCACGATACTACGTGACGTATCAACTATAAAATCTTGCGGTAATACGTTAATGATTTGCTCACCTGGATCCACTTGTAACTTGAACATATCATCAATCAAACGCTGAATATCGCCTGTATTAATAGGCTCATCAATTTGATCACGGATGATGATTCCAGTATGTTTTGAGCTTTTGATATGTTGACCAGCGATACCTACAAAAACGGTACGAATATTAACGCCGGCATTTTCTTCTGCTAATTTAACAGCTTGCTTAATCGCATCTACTGTTTGAACCACATTCACCACTCCATCGTTTTTATCAACGCCTGAAGAAGCTACTCTACCCATGCCCAAGACCTCAATCTTGTGATGTTCATTCACCTTTGCGACAATCGCTACAATTTTAGTGGTACCGATATCCAAACCTGCAATAATATCGCCAGGTAAAATTTTGTGTTTAGGTGAGCTCATGAATAGCTGTTTGTGTGTTTATTTTTTGGTAGCGACGACTTGCCGATCGAATTGAAGGGAAATCTTTCTATATGCTTGTGGTAGATGACTTTGATAGAACGTTTGTAGTTTATTCAATTTCTCTTCGGCATTTTCTGGCCCTCCGAACTCTATAAACGCATCGCCCAGCAAAGGATAAAGGTGAATCATTTGCGGACTCTTCACATCCATCATCGTAATCTGGCTTTGCCAAAACACGCTACTCTGAATTAATTTGGCAAGGTGAACCAAATCTTGTCCAAAGTGTTGTGTTGTATCACGAGGATTGAAAATGCTTTCTGTAACATCTCCACTAACAATAAGAACGCGTGGTGTAAAAGTAGGGCAATAAGGCATCGTTCTTCCGTTTTGATCCACATAAAACCCTACATCGTTTTTGTGAATTATCCTCATTAGTGGACAACGTTGTACAATCTTAATATCCACCACCCCATTTCTGTCTACAAAAACCTCTGCATCTTGCACCCAGAAATTGGCTTCCAGAGCACGTTCTAGGATATTTAGCTGTATTGCACTGAGGGGTTTATTGAACAGCGTATCATAGCCTTCTCTTTTGAACATCGCATGCACATCTTTCTTCGTTACAAACTGCTTATTCACATCGGTGTCGATCGTAATATTTATAACTGGAACCTTTTTATTTTGACGTACAAAAACGCCCCAAATAATCCCTAGCAACAGCACCGCTGCTAACACTATCCACAAGACCCAATACCCTATTTTCTTCCAATCAATATTCTTCATGATGCATTCCTTTGCTTTGCCCACTTGGCAAGTGGTTCGATTAATAAATCAATATCGCCAGCGCCAATGGTGCATAGCACTTCGATCTCTTTATGGTCCAAATAAGCTAATACCCCATACATAGGGATTACCGATTTTTTCGGAGCCGCACAGTTTTCTAATATCAACTCCGATACAATACCTGGAATAGGCAATTCACGTGCAGGATAAATCGGTAATAAAATCAATTCATCACAACTACTTAAAGATTCGCTAAAGCCAGCTAAAAAATCACGGGTTCTACTATACAAATGCGGTTGAAAAATCGCTGTAATACGCTTTCCTGGATACATTTCCCGTACCGAAGTCAAGAAAGGCGCAATCTCATTAGGATGATGTGCATAGTCGTCGATATAGGTAATCTTTTTTCCTTTCTCCACATATTCAAAGCGACGTTTCACCCCTCGGAAGCTAGCAATACCTTTCCTTACCATTTCCATATCCATGCCCATCAACTGACAGAGAGCAATGCCTGCTAAGGCGTTTTCAATATTATAACGACCATGAATTAACAATTGAAATTCACCATAGGTAGTCGACTGATGCCATACCTCAAAATGATAATATCCGTCGATAATGCGAATATTTCGAGCCGTCCAATCAGCCTCCATATCCTCAATACTATAACTCTGCAGCTGTGGATGCTGTAATCTGTTTTCTATTCGAATCCCCTTTTTGTACAACAAGAAGCCTTCTTTCTTTACCACTTCGCTGAAGGCACAGAAGGTATCCTCAAAATCTTGAATTCCTCCTTTATAGATATCTAAATGATCTGGGTCGGCCGCAGTAATAATCGCTGCATATGGAGCTAGACGTAAAAAAGAACGATCATATTCATCGGCCTCCACTACCATCCAATCGCTATTTCCCAATAAGGAATTCGAATTGTAATTAGCGGAAATACCGCCTAAGAATGCGGTAGGATCGGCACCTGCAGTCTTCATTAAATGCGCCAATAAGGTAGAGGTCGTTGTTTTACCATGTGTGCCCGCCACGGCGGCCACTTTACTTTGCGCGGTGATCCATTGCAAAGCCTCACTACGCTTCATCACCCGAACGGTACCTTGCAAGGCTGTTTGCAGCTCTTGCATTTCTTTTGGAATTGCAGGGGTATAAATAAACAAATCAACAGCGGCAGGAATTAGACTAGGACGATCTTCGTAATGAATTTGCATTCCTTCTTGCTCCAACTCTTTGGTAAGCACGGTGGATGTCTTATCATAGCCACTCACTTGAATGCCACGGCGATGCAGATAACGCGCAATAGCGCTCATCCCTATTCCTCCGATTCCAATAAAATAAACATGTTTTAGCTGCTGCAATTGCATAAGGGGTCGTTTTGAACCGACTCCTAAAATTACTTTGCTTCGCTTATGCAATCATAAGTTCTTGTTCACAAGACCTATTCATTAGCACTAAATTGTGAACGTTAAGAGGCATTATATTAACGAGCCCCAAACAAGGTGCTGCCAATTCGTACCATATTGCTCCCCTCTTCAATTGCCAATAAATAATCGCCACTCATACCCATGGAGAGTATGTTTGCGGCGGGATTTAAGGCGACTAATCGATCCGATGCCTGTTTTAAGGCTTTAAATTCAGAACGAATCTGTTCGGTGTTTTCTGTCACCGAGGACATCCCCATAACGCCAAGGACATTGACATTTGGCCATCTTGATAAATCAGCAATAATCCCTTCGAATTCGGATAGATCGAATCCAAACTTGGTTTCTTCCTGTGCGACAAAAAGCTGTAACAAGACATTAACCCTTAAATTCGCTTTGGCCGCTTCCTTTTGAATCTCACTCAGCAGTCGCTCAGAGTCGACTCCATGTATAAGATACACATGCGGAATCACCAATTTAACCTTATTACGTTGCAGATGTCCAATGAAGTGCCAACGTATATCAGCTGGTAGCGCGGGTACTTTTTCTACAAATTCCTGGACATAGTTTTCGCCGAAATCACGCTGTCCCATGTCGTAATACCCTTGAATATCTTCAATGGGTTTAGTTTTCGAAACGGCAACCAGTTGTACCTGCTTGCCGCCGAAAGACTTTTTTATTTGCTGATAGACATCAACATTAATCGCCATGATTAGTGTAAATTCTTCGAAATAAGTTTTAAGAATTCAGAACGAGTAGCCTGATTTTTGAAAACGCCCGTGAATGCGGAGGTAGTCGTACTTGAATTTTGTTTCTGTACACCACGCATCATCATACATAAGTGTTGACATTCAATAACCACGGCAACGCCAAAAGGCTTCAAGCCTTCTTCCAAAGCCACTAATACTTCGTTCGTCAGACGCTCTTGCACTTGTAAACGACGTGCAAATACCTCTACTACACGCGCTATTTTGCTCAGTCCAATGATTTGACCATTAGGAATATAGGCGATATGCGCTCTTCCGAAGAAGGGCAACATATGATGTTCGCACATGCTATAAATCTCGATATCCTTCACCACTACCATTTCACTCACTTCTTCTTTGAATAAAGCGGATTGAATAATATCAGCGGCAGACATTTTATAACCACCAGTAAGGTAGGACAATGACTTTGCCACGCGTTCAGGCGTTTTCAACAAACCTTCTCTTTCTGGGTTTTCACCAATTTCAGAAAGGACGAGTTTGTATTGCTTGGCAATAGCTTCCATTGTCGGGGTTAATTCCACTTTCTCTTGCATATGTTTAGTTTAATTTTTTATTCTCCGTAGTATTCCACAAAAATATTTTCCGTTTCCTGCAATTTTACGCAATGCAAGATTCCTCCTTCAATATGAGGGGCCATTTGGTCCCAGATAGCTTTCGCCACATTTTCTGTCGAAGGCATGATACCTTGTAGAAAAGGAACATCCAAATTGAGGTTTTTGTGATCGATATGTTTGATCACCTGTTCATTGATTACCTTGCTGAGGTCGCGCATATTCATTACGAAGCCCGTTTCCGGATTTACATTTCCTTTAACAGTTACCCATAGTGTATAATTATGCCCATGCCAATTCGGATTGGCACAGCCTCCGAATACGGTTTTATTCTGTTCTTCGGTCCAATTTGGGTTAGAAAGCTTATGAGCGGCGTTAAAATGCTCGCGACGGGTTAGGTAAAACATGTTTAATGATTAGATATAAAGGGTAGAACAAAAGTACAACAGAATAGTTCAGAAATTTTCTTAAAAAATATTTGGAGAAACAAAAAGTGTTCGTATCTTTGCACCCGCTTCAACCGCGTGGTGCGGTAGTTCAGTTGGTTAGAATGCCGCCCTGTCACGGCGGAGGTCGCGGGTTCGAGTCCCGTCCGCACCGCAGACAAAAACCCCGATTCACGATGTGTCTCGGGGTTTTTAATTTTTGGAGGTTTTTAGAAAATTTGTTCGACGTACTAAAAGAATGATTAAGCATCCTTTTAAAGCTTCATTACATTAAAACTCTAATACAACCTAGTGTTCAGCATCCCTATCGTTGAACAATCAATTGCTTATGAATTTGCTCTGTTTCTGTGGTAATTTCTATTAAATAAATGCCAGCAGATAAACTACTACAGTCGACCGGAAATTCATGATTGCCTGCTTCTAAAGTTTGAGAATTTAAGATCGATTGTATTTTACTTCCGACAATATTAAATAAAACAATATTGGTTTTGGAAGCTAATGGTATTACTACTCTTAAATTTGTATTATTATTGACTGGGTTAGGATAAACCGTAACCAAGGTGCTTGGCTTTTGAATTGCATGCGAATGCAAAGGATTTTCAGCTGTACTAGCATTATTGGTGGTTCTAAGATTAACGTTGCTACATGACAACCCTGATTCAATTGACGCATGAAAATCTGAGCCAGCTTTTGCATTAAAACCTTTTTTCAAATAAACTAAATTGCCAGCTTTAAAATCCACTTTGCTACCATCACCAGCTATAGTAAAATTATTAGCTGTCAAGACATTATTTGAATGGTAATCCACAACATAATCATTTGTTGTATTAGAATAATTATTGTTGATGGTATAATTATCATCAATAGTTTGGTTTGACAAATGAAGACTCGGACAAATACCGTCCATATTATAAATTGTTATCTGTCCATCAAAGTTTCGAAACATTACTAATGCATCTTTACTATCATCTAATTTGAAACGAGCTGTGCACATTGCTTTATTCAATTGATCAATTGGAAAATACTCACCATATACTGCAGTTAATGTACCATTTTTAAGTTTATAGATTATTACCTGTCCGTCATAATCCCTATGTGCAACCAATTCGCTAATACCATCTCCATCTAAATCACCAGCTGTTAGGCCTGTCCAAATATTATAAGTGCCTGCTGTTACCACATTGTTATAAAGTGAATGTAAACTATTATTGCTGTATTCAAAAATGCTAATTAAACCTGAATTATTATCTGCGATTGCTATTTGGGGGTTTACATTATTTAAATCAAAATTACCCGAGGTGATGCTTATAGGGTGATTATTCATTGAACCTATGCTCATATAATTAATTGCGCCATTAGAGACACTTATTAAATAGGCATTGCCATTATTATCACTTGCTATTGCTGCATTGCCATTGATTGTAGTAATGCCCGCCCAATTGCTAACAGTATTAGTCAAAGTCTGTTCACTAAAGATAGAACCCGACAGTTCAAAATAATGAATTGCACCAGTAGTTTTGTTGAGTGCAATTAGTTCTTGCCCTGCATGGCTGCTATTAAAATCTGCTGAAGCCATTCCTGCCCAATTACCAGTATGACCTGAGGAAGAGGCTACTACCCAACAATTATTAGGTAGATTAGGGTCATTGCAAATATCTGGGGTATAAACATGAAACACACCATTAGCATTATCTACGCTCACAAAATCATTTAAACCATTATTATCAAAGTCACCGCTGGCCAAATAATTGCATTGCGAATTAAGGCTATGTCCTCGTCTAACATCTATTGGATTAAATTTATAATTAGTTCCATAGCTAAAATTTGAGGAATTGTAGATACTTTGCAAAAGAGATAATTGAGGATATTCAACAATTCCCTTGTCATTTTTATAAAGTGCATCTTCTGCATAATAGTCTATTAAAATTTGGTACACATATTTATTGTAGTTAGACAAGAATGGATATTGTTGTAAACTTATTCCCCCCTGCGCAATATTTGTATTTGTTCCTAGAGTATTCAACCCAAATGTTAATGGCGCCTGATAAATATGTTTACTAAACGTGTTTCCCAATTTAATCAAATCACTTTGATTAAATACGGGCTGAATATAATCGGTATCAACTAACTGAGTTTTTACACACCAATCAACAAATGACATAACTAAATAAGTATGTTCAATATCTTCAGTATTGCTACAATTAAATTCATGACACCACGTATAACTTGATGCGTCGCTAGAATTCAATTTTAGCTGACTTTTTGCCAAATTAGCAAGTTTAGATGCATTTTGAAATAAGGTGTTATTTATATTATTATCAAGAACAGAAATTTCATACATAATAGCTAAAACCCTTCCCATAGCTGCCTGCATATTTAATTCAGCATGATTTCCATTATTTTTTCGATTGTATAATCGTGATGAAAAATTATGCAAAAATGAAATTGGTATTTTAGCTGCTGTCCAATCATTATTGTTATGATAGTCTATAGTTTCATTAATTTTACATTTCAACCAATTACTGTAGTCTCCAATTGTGGAAATATGATTAATGTTACAAGCTGTTGTTGGCTGAACATAGCCCACTTCAGCAGGTGCCGCTAAACTAGACAATGCCATAAAAAAAGGATCTGTCTGCATAAAATAAACAAACTGAGCCATGGGATAAATTATTTCGGCTGAATGCAATACATATGTCATTGTAGTATCACAATAATTGTTGTCATCTATGCAAGACCAGCCCTTTGAATTTGTTAAAATATCATTGGCTATCTGGCTTTGATCACCTATACACATGGGAGCTAATGCGGCATGACCTGTTTTACCAATATTATTAAATCCTAAAATTTGATTTAAAGGCAATAGTTTTATTACATCGTCCCTTCGTTCCTGCACTCTTTTGGAATGAATAATAAACTTATAAATATACTGTACATCATGCGTTGCCCTAAACATGTCAACATATGATTGGAGATACATAAACTCAGTATTAGAAAGGATAGAAACAATATTAGAATGATAGGAGGCTCCTTGCCCAATGTTACTAGAATTAGATTCTTCTAAAATATCGTAAGCGGTTCTAAATGTCTGAGTATAGCCATTAGCACACAAAAGTAAAAAAACAAAAAAAATGATTTGTTTCATAGTAATACATCAAAGTTGACAACTAAGTCCGAACGAACATGAAAAATGATTAATTCTTAAAATCCTTTGCCACTCCTTATATCCAGCTAGAGGCACATCTAAGTAATCTTTATAATCAAATATTTGATTATAATAATACAAAGATGTATTTAAGTAAATTCTATTAAATAAAGCATAACTTAATTGTAATCCTGCGCAAGCATGCAAATTAAATCTATAATACGGTTTTCTAGAGTAGAATCTTTCTTGCAACAACGAGCCTTCAAAATCTGCATAATATGCGATTTCTTTCTGAATCAAACTAGTTTTAAAACCTAGACAGGTATTTATGGAGAACTTATGCCTTAACATTATTTTATACAAAAAATCACAGCCCAAATTATGGACAAAAAAAGTTTTTTCAAACTTATACCTTCTAAATGTATATGGCCAATTTGATGGGTAATTATATTGCACCTTATACCCAAATTTATCATAACCCAAACTTAGCTTTACGCCGAAATTCTTTGAATAAGAATACTGAATTGAAGTATTAATATGTTCAGTTAATGGGTACGAAGTATGCCTATAACCATAAGTTCTTGGTATATCATTTTTAAATTGTTGAAAATTTACACCTCCGCTTACCCCCAACTCCCAGCGTTTAAACTTTTGTTCTTTTGGGGAAACAGAATCACGCAGCATGCATTTATGCTTTTGAGAATTCGCTGAAAAGGTTGGCAAAAAGGTATCA
>JAPJNH010000055.1 GCA_026461075.1 Chitinophagales bacterium
GATTAAACCAAAATTCAAATTAAACTCGTTCAAGAAATTGAATACCGGAATAATCAAAAAGCGATTGATCGCCTTTACGCCAAACCATTTAAATAAGCCACCTGAAAGAGTAACCAATTTCTCCATGCCATTATCGTACGACTTAAGCATATTGTAATTGTTAGGACCAAAGAATAATCTCATGCTATAAGCAGTATTATTCAAATCCTTTACAGGCAACATGAACTCTACTTGAAAATCTTTCAGACCATTCTTTTCCTTTGAAAGTTCTTGCTTGATTTTAGAATCAGTAAATTGATTATCTGTTAAAATCGCAGTGCTGAAAAACTTCTGCTTTAAGGCAATCCAACGCAATGGAGTGGCAGGCTTTTCTTCCTCCTCATCCTTTGAGGTCTCACTCAAATGATCAAAATCATCATTCGTATAATGATAATAGGCGGCAGTGAGCGGTTGCTCGATTTCAACAGACTTTTCTTGCAAATGTGTTGATTGATTCCAATTCACTGCAAGTGCGGTCATGTTGCGGCCCATGTCAACTGCCATACCTTTCAACTCGACGTGATAATCGACACGATATTCACCATCTTTCAACGCATAAATCTGGCGAAACTCTCCTCCGCTAGCAGTTTTCAAAGCGAAAACAACCTGATGAGGATCTGAAGAAATTAATTCAAATTTTAAATCTCCCGTTTTAACAAGTTCATTTTTTGCGGTATAAAATGCATATTGCATTTTCATTTCATTCTCCCCTACTAGTTGCAAGCTTTTCTTTTCGTAAGTCTTGAACTTTTTCAACTCAACCGACTTCACAGAACCTCCGACATTAGTCAATTTGACAATCATCAAATCGTTTTCTAAGGTCACTACTTTCTCTTCATTTGTTAAATTAACAAAAGGAGCATTAGTTATTTGAGTCTTAGCTGTATCGTTTTTCGAAGTATCAACGACTGCTGCAACAGCCTTATTTTCAAGCTTTGGCTTATTTAAATTCGAAATACTATCCTGCTTTCGTTTTTCCAATGCGATTTCCGCATCGTTTTTACTTGTCCATTGCAAATAACCAAAAATCATCAAAAACATTAGCAAAAAGCCAATGAGCGTCTTTCTATCCATTTTCTATTTTGTTAGGGTTGACAAAGGAACATAAAATCCCTTAATTATCAATAAAGAATTAATTTTTAGCGTCTCTAAACTTACAAGCAGCAGCCACAAAACTTACGAATAATGGATGCGGGCGCTCCACCGTGCTCTTCAATTCTGGATGGAACTGAACGCCGATATAATAAGGATGATTCGCCAACTCAATAATTTCAACCAATTTTCTATGCGGATTAATACCACTGATATTCATCCCCGCCTTTCTGAATTGCTCGATATATAAGTTATTAAACTCATAACGATGACGATGGCGTTCTTGAATCATTTCTTTTCCATAAGCTTTATGGGCTATCGATTTTGGCTCTAATTGACAGTCGTATGCACCTAGACGCATGGTACCACCTTTCTGTGTTAACCCCTTCTGATCTTCCATGATATCAATCACTGGATGACCTGTCTCAGGAGCCACTTCTACCGTATGAGCACCTTCTAAATTTAGAACGTTACGCGCAAACTCAATCGCAGCGCATTGCATACCAAAGCAAATTCCAAAGAAAGGAATTCTGTGTTCACGGATGTATTTAATCGCATCAATCTTCCCTTCGATACCACGACCGCCAAAACCAGGAGCAACCAAGACACCATCCAAATGACCTAACAATTCTGCGGCATTATCCCCGTTCAAATGTTCTGAGTGAATGGATTCTACAATCACTTTGCATTCGTTACTAGCGCCAGCATGGATAAAGGCTTCATAGATCGACTTATAAGCATCCTGCAATTCAATATACTTACCCACTAATCCAATTCTCACCTCCCCTTTTGGATTTTTAAGTGTGTCCAAAAACTTACGCCAAACCCCTAGTTCAGGTTCTTGCGAAACATTAAGGTTTAATTTTTCCAATACAGTCAAATCAAGTTTTTCACGGAGCATCTCTAAAGGCACTTCATAAATGGTGCTTACATCCTTAGCTTCGATCACACTGTTCACGGTCACGTTACAGAACAAAGCTAATTTACGGCGTAATTCAGCGTTCAATTCCATTTCTGTACGGCAAACCAAAATATCTGGCTGAATACCAATTTCCAACAAATCCTTAACGGAGTGCTGCGTTGGTTTTGTCTTCAATTCCTTTGCTGAACGCAAATATGGAATCAAGGTTAAGTGAATTACAATCGCATTTTGATTGCCTAATTCCCATTTCATCTGACGAATACTCTCAATAAAAGGCAATCCTTCAATATCCCCTACCGTACCTCCGATTTCAGTGATAATAATATCATATTCTCCCGTCACAGCCAAAGCTTGCATACGACGTTTGATTTCATTCGTGATATGTGGAATAACCTGTACAGTTTTACCTAAGTACACCCCCTCACGCTCATGGTTTATGACAGTTTGGTAGATTCTACCTGTGGTCACGTTATTCGCTTGAGAAGTTGGCGTATTTAAAAATCGCTCATAGTGTCCGAGGTCCAAATCAGTCTCTGCACCATCATCCGTAACGTAACATTCTCCATGTTCGTACGGGTTCAATGTACCGGGATCTACGTTAATATAAGGGTCGAATTTTTGAATGGCAACACGCAATCCGCGAGCTTGCAATAACTTGGCTAATGATGCGGCAATGATGCCTTTTCCCAAAGAAGAGGAAACACCTCCCGTTACAAAGATATATTTTGTCATAACGGGAAACAAAGATAGACTATAAGTTCGGCATTCATAGCCAATTTTGAGAAATGTTTACAAGTTGATAAAGTTCATTCGCAATTTCAAATATTCCAACGATATTTAAGTCCCAAAATTTGTTGAGATAATCTTTTATAGAAGTCTTATGAGTCAGAATCAAATTTCCTTCGACAATACCGCAATCGCATTCCAAAGTAAAAATAATGGCGAGTTAAAACAAGCCTATTTTTTATTTAAAATGATGAACAACCCGTCCTTGGTAAAAATCGGGACACATGCGGCTTCGTTAGCACTCAATCTTCATTTGCCAATCAAAGGATTGATTCGCAAAACGATTTTCAAACAATTTTGTGGCGGAGAATCAGTTGAATTGGCGATGCCTACCGTAAATCACCTTTTGCAATACAAAGTTGAATCGATTCTCGATTATGCAGTAGAAGCTAAATCTTCTGAACAAGAATTCGATCATACACGTGAAGAGCTTATTCGAATCATCCACCTAGCAGCAAATAGAAAAATCGGCTTTATCAGTGTTAAAGTCACTGGCCTAGCGCGTTTTGAGCTTTTGGAAAAACTGCAAGCGAAACAAACCCTTAACACTACAGAACAAGAAGAATTCAAAAGAGTGAGCGATCGTCTCCGTGAAGTATGTCAGGCAGGTGCTACAAAAAATGTGGCCATCCTAATTGATGCGGAAGAATCATGGATTCAAGACCCTGTAGATGCTTTGGTCAATAAAATGATTATGGCTTTTAATAAAGAAAAGCCTGTCGTGTATAATACCCTTCAAATGTATCGTCACGATCGTTTACAATATCTAATGCAGACCATGCCAATTATGAAGGAAGCAGGCGTTATCTATGCTTTGAAATTGGTACGCGGCGCCTATATGGAAAAGGAAAGAGCTCGCGCTACACAAATGGGCTATCCTTCTCCTATTCAACCTGATAAGCAGACCTGTGATAAAGACTTCGATGCTGCAGTAACTATGTGTATCGAAAACTATCAGCATATGGCGATCTTCTGCGCTTCGCATAACGAACAAAGTGCCAAGAACGCGAGCACTTTGATGAAGCTAATAAATATCCCAGCGAATCATCCGCATATCTATTTCTCCCAATTGTTTGGCATGAGTGATCACATCACTTTCAACCTAGCAAACGGTGGATATAATACGGCGAAATATTTACCTTTCGGACCAGTGAAAGATGTAATGCCTTACCTGATTCGTCGTGCACAAGAAAACACCTCTATCTCAGGGCAAATGAGTAGAGAATTAAAGTTGATTTCTGAAGAGAAAAAGAGAAGAGGAATTTAATTAAGCGCCTTCAAAGCGTTCTAATTCTTCCATCAAAGCACTTAGCGGAAGTCCCATAACATTATAGAAGCAGCCGTTTATACCGCTTACACCATAGTATCCGATCCATTCTTGAATGCCGTAAGCACCTGCTTTATCCAATGGCTGATAGGTGCTAACATAATGCTGGATTTGGTCTTCACGTAAACGCTTGAAGTTAACTTCCGTCTTAACATTGAACATCGAAATACCGCCTGGTTCTCCTGCCTTAATCAAGCAAACGCCTGTAATTACGGTATGTTTATTCCCTGAAAGTTTACGCAACATTTCAACAGCTTCCATTTCAGATTTAGGCTTTCCTAAAATTTTTCCATCCAAAACCACGATAGTGTCTGCCGATATAATGATACTACTCCCCTTAGGGACACGCGTTTCCACTTCACGGGCCTTTTCCTTCGCTAAGGTTTCCGGAATCCAATAGAGTTCAACATTATTGCGTTCCATTATTTGTGAAGCTATCAACTCTTCATCCACTCCTATACAAGGAATACATTCAAAATCAATTCCAGCCTCCTTTAATAAGTACTGACGTCGAGGAGAGGCAGAAGCTAAAATATATTTACGCATATTAAGACTCTAAATAATGTTTAAAAAACAATAAGGAAAACAATCCCAACAACATGATCAATTTTAAAGCATGGCTGATCCATCCCCAATATTTCGTGCTAAATTTCTTATACCCAAACAAGGCTATGAATAAGGCGATGCAAGGTGCAAGTATGGATAATCCTAAGTAGACATTCATCTGCTGTAGCCAATACAATTCATTTACCCCCATCAAATAGAAACGATACATTAAATAAGCAAATCCGCCAATTGCACCTAGTGTCAATACTTGTAAAATATATACGGTAAACGGAATTCCAATAGCTATTGGTAATGTCTTACACCCCATCGCACGATCTCCCTCTTCATCTTGAAGGTCCTTCACAATCTCACGAATCAGATTCAAGAGAAATGCGGCTGCGGAAGTCCAGAGGATTACTTTCGTAATAAAATCAACCATACCTTCTATTCCGTCTAAGTCGTCGGCAAAATAAACCGGCTCAAACAAATAAGGCATCCAAACGACCATTGCCAAAGAAGCTGAAACAGCTAGATTGCCTATAAATGCGATTTTCTTCAGGTATCTTGCGTAAAGCCAATTGACAGCTACGGAAACGACAAAAAGATAAAACAATCTTAAATTATCTACGCGTAAAGCTAAGAATAGCCCTAGTCCTAATGCAATCGCATTCAAACCATAATACCAGATTAGTGCATCCTTTTCATGAATTTTTACCCCAATTACTGCATGAGTTGGTTTATTGATTTTATCTGCTTCACGATCATAATAATCGTTGATGACATACGCTGCTGCTGCTAATCCAATGACACTTAGAATAAGCATTGCGTACTGAAAATCGGATAATTCAGGCGATAGAAAGTCGCTTTCATTGACTACTATCGTAGCTAAAGATGGAACAATTAACGCAAGTCGAATCACTATCATTACAATGACAATGAATAACAAATTGATTGGGCGTAATACTTTAATCATATTCTTAAGCTAATTGCGCAAAGCCTTTTTGCAAACGACGCATTGCTTCCTGCAATTTCTCAGTACTGGTTGCATAAGAGATACGAACGCAATGATCATCCCCGAAGGCTCTTCCTGTAACGATTCCAACATGTACTTCTTGTATTAAATAAGTACATAAATCATCTGCATTATTAATTACAGTTCCATTATACGATTTTCCAAAATATGCACTCACATCAGGAAAAACGTAGAAAGCACCCGGAGGTGTATTAACACGTAAATTCGGGATCTTACGCAATTCTTCTAATACTAAATCTCTACGGCGTTTAAAGACACTCACCATTTCTTTGGTTGTTTCTAATCCTCCATCCAATGCAGCCAGTGCCGCACGTTGCGATACCGAGGACGTTCCACTGGTAAACTGACCTTGAATTTTATCACACGCTTTCGCAATAGCCAATGGAGCTCCGATATAACCA
>JAPJNH010000056.1 GCA_026461075.1 Chitinophagales bacterium
GTTACTGCCTTGAAGGCAGCTCTGATAGCCACTTCTGTTTTACCGAAGCCCACGTCTCCGCAAACTAAACGATCCATTGGAAATGGCTTTTCCATATCCGCTTTTACATCGTTCGTTGCTTTTAACTGGTCAGGGGTGTCTTCATATATAAAACTTGCTTCTAATTCGTTTTGCAAGTAAGTATCTGGATTGAACGCAAAGCCTTTTGCTGCTTTACGTTTCGCATACAACTGAATTAAATCGAATGCAAGTTCTTTTACTTTATTCTTGGTCTTGCGCTTGAGTTGTTCCCACGCGTCAGAACCGAGTTTGTTGATCTTCGGTTCGTTGCCTTCCTTGCCACTGAATTTCGAAATTTTATGAAGCGAGTTGATATTGACATAAAGGACATCATTGTCTTTATAGAAAATACGCACGACTTCTTGCGTTACGCCGTTGATCTCTAGTTTTTGTAAACCAGAATATCTACCAACGCCGTGATCTACGTGCACGACGAAATCACCGGCTTGTAGTTCGGTGAGTGTTTTTAAGGTAATGGCATTCGACTTCGAATAGACTGCTTTCTGTTTGAAGCGATGATAGCGCTCAAATATTTGATGGTCGGTGAAGAGCGTTTGCTTTAGCTCTTGATCGATAAAACCTTGATGCAACGATAGGTTAAGTGGTGTGAACTGCACTTGCGCATTGACCACTCTTCCTTTACGATTTTGACCGAGGTCGGAGAATATATGATTGAAACGCTCTATTTGCTTTGGGTTGTCTGCAAAAATGTAATTGCGGTACCCAAGATGTTGTTTGGCGATTAGCTCGTCCATCAAGAGCTCGAAGTTTTTGTTAAAACTCGGCTGCGGAAGGATATTGTATTTGATAGTCAGATAAGGAGCGAAGGCGGTGCGGGTACCGAACTCGAATACAGGAAAGCGTTCGAGGTCGTCCGACCAGCGGCGTTCGAAATCTGGTCGCAAAGCAGGGGCATTTTCTGCCATTGGCTGATCCTTAGCAGCAAGGGCTTCAAGGGTCAATATCTGGTCTGCATTATTTTTTATCCAGAAGATGCTATTCGTTGGAATGACATCGAGAAGCGGCGCGTTGGCTTGTTGATCATCGAGCACTTGTGTATTCGGGATGATTGTAACATAGGCCACGTTAGCGACGCTGAGCTGTGTTGCGGGGTCGAACGTTCGTATTGATTCTACCTCACGACCGAAGAGTTCGAGTCGATACGGATAGTCATTACCGAAGCTGAAGATATCTACGATACCACCGCGTATACTAAACTGACCGGGTTCATAGACGAAGTCGGTACGTTCGAAACGGAGTTCTACGAGAAGCTCTGTAACGAAGTCGAGGTCGATCGCTTCTCCTTTTTTAAGGTGAAGAATATGTTTTTGTAAGCCTCCTGCCGAAATGACCTGTTCGATCATTGCTTGCGGATAGCTGACGATGATTCGTTTACGGTCGGGATGTTTGAGCAGGTCGGTAAGTAATTCGGTACGTTCTAGCACTTGCGCCGATTGTACTGCGGAATTGAATTCTCCGGGACGCTGAAAAGAGTCGGGGAAGAAAAATCCTTTTGGTAAGGCAAAAACCGACTTTTGAAGGTGGTTGAGTAGGTTATCGATATCGGTAAAGGCATAGAGAGCGCTTTCCTTATCGGGATAGAGGAGCCAGTTGGAAGTATTGCTTTGTAGCAAGGAAGTGGCCAAGACTTGCAAGGTCTCTGCCGAAGCGTCGATTCCTTGTAAGTGCGTCACCTGCGGGTTCGGTGCGTCAGACTGTTGTAATATTAGTCCTGTCTGCGGACGTTTTAGCCACTGTTGTAGCAATTCCACTAAGTCCATTCTCCTTACAAAAATAAGGATTCTTGAAAAATACTCACGTCTTTTTGCTATCTTCGCGTGCCGTCAAGACGGGAACTCACGTATCGCCTGGCGGCGTTTATCTATTTTACCTTCCGCTATGCCAAAAGATACCTCCCTCCGCAGCGTCCTCATCATCGGGTCAGGACCCATTATCATCGGACAAGCTTGTGAATTCGACTATTCTGGCTCTCAAGCCGCCCGTTCACTTCGTGAAGAAGGCATCAAAGTAATCCTTATCAATAGCAATCCTGCGACTATCATGACTGATAATTTGGTCGCTGATAAGGTGTATTTATTGCCATTGACGGTTGAATCGATCGAGCAAATCTTAAAAGAGAATGAAATTGATGCGGTATTACCGACGATGGGTGGACAAACAGCTTTGAATCTATGTAAAGAAGCCGATGAGATTGGCTTGTGGGAAGAATATAAAGTGCGCATGATTGGCGTTGATATCAAGGCGATTGACAAAGCAGAAGATCGCGAATTGTTCCGTCAGTGGATGATTGAAATGGGTATTCCTGTTTGTCCTGCGAAAGTGGCGAATTCATTTTTAGAAGGAAAGGAGTTTGCGCAAGAGATTGGATTTCCATTAGTATTGCGTCCTTCGTTTACTTTAGGTGGAACAGGCGGTGGTGTTGTTTTCAAAAAGGAAGATTTAGATGAGGCTTTAAACAGAGCCTTGACAGCTAGCCCGATTCATGAAGTATTGGTAGAAAAAGCGGTATTGGGTTGGAAAGAGTATGAATTGGAATTGTTGCGCGACAATAATAATAATGTAACGATCATTTGTACGGTTGAGAATTTCGATCCGATGGGTGTTCACACGGGCGATAGTATTACGGTAGCACCGGCTATGACCTTGAGTGATACTGCCTTTCAATTGATGCGTAATACGGCTATCAGTATGATGCGCAACTTAGGAAATTTTGCTGGCGGATGTAATGTGCAATTTGCGATGAATCCTGAAACGGAGGAAATCATCGTCGTTGAAATCAATCCGCGTGTGAGTCGTTCTTCGGCATTAGCTTCGAAAGCGACGGGTTATCCGATTGCGAAGATTGCTGCGAAATTGGCTGTTGGGTATAATTTGGATGAGTTGAAAAATCAAATCACCAAAACCACCTCTGCGTTTTTCGAGCCTACTTTAGATTATGTGATTGTAAAAATACCTCGTTGGAACTTCGATAAGTTCAAAGGAGCAAATGATACTTTAGGTTTTCAAATGAAAGCTGTAGGTGAGGTGATGGCGATAGGCAGAACCTTCCCTGAAGCGATTCAGAAGGCTTGTCAGAGTTTGGAGAATGACGCGATTGGCTTAGGTTACTATGGCAAGTCGTTGATGAAGACAGAAGAATTGTTGGAGTATTTAAAGACCCCAAAATGGGATCGTGTTTTCAGAATTAAAGATGCCTTGATGGCAGGTGTTTCTGTTTCTACTATTCACAAATTAACAATGATTGATAAATGGTTTTTGAATCAGATTCAGGCCATTGTTGATATGGAGAAGCATTTGATTACGCATAATGCGGTTCGTGAAATCAGTGTGGATGATATGCGCAAGGCAAAGCAAATGGGCTTTAGCGATTTGCAAATTGCGAAATTGTTAGATAATAAATGTACCGATGAAGATATTTTCAATGCGCGTATTGCGATGAATATCCGTCGTACCTATAAAATGGTAGATACTTGTGCTGCAGAGTTTGAAAGTAAAACCAACTATTTCTATAGTACGTTTGATACAGAGAACGAGAGCAAGCCGAGTGATCGTAAGAAGGTGATTGTGTTAGGAAGCGGACCAAATCGTATCGGACAAGGAATTGAGTTCGATTACTGTTGTACACACGGTTTGCAGGCGATTAGAGAATGCGGTTACGAAGCAATCATGGTGAATTGTAATCCTGAAACAGTGAGTACGGATTTCGATATGGCCGATAAGCTTTACTTCGAGCCTGTATTTTGGGAACATCTTTGGGAGATTATCGAATTGGAGAAGCCGCATGGTGTGATCGTACAATTAGGTGGGCAAACGGCTTTGAAGCTTTCGAAGCGTCTACATGAGAAAGGGATTCGTATCATTGGAACTTCTTTCGATAATATGGACATTGCAGAAGATCGTGGTCGTTTCTCCGATATGTTGAAGGAATTGAATATCCCTTATCCGCAATACGGCACAGCACATACAGCAGATGAAGCTTTAGAGGTGGCGAAGAAAATTGGTTATCCAGTTTTGGTTCGTCCGAGTTATGTATTGGGCGGTCAACGTATGCGAATTGTAATCAATGATGAAGAGTTGGAAAAGGCGGTATTGAGCTTGCTGAAGCACTTACCGGGCAATACTATTCTGATTGATCACTTCTTAGATCGCTGTCAGGAAGCTGAGATCGACGGAATATGTGACGGAGAGAATTTCCATGTGATGGGTGTGATGGAGCATATCGAACCTGCAGGTATTCACAGTGGTGATAGTAATGCGGTATTGCCTCCATTTAATTTGACTCCTTTAGTGATTGAGGAGATGAAGGATTATGCGAAGAAGATTGCGTTTAAGTTGAACATTAAAGGCTTGATTAACTTCCAGTTTGCGATTAAGGATGATAAAGTATTTGTGATCGAAGCAAACCCAAGAGCGAGTCGTACAACGCCTTTCATTGCGAAGGCTTATCAAATTCCATATTTGAATGTAGCGACTAAGATAATGTTAGGAGAGAAGAAATTGACTGATTTCAAATTCGAGCCTAAGCTAAAAGGCTATGCGATTAAGGAACCTGTTTTCTCTTTTGATAAGTTCCCGAATGTAAACAAGGAGTTAGGACCAGAGATGAAATCTACTGGTGAAGCGATTCGTTTCATCAAAGACTTGCGCGATCCTTACTTCCGTCAGTTGTACAAGGAGCGTAGTATGCACTTAAGCAAGTAGTTTCTAAAAGAATAAATTTTATTGATGAAAAAGCACTTTTTACCTATCGCACTTTTAGTTTTAGCGAGCTGTGGTTGGGGCGCTAATTCGTTATATGTGGAAGACGCTTCTAAGGGTTTTAATGGAGGTTTTGAATTTTGGCAGGGTGCAACACCTTATAATTGGCAGGTTTATAGTGAAGAGACAGGAACGCCTGGTTCTTTTACAACGAGTGCGGATGCTTCTGTGAAGAAAGAGGGGCAGTTTAGTTTACATTGGAAAGTGAATGCGTGTAAGTCGGCGACGGGAAATCAAGCACCTGGTATAGCGAAGGAAATACCTGCTTTGGCGGGTGCTACTTATCAATTAAGTGGCTGGATAAAATCTGCTGACGCGAGTTCTGTTCCTTTTCAGATGGGAGGTGTTAATGCGCATCATGGCCAACATCTCAGCACACGAATCTTTCTTCAGTCGAAGACTGATTGGAATTATTTTGAACAGACCTATACTGTTCCTAAAGGCTTCGACCGTCTCCGAATTGAAATCAACGTCGACCATATTGGAGATGTTTGGTTGGATGGTTTGGAGTTGAAACAAAAGTAATTGTGCTGTTTTTACAAATCAGTTAAATAACCTTAACGATTACATCATATAGCGTCTATACATTTGTATTAGATGTTAAAGACTACTATTGGTCTTAAGGATAAATTAAAGAGCGATGCTTCCCTTTTGAAGCACACATCGACGCTCCAATTTTCAATCGTATTTTATGGAGACCAAAGAGAACATTAAGCGCAAGAAGCGCAAGGTGGAAGTATTAGTTATTTCGGATGTTCATTTGGGAACCTATGGTTGTCATGCGAAAGAGTTGTTGCAATACATGAAGAGCATTAAGCCACAAACAGTGATCTTAAACGGAGATATCATCGATATGTGGCAATTCAGTAAAAGATATTGGCCGAAGGAGCATATGCAGGTGGTGCAGCAGATTTTAAAGTGGGCAGGGAAGGGTGTTCGCGTACATTATATCACAGGAAATCATGATGAGTTGTTACGCAAATTTGTAGGTTTTGATATGGGAGGTTTGGTGATAGAAAATCAATTGATATTAGAATTAGAAGGAAAAAAGCATTGGTTCTTTCACGGAGATATTTTCGACTTCACCATGCAACATGCGAAGTGGTTAACGAAGTTGGGAGCCCATGGCTATGACTTTTTGATTGTATTAAATGCGGTGTGTAATTGGGTTTTAACGAAGCTAGGAAAGGAGAAAATTTCTCTTTCAAAAAATATAAAAAACAGTGTAAAATCGGCGGTGAAATTTATTAATAATTTCGAGCAAGCTGCGGCTAGAATTGCGATAGAAAGGGAGTATGATTACGTTGTTTGCGGACATATACATCAGCCTGTTCAACGAAAGATTGAACTCGAAAATGGCGATTCGATAGATTATATGAATTCAGGGGATTGGGTAGAACACTGCAGTGCCTTGGAATTTAATAATGGAAAGTGGGATTTAGTTCAATATAAATATGAAGCGGATCAATTTGAGGAGGAAGAAGATGAGAAAATAGAAACGAAAGACCAGCAAGCGATCTTCCAATCGTTGATGGAAGAGTTTAATGTGATTCCATTACAAAAGAAAGCGTGATGAAAATATTATATGCGATTCAGGGGACAGGAAACGGTCATATCACTAGGGCATTAGCATTGCTACCAGAGCTAATGACGCATGGTCAGGTGGATATTTTAGTGAGTGGTGAACAATCTGAAATTAACCTGCCGTATCCGATTAAGTATCGATTTAAAGGGCTTTCTTTCTTCTTTGGAGAAAAGGGAGGTATCAATGTTTGGCGCACTTATTTAAAAGCGAACACTCGTCAGTTACTCGATGATATTAAGAAACTCCCTGTCAATGATTACGATTTAGTAATAAGTGATTTTGAGCCTGTTTCAGCGTGGGCCTGCTTGCTAGCGAAGCGAGATTGTATCGGCCTTAGTAACCAAGTGGCAACCATACATCCCTCTGCACCTCGTCCGAAGAAAAAAGATTTGTTAGGATGGATGGTCTTAAAGCGCTATGCGCCTACAAGTATTAATTATGGTTTTCATTATAAGGCTTTTGATTTGAATATATTCACGCCAGTTATTCGTGATGAAGTTCGTAATCATAAAGTGAGTAATAAAGGGCATTATGTGGTATATCTTCCTTCCTATGGGGATGAAAAGATTGTTAAACAACTTAAGCGTCTGCCGGCAGCGAAGTGGGAAGTTTTTTCAAAAACCGCAACTAAAGCCTACCTAGATGGCACTATTCACGTGCAACCTTTAGATGCTAAAAAGTTTACTGCATCGATGGCTTCCTGCGAAGGAGTGTTGTGTAATGCCGGCTTCGGTACCACTACGGAGGCGATGTTTTTAGGCAAAAAGCTTTGTGTGATTCCAATGAAGGGGCAATACGAACAAGCCTGTAATGCGGAGTTTTTGAAGAAGATGAAGGTAACAGTTGCGAAGAAATTGAAGCGTAAACATCTACCTAAGATCGCGGCATGGATGGAGCATGGTGAGGTAACAAAAGTTAGCTATACAGATCAGCGTAAGTTAATTGTAGACCGTATTGTGCAGCACGCAGGAAAATCGCAAGTAAAACCATATTTAGAGGAAGATTTTTTATTGTTTCAATAGATTGAGATGCTGACTAGAAGGGCGTTTGGTGACGATTTTATTTGGGGTGCTGCGACCTCTGCAGCGCAGTCGGAAGGGGCATGGAATGAGGATGGGAGAGGACCTTCTATTTGGGATACCTTCGCGGCTCAGTCGAAAAATCTAAGTGGGAATAATGGTCCTGCTAATGGGAGCGATTTCTATCATCAATATCCGAACGATATTCGATTGCTAGGATTATTAGGGTTTAAAAATTTTCGTTTTTCTATTTCTTGGTCTAGAATACTTCCAAACGGACATGGAAGGATAAATCAAAAAGGACTTTCTTTTTATCATCGATTAATTGATTTGTGTTTATTAAAAGGTATTACGCCTTGGTGTACTTTATATCATTGGGATCTACCGCAAGCACTACAAGATAAAGGTGGTTGGGCAAACAGAGATATCATCAACTATTTTGAAGATTACGTACAGTTAGTGACTAATGAATTTGGGGATAAGGTTAAACACTGGATGGTTTTAAATGAACCTACAGCATTCACTGGAGTAGGTTATTTTTTGGGCTTACATGCACCTGGTAAAAGAGGCTTGAGTCAGTTTTTGCCTGCTATGCATCACGCAGCATTATGCCAGCCAATTGGCGAAATGGTCATAAGAAGTAATGTCCCGAATGCATATGTAGGAACCACTTACTCTTGCACAGGAATTCATCCGCATTCGCAAAGTGTGCAAGATGTGCAGGCGGCAGAAAGAATGGATGCCATGCTAAATCGATTGTTTGTCGAACCTGCTATGGGCTTAGGCTATCCTGTTAAATCACTTCCCGTCCTTCGAAAGGTTTATGATTATTTTGGACCGAATGATGAAAAATTATTGCCTTGTAACTTCGACTTTATCGGGCTTCAACCTTATACAAGAGAAGTAGTATCGCATCGATTTATTATTCCGTATTTACAAGCTAGACTCATTCCAGCGAACGAACGTTCTGTACAACATACGGCGATGAATTGGGAAATATATCCTCCTGTTATGCGCGAGATGGTAGAGAAATTCGCAGCTTATAGCAATGTAAAAGATATTATCATAACGGAGAACGGGGCTGCGTTCCCTGATCAATTGATTGACGGAAGAATTGATGATCAACAACGACAGTCTTATTTTGTAAATCATTTGAAGGAATTGCAAAACTGCGTTCTAGACGGACTTCCTGTAAAGGGTTATTTTGTTTGGTCGCTCACCGATAACTTCGAGTGGGCAGAATCTTATCGACCACGATTTGGTCTGATCTATGTCGATTATGAAGAACAAACCCGAATCGTGAAGGACTCGGGTTATTGGTTTCAGCGTTTTTTATCGAAGACGAACTAGTTTCTAACTACTACCTTATCGTCGAAAACATCGATTAATAAAGGCTTTTCCTTGTTAAGATTACCTTCTAGTAATTTTCTGCTCAAGGCATTTGTGATTTCTTTTTGAATCAAACGTTTCAATGGTCTTGCACCATATTGCGGTTCGAAACCTTGTTCTGATAAATAGTCGATAGCAAAAGGTGTTAGCTCTAAATGATATCCTAAAGCTTCTACTTTATCACTCAACTCTTTCAATTGTAGTTTTACAATGTTGTGAATTTCTGCTCGCATTAATGGTTTGAACATTAATATTTCATCGATACGATTCAGCAATTCAGGTCTGAGACTATGTTTCAGCAATTCCATTACTTCAACCTTGGCTTTCTCATAGGCTTGCGGAACATCCTTCTCTTCAATCTTATCAAAGTGTCCGGCAATGATATGCGATCCTAAGTTGCTTGTCATGATGATAATCGTATTCTTGAAATTCACCACGCGTCCTTTACTATCTGTTAATCGGCCATCATCTAAAACTTGTAATAGAATATTGAAAACATCAGGATGCGCTTTTTCTATTTCATCTAAAAGCACTACAGAGTAAGGTTTACGACGAACAGCTTCTGTCAATTGACCGCCTTCATCATAACCAACATAACCTGGAGGCGCTCCTACTAAACGACTGACTGTATGTTTCTCTTGATATTCGCTCATATCAATTCTCGTCATCATCGTTTCATCATCGAATAAAAATTCTGCAAGCGCTTTCGCTAGTTCTGTTTTACCAACACCCGTTGTTCCTAAGAAAATGAAGGAGCCGATAGGACGTTTCGCGTCCCCTAAACCAGCACGACTTCTACGGATGGCATCTGAAACAGCTATGATAGCTTCATCCTGACCGATGACACGCTTATGTAATTCGTCTTCGAGATGTAAGAGTTTTTCTTTTTCTCCTTGCAACATCTTCGTTACTGGAATACCTGTTGCCTTGGCTATCGATTCTGCAATATCCTCCGCATCGACCTCTTCTTTCAGCATTCTATTGCCATCTTCACTTTTACGCAAGAGTTCGGCATGTAAATGTATTTGCTCATTTTCTGCCTCTTTGATCTTACCGTAACGTAGTTCGGCTACTTTACCGTAATCACCGCTACGTTCTGCTTGTTCGGCTTCTAGCTTATATTGTTCGATTTGTTTTTTCGAAAGTTGAATCGCATCGACGATTTGTTTTTCTTGCTGCCACTTTGCTTTCAACGCATTTCGTTCGTCGCTTAGATCCGCGATTTCAAGAGATAGTTCGTTTACTTTCGTTTCATCATTTTCTCTTTTAATTGCCTCTCTTTCGATCTCTAACTGACGAATCTTACGTTCTAATTCATCTAATTCTTCTGGCAATGAATCCATTTCCAATCGAAGTTTCGCGGCGCTTTCGTCTATTAAGTCGATGGCTTTATCCGGCAAGAAACGATCGCTGATATAACGATTCGAAAGTTCTACTGCAGCAATAATTGCTTCATCTTTGATACGTACTTTGTGGTGTGTTTCATAACGCTCTTTCAATCCACGTAGGATGGAGATAGCGTCTTCGACAGTCGGTTCGTCGATCATTACCTTTTGGAAACGACGTTCTAGGGCTTTATCTTTTTCAAAATACTTTTGATATTCTGCTAAGGTGGTTGCGCCTACTGCTCTTAATTCACCGCGTGCTAAGGCAGGTTTCAAAATATTAGCAGCGTCCATCGCGCCTTCGGTAGCACCTGCACCTACGAGGGTATGTATCTCGTCGATAAATAAAATTATTTCTCCATTCGATTCACTTACTTCTTTTACTACTGCTTTCAGACGTTCTTCAAAGTCGCCACGGAATTTTGCACCGGCCATTAAAGCGCCCATGTCAAGGGAGAAGATAGTTTTGTTTTTCAGATTTTCTGGCACATCACCATTCACGATACGATGTGCAATTCCTTCTGCAATCGCTGTTTTACCGACGCCTGGCTCACCCACTAAAATTGGGTTGTTCTTACTTCTACGTGAAAGAATATGTAAGGTGCGACGAATTTCTTCATCACGACCAATGACAGGATCTAGTTTTCCGGCAGAAGCCAGTTCGTTTAGATTTTTACCGTATTTGCTTAATGCGTTGTATTGTGCATCTGCATTTTGCGAATTCACCGTGGTTCCTTTACGAAGATCTAGGATGGCTATTTTCGCATTGTTTTCAGTAAGTCCTTCTTCTTTTAAAAGTTTAGCGACTGCGTCATTACTAGCTAGAATGGCAAGCAATAGATGTTCTACACTTACGAATTCATCTTTGAAGGTTTTGAGTAGTGACTGCGCTTTTAAGATTACTGCATTCAACTCACGCGACATGTATTGAGCAGGATCAGCGCTAACCGTCGCCATACTTTTAAGTAATGTTTCATTGCGTTGTTGAATGTTGTTTGCATTCACATTGTTTTTCTTAAAAATATAATCCATCGTGTCCGCACTTTCGTTCATAAGTGCTTTTAACAAATGTGCGGTATCCATTTGTTGATGGTTGGCATTGAAAGCAATTTGTTGCGTCGCTTGTATGACCTCTTGCGCCTTAATTGTAAATTGATTCAAATTCATATTGTTTGATTTATAAGTCTACATCAGCAATTTCAGAGCCATTGTTGAATTGTCCGTCAAAAGCGCTTGATTTGGCTGATTTGTTCGACAGAATGACTGTTTTGGCTTTATTTTTTGGACGATTTGGCAGTTGATGTGTGCTTAAGTGGATATTGCATTTGGTATGAGTAGAATAAGATGATGGCGCTTTCGGACAAGCTTATTATCTTTACTATATGTCTCAAAAAGTAATTTTAATTGCAGAAGCGGGCGTGAACCATAATGGTTCGATGGAGATGGCTTATCAGCTGATAGATGCAGCTGTGGCGGCCGGTGCTGATATGGTAAAGTTTCAGACATTTTGCACAGAGGAGTTGGTCGATATAGCGGCTCCGAAGGCAGCTTATCAAGAAGCAAATACGGATGTGGCAGAGTCGCAATTTGACATGTTGAAGCGATTGGAATTGGATGAGGCGAAGCATGTATTATTGATGGAATATTGTGCGAAAAAAGGGATTGCTTTTTTATCAACGCCATTTGATTTACCTAGTATTGATTTATTATACCGTTTGAAGGTGGAGCAGGTGAAGATCCCTTCCGGCGAGGTAAACAATGTTCCTTATTTACGACATCTTGCTGGAAAGTTTTCGCATTATTACCTTTCGACAGGGATGAGTGATATGACTGAAATTGAATTTGCGGTGAAGACTTTGAATATTCCGATGGAGCAATTGACGATCTTACATTGTAATACGGAATATCCTACTGCATTGGCAGATGTAAATCTGTTGGCGATGCGCAGTATTTCGGATAAATTTAAATGCGCTGTAGGGTATAGTGATCATACGCTTGGATGGGAAGTTGCAGTGGCAGCGGTAGCCTTGGGAGCGCAGGTGGTAGAGAAACATTTTACCTTGGACAAAACGCTTCCTGGTCCGGATCATAAAGCTTCTTTAGAGCCGCATGAAATGAAGTTGTTGGTAGAGAAGGTGCGTGGCATTGAAGTTGCTTTAGGAAGTGCAGATAAGTTTGTATCGGATGCTGCGATGAAGAATGCGCAGGTGGCGAAGAAAAGTATCATGGCTAAAACGGACATTGCTATCGGAGAGGTTTATAGTGAAACGAACTTATGTATCCGTCGTCCGGGAACTGGATTAAGTCCGATGCACTGGGATGCGATCATTGGTCAGCAAGCGAAGAAGAATTATTCTAAAGGCGTAATAATTGATACGAATGAAATCGAAGCAATCTAAGAAACTAGTCGTTGATGTAATTACCGGCAGTCGTGCGGACTATGGCTTGTTAATGCCTGCCTATAAGGCGATGCAACAGGACTCCGACTTCGAGCCACGCTGGATTGTTACGGGGACGCATTTAGAAAGATCTTTTGGCAATACCGTGCAGGTAATGGAGAAGGATGGTTTTGGGATTTTTGCAAAAGTTAAATTGAATATTAAAGAAACCACACCTACTTTGATAAACACGTATATATCGAAGGCGGTAGATGGATTTTCAAAGCAGTTTACTAGTCAACGACCGGACGCAATTTTAGTTTTAGGCGATCGCTATGAAATATTTGCTGCAGCGATTGCAGCCTATGTTTTACAAATTCCTGTCATGCATATTCATGGTGGAGAAACCTCTGCTGGTGCCTTTGATGAAGGGTTTAGACATTCTATCTCTAAATTGTCTTATCTACATTTTGTTACCTGTGATACGCACAAGCAGCGATTGCAGGCCATGGGAGAACAACCGAAGCGTGTCTTCAATGTGGGCGCATTAGCGGTTGATAATATTCGCAATTTTTCATTGTTAAGTAAGGAAGCACTTTCTGCAGATTTGGGAATTGATTTAAACGGACCAAGTGCCTTACTTACGTATCATCCGGTTACATTAGAGCCAAGAACCAGTCATAAGCAGTTGATGCAATTATTTGATGCGTTGAATAAATTGCCAGAACTAGCAGTTATATTCAATACGAGTAATGCAGATACGGATGGAGATATTTTGAATAAAGCGATTTGTGATTTTGTTGCGAATCGTCCGAATACGGTTCTGGTTCCTTCATTGGGAACACAACGCTTTTTGTCGGTGCTTTCTAATGTGGATTTGATGATTGGTAATTCATCGGCTGGATTAATTGAAATGCCCTATTTCAAACATCCTACAATCAATATTGGAGATCGACAGAAGGGGAGAATGAAACCTGCGACGGTCATTGATTGTACGAATGATACGGCCGCAATTGTGAAAGCGATTCGCAAAGGATTAAGTCCTGTATTTGTGAAGGAATGCAAGAAAGTGAAGTATCCATTTGGTAAAGGAAATACCGCGCAACAGATGCTGCGCATTATGAAACGCGAGTTAGTTAAAGTTGATTTGAAGAAAGTATTTTTTGATAAAGAAGTATATGGAATCTAGACAGCGTGTTTTGTTGATAGGGGTTGGGAACATTGGTAGAAGACATTTGCAAGGCTTGCTCCTTTCAAGAATGTCCTTCGATATTCATGTCGTGGATCCCTTTGAAAGTAGTTTGGAAGCAGCGCGTCAGTTGATCATAGAAAGTAGTGAACATTCCCATACGATTAGCTTTCATTCAAATTATAGCAACTTGCCGAAGCAAGCAAATATTGCAATCATTGCAACGGCTGCCGATATTCGTTTTCGTGTTTTGGAGGAACTTCTGAATAGCTGTTCTTTAGCATATGTTATTTTAGAAAAAGTACTCTTTCAAAAATTGTCGGATTACGAACAGGCACAATCTTTATTGGCGAAGGCAAGTACCCTCGCTTACGTGAATTGCCCACGTCGTTATTTTCCGCATTATCAAAAATTACATGCAGAAGCTTTTTCAAGAGATTGGAAAATGACTGTAACTGGCTCTAATTGGGGCTTAGCGTGTAACGCAGTTCATTTTATTGATCTGTATAATTATCTAACGGGAGAGATTCCCGAAGCGTATGACACTACTGCTTTGCTTCCAGAAATTGTGGCTTCTAAACGCGCTGGTTTTGTGGAGGTGAATGGGTCTTTAAAGAGTAAGGATGGTCGTTTGGAAATAAACTGTTTGCTAGAAGAAGGTCATCCAATTGAAGTGAAGTTAGCACGTGCGGATGAGCAGATTCTCATTCAAGAGGGAAAAGGTTTGGTGGAAGGTTTTTCTACCAACTATGAAGCGATACCTTTAAGTCAGATGGCGCATTTACCCGTGCAAGAATTGCTAGTGAATGGGACTTGTGGTTTGACACCTTATGCTTTGAGTGCGTCTTTGCATCAGCCTTTCATTCAAGCTTTGTTGGAATTTGCAGCAGGGAAAATTAATATTGAAAACGGATTACCGATTACTTAAATTTACTTTATGATAAGCATGCAGCCACATACGCAATTGAAGAAGAGAATTGCTGTTTTTCCAGGAAGTTTTGATCCAATCACAATTGGTCATGTAGATATTATTCGTCGTGCAGCCTCAATGTTCGATGAAGTGATTGTAGCGATGGGCGTGAATACGAGTAAGCAATATATGTACCCTTTAGCTAAGCGTATGCAGATGATGCAGCAGAGTTTGGGGATGTTGATGAATGTACGATTGATGTCGTATGAGGGGCTGACAGTAGACTTTTGTAAGGCACAAGGGGCGAACTATATTGTTCGTGGTATCCGCACGAATAAGGACTATGAATTCGAAGCAGGGATTGCTGAGATGAATCGTAAGTTGGTACCGGAGTTGGAAACAGTATTCTTGTTGTCGAAGCCAGAACATGCTGCGATATCGTCTACGATTGTTCGTGAGATATTAAAATCGGGTGGGGATATACGTCAGTTTTTACCAGAAAATGCGCGTTAATTATTCGCTGCAATCATTTCACTAATTAGTCGATATACTTTTTCTTGAGCTTTATTATTTTGCTTCAAGAAGGCGCTATGTGCTTTCAGAGTTTGTGTATCTTTTCTGCTCGCAGGGCCCGTTTGTAAAAGGGCAAGATCTGTTTGTTTGGCTTGCTTGAAAGTATGTTCTATCAAAGGATAGAGCAGATCCCATTGCAGTTTATGTTCTTTACACAATTGCTGCGCTTGCACTAACATATAATGGGTGAAGTTATTGGCAAAGATAGCTGCGATGTGTAAGGCCATTCTTTGTTCGTCGCTGATCACGAAGGTTTTCTTTGAAAGGTTGCGTGCCAGTTCGTGTAAGGATTTTCGCGTTTTTGGTGTATCGCCTGTAACAGCAAAGGGCACATGAAAGAAATCAATCGCTACTTGTTTTTTTAGGCTTTGTAAAGGATATAAAACGCCATAGGCTAGCCCTGTAACCTTTAATGCTGTCGAAGCAACACTGCCGCTATTATGGACGATGATTGCTTTCGGAGCGATGGTTTTTAAGTGTTTTAATTCTTTCGCTAAACTGCTTATCGCATCGTCTTTTACAGCTACGACATATAAGTCGGCGACTTCAATTTTTTGTAAATCACTACATGCTTTAGCGTCTACTTGTTTAGCGAGCTTGCGTGTAGAAGCGGGTGTTCTGCCATAAATTTGTACAATCTCGTAAGCCGTTTTGTGCAAGGCTTTCGCTAATCGTGTAGCAACATTTCCGGTGCCTAAAATGACAATGCGTTTCATACTAGGCTTCGCTTGGTTGCGAATTTTTACGGATGCGTTTTACTAAGCTAAAGCTGAAACCTACCACCAATACGATTACACCCATCCACAAAACATTGATATAAGGGAAGTCTAGCGCCTTCATTACCACATATTCTGGTGCTGGCTTATGTTCGCCAAAGGCGATATCAAACAATTGCTTGTCGGGCATAATTTGGTTTACGAACAACTGAACGCCTAGGTCATCGACTCTACCTGCAATTGGTAAAGAGGTTTTATTACGAATGATGTATAAGGCTTCGGCCGGGTATGTTCTGTTAGTGCCAATTACTTCAAAGCGAGCACTCACTGCGATGTCTTCTTTCATCAAGGCAACGTCTTTACGCTCTACATTTTCTGCTATACCTTTGAAGACTACTTTGCAATCTTTACCTTGGATGGTATCACCTGCTTTTACCTGATGGAAGCTGAAGTCTTTACTATCTAAAGTTTGTTTGTCTTTCGAGTTATCGGGCACTGAAGTGATGTGTGTATAGACATCGTGCGTAATGTAATGGCGTGTGTCAGGACTGCTGATCAAGCCCATTTTAGGATTGATTTGCGCGTTAGGGTGCAGGAAAAATTCTTCCGTAATCTTACCATCCTTATCACGTTTTACATAATGTACTTTATAGTAAATATTCGGCTCGACGGTGCTATCACCTAGGTAGGTAACTTCGTAGCCACTCATCATTACAGGTACGTTTTTGTAGAGCAAAATATTTTCCATTTTAGCTTTCTCGTCAAATCCTTCTCCAGGATCGATACCGCTTTGGTTGATGGAAACAACACGTTGATTGAAGCTGCTAATGAGGATGCCGACCAACATCATACCGAAGCCGATATGCGATAAGCTGCCACCCCATGAGATGAATTTCGTTTTAACTTTCGTAATGAGGTATTGAAGATTCGCTGTGATCGCAAAGAATCCTGCAAAGAAGAATACCCAATAAGAGGCTTTATTAAAGCGGAACACATAGACACAAAAAGCAGTCATTAAAACACTGAGAAGTGCCATCCAACTAATGCTCTTTAAGAATTGCTTCCACTCAGATTGTTTATAGCGTAGGAATTGAACGGAAGCGGAAAGGATACCTAATAGAATTCCAACCCACACTTGAATCTTATTGTAGTGTTCCACTGCATTTACTGGTGGTGCTAATTTCGTGCCGAAGACTTTGTTGAAAACCGGAATGGACGTGGTAAAGGTTACTTGAATCACTGATACTAATAATACAAGCGAACCAATGAACAACCAAAATTCTCTACTCCAGATAGCTTCTTCTTTTTGCGCACTCACCGCAGCCACTCCTTTCCAATGTTTAATACTCATCCAAATGAAAGGAATGAAGAAGGCCAAAATGAAAAATACTAACTGTCCGCCTAAGCCTAGGTCTGTAAAGGCATGTACGGATGTTTCTCCCAGAATACCTGAACGTGTTAGGAATGAAGCGTAAAGTACGAGAACGAATGTGCCGACGAAGAATAAGAAGGTTGCCATTAATGCGTGCTTCGTATGACGATAGGCAATCAAGGTATGTATACCAGCCAATAGTGTTAACCACGGCATTAAAGACGCGTTCTCTACTGGATCCCACGCCCAATAACCGCCGAAGGTTAATGCTTCATAAGCCCAAGCAGCACCCATCATAATTCCGAGCGATAAGACACCGCCACTGAATAAGCTCCAGCTGAATGCTGGTTTAGTCCAAGCATCGTATTCTTTCTTCCAAAATCCTGCCATAGCATAAGCAGCAGGTACGATAGTCGATGCAAAGCCTAAGAACAATACCGGCGGATGAATAACCATCCAATAGTTTTGTAAAAGTGGATTTAAGCCATTTCCATCTTTTACAAACTCCATATAATTTGCTTGTTGGAAGATAGGCGCATTAGCCATTTCCCAACGTAATAATTGGAACGGATTCGAACCAATGCGATAGCTGAATAAATGTAGAAAGTCGGGAGTCCAGAAGAATAAGTTCGGTAGTTTAATGAATACCCCTAATAACATACTTGCCATGAAGAACTGCGAGAAGAGTAGGATGGCCATTACAGAAGCTTCCCATTTTCTATCCTTCCACACAATTATAGCACCCATAACTAACTGCCAGAACATCCATAATAAAAAGCTTCCTTCCTGACCTTCCCAGAAACAGCTAAGCATATAATGGGTTGGTAAAGCTTTTGAAGCATGACGCCAGGCGTAATAGTATTCAAATTGGTGATTGTAGATAATAGAGAATAGTGTTACGATAATTCCAATTACGCTCATACCCATGACGAAAAAACTCAATCGTCCGATACGGAAGTAAGGATTGCTTAATTGCTCGTCTTTCTGACGTACGCTGATTGCATAGGCAATCGAACCAAGCAAAGAAAAGACGAAGGCTAAGATCACAAAGAAATGACCTAACTGACCGGGTAAAGCATGCTCACCTGCAAACACTGTATTCATAATTTTTAATAAAGTCCAAATTTAACCACAAAAGAGCAGAAATGTAGGTTTTTTAGCAATTCTTGAACAAAGCGTTCAAATTTGATTCGAAATTTATTGCCATCTTTGAAACATGACTTTCGTTGAGGTGATATTACCCTTGGCTTTGCCTAAAACGTTGACTTATTCCGTCCCTGAAGAGTGGGCGGCTAAGGTGGCGCTAGGGACCCGTGTAGAAGTACAGCTCGGGCAACGAAAGGTCTATGCCGCCTTGGTTGCTAAGGTGGAGAAAGACATTGTCTTGCCTTATAAATGTAAGCCGATACTTTCTGTAATTGATGAAAGACCCATTTTAGGGGAAATGCAAATTTCGCTTTGGCGTTGGCTAGCCGATTATTACTGTTGCACCTTAGGGGAAGTGATGATTGCTGCGATGCCAGCAGGTTTGAAGCTAACCGGTTCTACGCGAATCGTTTTACATCCGGAGCACGACTTGTACATTCATCAATTAGAAGGAGAGTTATTTACCGTTGCGGAGGCATTGACGAATCAGCAGAGCCTTAGTTTGGCCGATGTGCAATTGATCTTACAAAGAGAGAAGGTCTGGCCTTTGATACAACAATTAGTGGAGCACAAGGTGGTAATGGTGGAGGAGACCTTGTTAGAAAAGTATACCCCTAAAAAGACCTATTTCGTCCGCTTAGTCAAACATTATCTGGAAGATCAGGAGGCCTTGAAAGAAGCATTTAATCGACTCGAGAAACGTGCTCCGAAACAAGTCGACGTTTTGATGACTTATATGAGCATGGCTCCGAAAGGAGAGGCGATTCAGCGTTCTGTGCTTCTGGAAAAATTGAAAGGTAGTGATGCGGCGTTAAACGCTTTATTAGAAAAGAAAATATTAATTCAAGAGAAAGAGAATGTTTCGCGATTGAAGGCTTATGATGAAAGTGATGCGAAGCATTTTAAATTAAGTGAGGAGCAAATTGCAGCCAAAGCCGCTATTGAAGAGGCTTGGCTAACGAAGCCGACGGTATTATTACATGGGGTTACGGGTAGCGGAAAAACGCAGATCTATATGTCTTTGATTCAAGATGCTTTAGATCGCGGAGAGCAGGTTTTGTATTTATTGCCTGAAGTTGCCATCACAGAACAGATTACACGCCGTTTGCATGCAGTGTTTGGAGATAAGTTTTTAGTCTATCATCATCGCGTGAATGCATCGCAACGTGTCGAAATGTGGAATGCTATTTATGAGCAGCGTTATCCAATTGTATTAGGTGCGCGTTCAGCCGTGTTCCTTCCATTTTCAAAGTTGGGTTTAGTAATTGTCGATGAAGAGCATGATGCTTCGTACAAGCAAAGCGATACCGCTCCTTTGTATCAAGGTCGTGATGTGGCATTGTATCTAGCGCAACAACATCAAGCTAAAACCTTGTTAGGTTCGGCAACACCTTCTTTGGAAAGTTATTATCTCGCCGAAAATGATAAGTATACTTTGGTTGAAATGAACCAACGTTTTGGGGAACAGCCGATGCCGGATATTCAGTTAGTAGATTTGAAGGATGAGACGCGAATGAAGCTGATGAAAGGAACTTTCAGCAGTGTGTTGATGGAAGAAATGGAAAAAACGATTGCCGACAAAAAGCAAGTTTTACTATTTCAAAATAGAAGAGGTTATGCGCCTTCCTTATACTGTTCGGTTTGCGGATGGGTGCCAGAATGTAATAACTGTTCTGTCAAACTGACCTTCCACAAAGCCTCTGCGGAGTTGAAATGTCATTATTGTGGCTATTCACATAAAGCAGTGAACGCCTGTGGTGCTTGTGGAAGTTTGCAAATGAAAGTACAAGGCTTCGGAACAGAAAGGGTGGAAGATGAGTTGCAAGAGCTTTTACCAAAGGCTAGAATTGCACGAATGGATGCAGATCAAGTGAAGAACAAAGAAGCGCATCATCAATTGATAGATGCTATGGAGCAAGGCGAGGTTGATATTTTGATCGGTACACAAATGGTGACTAAGGGCTTGGATTTTGAAAAGGTCCAGCTAGTCGGTGTTTTGAGCGCAGATAACTTATTGAATTTCCCTGATTTTAGAGTGGTGGAGCGAGCCTATCAATTGTTGACACAGGTGAGTGGTCGTAGTGGTCGACATGAAGGACGTGGAAAGGTATTGATTCAAACGCGAAAAACAGATTATCCTGTTTTGTATTATGTTTTTCATCACGACTATAAAGGCTTTTACAATTTTGAGATAAATCAACGTCGTCGATTTGCGTATCCGCCGTTTACTCGGATGATACATATTCAAGTGCAGCATAAATTACCTGAAACGGCCGTTGCTGCCGGAGAATGGTTGAGAAAACGTTGGGAAGGTAATATGGGCAAGCGATTGCTCGGTCCTTCCAAGCCTGGTATCGATCGATTGAAAGGCTTATATATTCGAGAATTTTTAGTGAAAGTAGAACGTAAGCCTGGCGTGATGCAAGATATCAAAACTGAAATTTTAAACGGACTAGAAGCACTCACTGCGATGAAAAAATTCAAATCGGTGACATTTAGAATCGATGTCGATCCAGCTTAGGCTATTTGAAATTGTTTTTCTACAATATAACAGTAGTTTTTACCGCAAGGTAATTTTTGTATGCCTTGAAAATGCCGCGAGATTCTATTTTCGAAAGCTTGTTGATGTTCCGTGCTCGTACTCATATAGTTGATGGCGACCTTCGCTCCGTCAGCTAAGATATGTTTTAAGGGTTGCCAAAAGCTATCACTGAGGAGAATCGGATGCATCTCCGCTCCGTTAAATAAATCGACAAAGACCAGGGCTGCTTTTTTGGGAACGACTCTACTTGCTGAATTTCGCTCCACACTTGCCGTCAAATGCGCCATGACGTCGGCATCAATCAGTTCCCACGGACCACGATAAATACTTTGTTTGTATTTTCTTGCAGTATCGAGCGCCACTTCTTCATTATCTACGCCTACGAAATGGATACCGCGTATATTGTGTTTTTTATCCGCAATGGCTGTCACACTTCCTAGTCCAAACCCTAAGACCAAAACTACTTGATCTCCTCGCACCTCATGCGTGTGTAGGTGTTTCCATGCTTCCACAAAGGGTGGGTAGTTGACATCATTCGAATAGATGGCATCTGGAACGGATAGCTGTAAATGCCCGTTACGGATAGACACTTCTAGATGTTTATGACTAGACCCTGCTCCTTGCCAGAGGATGACAGGACTGAAATAGCTCGCAAATTTTTGAAAGAAAGAAATCACCAAATAAATGTACAAAATTAAGTGTCAAAAAAAACGCATTTCATTTCCTTTTGCCGTTGAAACGTGTATTTTTGTCGTCCCTGTTAATCACTATTATGGAATTCAGAAACTTACTTCACATCAGCGGCAAAAGCGGCCTTTTTGAAATGGCTGGCTCGCGCAATAACGGCGTAATCGCTCGTTCATTAGATGACAATCAAACACAGTTTTACAGCAGTCGTATTCACCAATTTACGCCTCTCGACTCTATTGAGATGTATACAACGGGTGATAATGTAAGCTTGCGTAAGATTATGCAAGATGCTAAGAACATGCTCGACAAACATCCTTTGGTTGCTGCTAACAGCGATAACAATACTTTGAAAAAGTATTTCAAAGGTGTATTACCAGATTATGATGAAGAGCGTGTTAAAATCAGCGATATCAAAAAGTTTGTAAAATGGTTTGAGTACTGCAAAGACCTTGATTTGAGCGAGCCTCAAGAAGAAGCAAGTGCTGAATAGTACACTATACAATTCATAGGCCGGAACCAATAAGTTCCGGCTTTTTTTTGCGCAATTACATTTATTTTCAAGTTCTAAAATTCTTTTATGTCTATACTTCCGGCTTCTGTACAATTGCAACGTAATTACCTTCAAAAAGAATTTACTTTCAGCAATTGGGATGACTTAGCACCGCATTATAACGAGTTGTTGCAACGCAATCTAGATAGTGCTGCTGCCATTGAACAATGGTTGAAAGACAAGAGTGAATTAGACTCAGTGGTAGAAGAGGAGAGTCGTTGGCGCTATGTGCGATTGACGTGTTATACCAATGATGAGTCGATTAAAAAATCCTATACCGACTTCGTGAATGATATCAAGCCGCACTTGATTGAGGTGCGCACAAAGTTAAATGCGAAGTTGTTGGAGTGCCCTTCGCTAGCTGCTTTGGACAAAGAGCAATACGCTACTTTTTTGGCTGGATTACAGGCAAGTGTGAAGTTGCAAGAGGAAAAGAATATCGAGCAGTTGCGTAATTTGGAGTTAAAAGAGCAGGAGTATGCGAGCATCACCGGCAACTTGAGTATCGAGCATGAAGGCAAGGAATTGACATTGCCAGAGGCTGGGAATTTATTAGCTGAAAACGATCGCGACTTGCGTGAAACGATTTATCGTAAGGTGCAAGCAGCTCGTTTGGCCGTAGCTCCGCAACTCGAAGATTTATTTGATGACTTAGTGCGTCGCAGACAAGAGATTGCTGAACGCGCAGGGTTTGCCAACTATCGTGATTATCGAATGACAGAATTAGTGCGTGTTGATTATACACCTGCCGACTGTATGCAGTTTCATGAAAGCATTCGCCAGAGCTTCTTGCCTTTGGTGAATAAGTTGAACCGTACGCGCAAAAATGCTTTAGGCCTAGAAAAATTACGTCCTTGGGATGGTGAGGTTGATTTGAATAACGCGGCTCCGTTAAAGCCTTTCGTCGATGGAAAAGA
>JAPJNH010000057.1 GCA_026461075.1 Chitinophagales bacterium
CTTGAATTGATTACTGCGAAGGCGTTTTAAAAAAAATCAAATAAAATTGTTTAAAAAATTTGAAAATAATTTCGAATAAAGTTTGATAATTGAATAAATAGTTCTACTTTTGCGCTCCCATGTTAGACATAGGAACGTTCTATGCTAACCGCTGGTTTCAAAATTAATTGAATTATTAACCTTATATCGATGAAAGCAATCCTTGGGAAAAAGATTGGCATGACCAGCATTTTTGATGCAGCTGGTAAAAACATCGCCTGCACGGTAATCGAAGCCGGTCCATGTGTAGTTACACAGGTAAAAACCATTGCAACTGACGGCTATAACGCCCTTCAGTTAAGTTTCGGTAACAAAACCGAAAAATCAACTCCGGCCCCTTTAAAAGGTCACTTCTCTAAATCAAACACTGCTCCTAAATCTTATACACGCGAAATTCGCAATGCCTCTATGGACAAAAACCTAGGAGACGTTGTGGACGCTACTTTATTTGCTGAAGGCGAAAAAGTAAGTGTTGTGTCTACAGCTAAAGGTCGCGGTTTCCAAGGTGTTGTAAAACGCCACGGATTTAGCGGGGTAGGTCAGGCGTCACACGGTCAGCATGATCGTAGTCGTGCACCTGGTTCTTTGGGTAACTCCTCTGACGCTAGTCGTGTAATGAAAGGTATGCGTATGGCTGGTCAAATGGGTAACAATCGCGTTAAGATGAAAAACTTAAAGATTGTTAAAATATTCGCTGAGCAAAACTTGGTAGTTGTTAGTGGTTGTATCCCTGGCGCTCCTGGTCAGTATGTAATTATTGAAAATTAATTGCTCACCTCTAAAAAAGTACAAAAGTTATGAAACTAGATATTTTAAATAAGGAAGGTAAAGCAACCGGTTCACAAATTGATTTGAATGAATCAGTTTTCGGAATCGAACCAAATGAACACGTTGTTTATTTGAATGTGAAGCACTACTTAGCTAATCAACGTCAAGGTACGCACAGCACATTGACTCGTTCATTTGTGAGTGGTTCTACAAGAAAGTTGCACAAACAAAAAGGTACAGGTGGTAGCCGTAAAGGTTCTATCAAGAATATCCAATATCCTGGTGGTCCTCGTGCCTTCGGTCCTGAACCTCGCGATTATGGTTTTAAATTGAACGCTAAAATGAAAGATCTTGCAAAACGCAGCATCTTGAGCGCTAAAATTAAAGCTAACAACATTCGTGTAGTTGAAGACTTTGATTTGGATACTCCAAAAACAAAACAATACTTGAATTTCATTGCTAACATGAACATTGGTACTGCTAAGTCTTTAGTTGTTACTGCTGATGTTAAAAAGAACATGTTGTTAGGTTCTCGTAACGTACAACGTTCAGGTATGGTAACTGCTGACAACATGAATGCTTACCAATTGATTAATGCTGATACATTAATTCTTTCAGTAAGCGCAGTTAAACGTATCGAAGAAATTCTTAAATAAGCCCGTTAAAACAAAGCGATCATGGAAATCATTATCCGCCCGATAGTAACAGAAAAATTGACCCAGTTGACTGAAAAGCAACATAAATACGGGTTTGTCGTGAATCCTCGCGCCAATAAGTTACAAATTAAGTCTGCTGTAGAAAAAATGTACAACGTTACAGTTGAAGCAGTTAACACAGCTACAATGCCTGGTAAATCTATCCAACGTTATACTAAGAAAGGTTTCACTACCGGCCGTAAGCCATCTTACAAGAAAGCTTATGTAACTGTAAGCGCTAACGATACAATCGATTTTTACGGTAACGTTTAATTCATTAATTAACTAATTCGAAAACGAGCTAAATCATGGCTTTAAAGAAATACAAACCAATAACAGCAGGAACTCGTCACCGCATAGGTAATGCTTATGCTGAGGTTACTGTGACTAAGTCTAATCCAGAAAAGTCTTTGACTGAATATATTTCTGGAACAGGTGGACGTAATGCTCAAGGTCGTCGTAGCATGCGCTACATCGGCGGTGGTCACAAAAAATTGTATCGTATCATCGATTTCAAACGTAACAAGTTTGATATCCCTGCTACAGTTAAGACTGTTGAGTATGATCCAAACCGTTCAGCTTTCATCGCATTGTTGAACTACGCTGATGGTGAAAAACGTTATATCATCGCTCCTGATGGTATTAAGGTTGGCCAAACAGTTATGAGTGGTACAAAAGCTACTCCTGAAGTTGGTAATGCAATGAAGATTAAAGATATTCCATTAGGAACTATCATTCACAATATCGAGTTACGTCCTGGTCAAGGTGGTGCAATTGCCCGTTCTGCAGGTACTTATGCTCAGTTAGCTGCGAAAGACGTTCGTTATGCTACTATCAAATTGCCTTCTGGTGAGACTCGTATGATTTTGATGGAATGTTTTGCTACAATTGGCTCTACATCAAATCCTGATCACAACTTACAACAATTAGGTAAAGCGGGTCGTAGCCGTTGGAGAGGTATTCGTCCTCGTAACCGTGCGGTAGCGATGAACCCTGTAGATCACCCGATGGGTGGTGGTGAAGGTAAAGCTTCAGGTGGTCAGCCTCGTACTCGCCGTGGTATCAAATCAAGAGGTTTGAAAACACGCGCTCCGAAGAATCCAAACAATCGTTTTATCATCACGCGTCGTAACGGTCGCAAATTGTCTTAATCCCTTTAAACTAGAAGCACAATAATATGGCTCGCTCAATTAAAAAAGGTCCTTACGTAGATCATAACCTTCAAGGTAAACTAGATAAGATGAATGACGGTTCTGCTAAAAGAGCTGTTATCAAAACTTGGAGTCGTCGTAGTATGATTACTCCAGATTTCGTTGGACATACCTTGGCAGTTCACAATGGCAATAAGTTCATCCCTGTTTATGTAGGGGAGAACATGGTTGGTCACAAATTAGGTGAATTCTCTCCAACCCGTACATTCAAAGGACACTCAGCTAAATAATAATAATCCTTAAAGTCACAAAATAGACCAAATGGAAGCAATAGCAAGATTAAGGAATCATCCGACTTCTACCCGTAAGATGCGTTTAATGGCAGATCTTATCCGTGGTAAGCAAGTAGAACAAGCTTTAGGCATTTTGCAATTTACCAAGAAACATAACTCTACACCTCTTCATAAGTTGTTGTTGAGCGCTATTGATAATTGGAAGCAAAAGAATCCAGGTAGCCGCCCTGAAGATAGCAACTTGGTTGTTAAAACGATTATGGTTGACCAAGGTGTTACCATCCGTCGTTATACAAACGCGCCTCAAGGTCGTATGTATCGTATCCGTAAGCGTAGTAACCACGTTACTATCGTTGTGGATTCAAAAGTAGAAAACGTTAAAGCATAATTATCAACATTACAAATAAACGATAATGGGTCAAAAAGCCAATCCGATAGGAAACCGTTTAGGAATTGTTCGCGGCTGGGAATCTAGCTGGTTCGGTAACAAAGCCGACTTTGCCGGAAAATTGTTGGAAGACGATAAAATCCGCAAATATCTTAAAGCTCGTATAAACAAAGGAGGTATCTCTAAAATGGTTATCGAGCGTACTTTGAAACGCTTAATCATCACCATCCATACTTCACGTCCTGGTATCATTATCGGTAAAGAAGGCAAGGAAGTAGATCGTATCAAAGAAGAGTTGAACAAACTTACAGGTAAAGACGTTCAAATCAACATTGTTGAAATTCGTCGTCCTGAATTGGATGCAGCTATTATCGCAGATACAATCGCTCGTCAAATCGAAAGCCGTATCAACTTCAAACGTGCAATGAAAATGGCTATGCAGTCATCTATGCGCATGGGAGCTGAAGGTATCAAAATCAAGTGTGGTGGTCGTTTAGGTGGTGCAGAAATCGCGCGTACTGAAGAAGTAAAACAAGGTCGTGTACCTTTACATACCTTCCGTGCTGATATCGATTATGCGCACGCAGAAGCGTTAACTGTATATGGTATCATCGGTATCAAGGTTTGGGTTTGTCGCGGTGAAGTTTTCGGAAAGCGTGACTTAAACATGAACTTCGGTACAAAAGCAGACGGTAACAATGCGAACGAAACTCGCGGAGATCGTCGTGATGACCGCCGCGGTGGTGGAGACAGAAGAGGTGGAGGCCGCAATCGCAACTAATTAATTAGAACTGATAACACGAAATACATTTAGACAATGTTACAGCCAAAAAAAGTAAAATACCGCAAACAACAGCGCGGAATGATGAAAGGAAACGCTAAGCGTGGAGCAACCGTTTCTTTTGGATCTTTCGGTTTGAAAGCATTAGAAGAATGCTGGATGTCAAGCCGTCAAATTGAAGCAGCTCGTATCGCATTAACGCGTCATATGAAACGTGAGGGTTCTGTTTGGATCCGCGTTTTCCCTGATAAGCCTGTAACGAAGAAGCCAGCAGAGGTGCGTATGGGTAAAGGTAAAGGTAACCCAGAAGAATGGGCAGCTGTAGTAAAACCTGGACGTATTCTTTTCGAAGCGGACGGAGTTCCTTTGAAAGTTGCTCAAGAAGCATTATCTTTGGCAGCCCAAAAGTTGCCAATCGCAACTAAATTCGTAATTCGTCACGATTTCGCTGAATAAAAAACTAAGACTATGTCAAAGGTAAAAGAAAACTACAACAACTACTCTGCAGAAGAGTTGATCAATAAAATTGAAGAAGAGAAAACAATGTTGGGTAAAATGAAATTTAACCACAAAGTTACTCCAATCGAAAACCCAATGAGCATTCGCCAAATCCGTCGCAACATTGCACGTATGGCAACTGCTTTGAGCGCTAAAAATTAATACTCAAAACGATCTCACTAAATAACATGACAGAAGTTCGTAACCTAAGAAAAACACGTATCGGTGTTGTATCCAGCAACAAAATGGAGAAAACAATTACCGTTACTGTTGAGCGTAAAGTAAAGCACGCTAAATATGGTAAGTTCTTGAAACAAACCAAGAAGTTCCATGCACACGACGAGAAAGGGGAGTGCAATATCGGTGATACCGTTAAAATCATGGAGACTCGTCCTTTGAGTAAGACTAAGCGCTGGCGTTTGGTTGAAATTTTGGAAAGAGCAAAATAATTTTTGACCCTAAAACATTTGATAGAAAATGATACAAACAGAAAGCCGTTTACGCGTAGCTGACAATAGTGGTGCTAAAGAAGTTCTTTGCATCCGCGTTTTAGGAAACAGTGGTCAGCGTTATGCTACAATTGGTGACAAAATCGTTGTTACCGTGAAAGATGCATTACCTAACGGTGGTGTTAAGAAAGGTACAGTTTCTAAAGCTGTTATCGTTCGTACTTCTCATAAATTCCGTCGTAAAGATGGTTCTTATATCTTCTTTGATGACAATGCAGTAGTATTGTTAAATACACAAGACGAACCTCGCGGTACTCGTATCTTCGGGCCAGTAGCTCGTGAACTCCGTGAGAAAAACTATATGAAAATTGTTTCATTAGCCCCTGAGGTTCTTTAAATCTTAAGATCATGACAAGATTCGCAACGAAATTACACGTAAAAAAAGGAGATATGGTTAAGGTTATCTCCGGCGACAATAAAGGTAAAACAGGACGTATCGTTTCTGTTTCCCCTAAAACGTCTCGCGCAATTGTAGAAGGTTTGAATATGGTTTCTCGCCATACTAAGCCTAACGCGCAAAATCCTCAAGGTGCTATCATTAAGAAAGAAGCTCCAATCCATATCAGTAATTTGATGGTTATGTCTGGTAGTACGCCAAGTCGTATCGGACGTAAAGTAGAAGGTGACAAGATTGTTCGTGTTGCTAAAAAGACTGGTGAAGTTTTAAAATAATTAAACAGTAGAGAATACAATGACATACATTCCTCGTTTAAAAGAGAAATACACAAAAGAAGTTGCTCCTGCTTTAAAGGAAAAACATTCTTATAAAAGCGTTATGCAAGTTCCTCGTATTACGAAGATCTCCATTAACCAAGGTTTAGGCCGTATCGCAGGTGACAAGAAATTGTTAGAATTAGCAATTGAAGAATTGTCTACAATCGCTGGTCAACGTGCAGTTACTTCTAAATCACGTAAAGATATCTCTAACTTCAAATTACGTTCTGGCATGCCAGTAGGCGCTCGCGTAACTTTACGTGGAGACAGAATGTATGAATTTTTAGACCGTTTAATCGCTGTTGCACTTCCTCGTGTACGTGATTTCAAAGGTATCAACGATAAAGCATTCGATGGTCGAGGTAACTACACATTAGGTGTTACCGAGCAAATCATCTTCCCAGAGATCGATATTGACAAAGTATCAAAGATCAATGGTATGGATATTACCATCGTTACAACTGCCACTAACGACGAAGAAGCTAAGAGCTTGTTAGTTGAAATGGGCATGCCTTTCAAAAAAGATTAATTCACTAAGATAAAAACACAAAACCGATAGGATGGCAAAAAAATCTGTTATCGCTCGTCAACGCAAAAGAGAACATTTGGTTGAATTATATGCTGAACGTCGTAAGGCTTTGAAAGAAGCTGGTGATTTCGAGGCGTTAGATAAACTTCCTCGTAACTCAGCAAAAGTACGTCTTCGTAACCGTTGTCAATTGACTGGTCGCCCACGTGCTTACAACCGCTTATTCGGTTTGTCTCGTAACAAACTACGTGAATTAGCAATGAATGGTAAAATACCTGGAGTACGTAAAGCTTCTTGGTAATACTTTAAATTTAAATACATTAATTAGCAATGATAACCGATCCAATTTCAGATTTTTTGACACGTTTGCGTAATGCTCAAATGGCGCGTCATCGTGTTGTAGATATCCCTGCTTCTAATCTTAAAAAGAAGCTTACGGAAATTCTATACCAGAAAGGTTATATCCACAAATACACCTTCCAGGAAACTCCTAACAAACAAGGTGTTATCAAAATCGCTTTGAAGTATGATGCGGTAACTAAGTTACCAGCTATCCGTGAAATGGTTCGCGTAAGCCGTCCAGGTCTACGTAAGTATAGCGGAATGCATGATATCAAACGCGTGAAGAATGGTTTGGGTATTGCCATCGTTTCTACATCTAAAGGTATAATGACAGATAAAGAAGCTCGTAACAGTAATGTTGGTGGCGAAGTATTGTGTCATATTTTCTAATAGCTCATTAAAAAATTACTATGTCTCGTATAGGTAAAGCTCCAATCACTCTTCCAAAAGGCGTAACAGTTACTGTTGCTCCTAATAATGAAGTGACTGTTAAAGGTCCAAAAGGGGAGTTGTCTCGTAAGATTGACAGCGATATTCAATTAGTTGTATCTGGTGATACATTAACAGTTGAACGCCCAACTAACCAAAAGCGTCACAAAGCACTTCACGGTTTATACCGCGCTTTGATAGCTAATATGGTTACAGGTGTAGCTGAAGGTTATACTAAAAAATTAGAATTAGTGGGTGTGGGTTTCAAAGCTAGCAACACTGGTCAAAATTTAGATATTGCTGTGGGTTACTCTCACAATATTATCATCCAATTGCCAAAAGAAATTAAGGTTGCTACTGCAACTGAAAAAGGTTCTAACCCAATCGTTACTTTAGAAAGTCATGATAAGGAATTGTTGGGTGCTATTTCTGCAAAGATTCGTTCATTACGTAAGCCTGAGCCATACAAAGGAAAGGGTATCAAATACGTTGGCGAAGTATTGCGTCGTAAGGCTGGTAAAACTGCAGGTAAATAATATTCAATCGTTACATCCGGGATGTAACGGCAAACAAAATAGAAAATGGTTAATCATAATTCCACTCGTAGAGAAAAAATCAAATCACGTAGCCGTCAAACGTTACATGGTACTTCTGAGCGTCCGCGCTTGTGTGTGTTCCGTAGTACTGCTGAAATTTATGTTCAGTTGATTAATGACGACACGCATACTGTTGTTGCTACATCTTCTTCTCTTAAGAAAGGTTTTCCTAAGGTTGCTAAGACTGAAAAGTCAAAATTAGTAGGTAAGGAAATCGCTGAAATCGCAAAAGCGGCTGGTATTACTAACGTAGTATTTGATCGTAATGGTTTCTTATATCATGGTCGTGTTAAAGCCGTTGCTGATGCAGCACGTGAAGCAGGACTTAATTTCTAATCAAAAACATTGAAACAATCATATGTCTGAAAATGTACAACGCGTAAAGGCTAGCGAACTAGAACTAAAGGAAAAACTAGTTAATGTTGGTCGTGTTACAAAAGTAACTAAAGGTGGTCGTACCTTCACTTTCTCTGCATTAGTTGTGGTAGGTGATGGTAACGGAATCGTAGGGCACGGCTTAGGTAAAGCGCGTGAAGTTTCTGAAGCTATTACAAAGGCTACTGAAGATGCTAAGAAAAACTTAGTTAAAGTGCCTATCATGAAAGGAACTGTTCCTCATGAGCAAATGGGTAAATTCGGCGCAGGTCGCGTTCGTATCGCTCCAGCTTCTCATGGTACAGGTGTAATCGCGGGTGGTGCTATGCGTGCGGTTTTGGAAAGTGCTGGTGTAACTGACGTATTGGCTAAATCATTAGGTTCTTCTAATCCTCATAACGTTGTTAAGGCAACGATCAATGCTTTAGAAAGCTTACGTGATCCAATGACAATTGGTCATCACCGTTCTATGAGTATGAAACGCGTTTTCAACGGTTAATCTAAAAAGATCAAAGGAATAACAAGATGGCTAAGATTAAAATAACATACGTAAACAGTGCTATCGATCGTAAGTACGATCAGAAAGCTACTATTAAGGCTTTAGGTTTGAATAAACTTAATTCATGTGTAGAACACGAAGCAACTCCTCAAATTTTGGGAATGGTTCGCAAAGTGAATCACTTGGTTAAAGTTGAAAACGTTTAATTGTAAATAAACAAAAGAGTTAATTATGAATTTACATAATTTACGTCCTGCCAAAGGATCTGTAAAATCTGAAAAACGTATCGGTCGCGGTGAAGGATCGGGTCATGGCGGAACTGCTACGAAAGGTAATAAGGGTGCGCAATCACGTGCTGGTTATAAATCTAAGCGTGGTCATGAGGGTGGTCAAACTCCAATCCAACGTCGTTTACCAAAACGTGGTTTCAAGTCTTTGAACCGTGTTGAATATATGGTTTTGAATCTTAACGATTTGACTCACTATGCAACTAAGTTCTCTACTGATACAGTAGATGTTGAATTGTTGCGTCAACACCGTCTTATTTCTAAAGACGCTAAGTTGAAAATCTTGGCTAATGGAGCTTTGGCTTCTAAAGTAAATGTGAAGGCTCACGCTTTCAGCGAAAAAGCAAAATCTGCAGTAGAAGCTTTAGGTGGAACTGCTGAAATTCTGAAGTAATTAATAACTTTAGTTCATGAAAAGATTCTTAAATACGATTCGTAATATCTGGGCAATTAAAGAATTGCGCGATAAGATAGCATTAACTTTATTGTTAATTGCTATTTATCGTTTCGGTTCATACGTTGTTCTTCCTGGTATTAACCCCAACATGTTGTCTAAATTAGGTGCGAACGCTGGTAGCGGCTTACTTGGTTTGTTCAACACATTTGTGGGAGGTTCATTCTCTCGCGCTTCAATCTTTGCATTAGGTATCATGCCATATATCTCCGCTTCCATTGCATTGCAATTGTTAGGAATGGCTGTTCCTTACTTCCAAAGATTACAGCGTGACGGTGAAAGTGGACGTCGTAAATTGAATCAATATACACGTTTTGCAACTATTGTGATAACTGCTTTGCAATCAATTGCTTACGTTACTTATCTTAACAATCAAGTTGAAGCAGGTGGTATTACGATTGCTCCAGGTTTGTTTTGGTTCTCTACAATCGTGACACTTACAGCGGGAACGATGTTCGCACTGTGGTTAGGTGAGCGTATTACAGATAAAGGTATCGGAAATGGTGTTTCTTTATTGATCATGGTCGGTATCATGGCTCGTTTTCCTCAGGCTATCTGGAGCGAATTAGATAGTAAAGTACAACGCGCGGGAGGTGGAATGATTATGTTCTTAGTAGAAATGATTTTCTTGGTGTTCGTATTGTTCTTTATTATCTTGTTAGTACAAGGTACTCGTAAAATTCCTATTCAATACGCTAAACGTATCATTGGTAATAAGCAGTATGGTGGTGTTCGTCAATATTTGCCTTTGAAAGTAAATGCTGCAGGTGTTATGCCTATCATCTTTGCTCAAGCAATTATGTTCGTACCTAGTTTGTTCTTGCAAATGTTCCCTAATAATAGTTTTGTACAATACATCTCTAACTACGAAGGGTTTGGTTATAATTTATTGTTCGGTTTATTAGTAGTTACTTTTACTTATTTCTACACAGCTTTGATTATTAATCCTGTTCAAATGGCTGATGAGATGAAACGTAACAATGGCTTTATCCCAGGTGTTAAACCGGGTAAAAAGACTGCTGAATACATTGATAGCATTATCTCTCGTATTACTTTACCAGGATCTGTATTCTTAGCTTTGGTTGCAATTATGCCTGCATTCGCTCGTGTAATCGGCATCAACTCTCAGTTTGCTAATTTCTTTGGAGGTACTTCAATTCTTATCATGGTAGGAACTATCCTAGATACACTTCAACAAGTTGAAAGCCATTTATTAAGTCGCCACTATGATGGTTTGATGAAGAATGGTCGTATTAAAGGTCGTCAAGTTGCAAACTCTGCAATTGCTGTTCCTCAAGGATAATTCTTTAAGCGATGAGTGAGGTTACGTATAAGACATCTGAGGAGATCGAATTAATAAAAAAAAGTTCTTTGTTAGTCAGTGCGGCTTTAGCTGAAGTAGCTAAAGTGATTGCACCAGGTGTAACAACATTAGATTTAGATAAGGTTGCTGATGACTTTATTACTAAAAATGGTGGATATCCGGTATTTAAGGGATATCAAGTGTATGATCAAGCTTATCCATTTGCTACTTGTATTAGTGTAAATGATGCTGTTGTGCATGGTTTACCTAATGATTATGTAATTCGGGACGGAGACATTATTTCAGTGGATATTGGGGTGAAGATGAATGACTTTATTGGTGATTCAGCATATACCTTTGCGGTTGGAAATGTGAAAGAAGAAGTACTTAATTTATTGCGTGTTACAAAACAGAGTTTATATCTAGGTATAGATCAAGCGAAAGTGAATAATAGAGTAGGTGATATTGGCTTTGCTGTTCAAAGTCATTGTGAAGGAAATGGTTATAGTGTTGTGACAGAGCTAGTTGGTCATGGAGTTGGAAGAGAGTTGCACGAGGATCCTCAGATTCCTAATTATGGAAGAAGAGGTGCAGGAAAGAAGTTACAAGAGGGATTGGTTATAGCAATAGAGCCGATGATTAATTTAGGGAAGAAAGAATTAGGAGTGGCGGAAGATGGTTGGACTTACATAACGAAGGACGGTAAAGCGTCTGCACATTATGAACATACCATTGCCTTAACTAAGTCGGGACCAGTGATATTGAGTGATTTCAGTATTGTGGAACAGGCGGAGTTATCCAATAAAAATTTAAATACAAGTTATTTTGCATAATGGCAAAACAAGATGTAATAACGCAAGACGGTACAATCGAAGAAGCGAATAGCAATGCGATGTTCAAAGTAAAGTTGGAAAATGGTCACTCTATTTTAGCAACGATCTCTGGAAAGATGCGCATGCACTATATTCGTATTCTTCCAGGAGATAGAGTTCAGGTGGAAATGAGTCCGTACGATTTAACAAGAGGACGTATCATTTTCCGTTATAAATAAACTAACAATTAAAGAAGCATAAATTACTCAATCATGAGAGTTAGAGCATCCATCAAAAAAAGAAGTGAAGACTGCAAAATTGTCCGCAGAAAGGGCAAATTGTTCATCATTAACAAGAAAAATCCTCGTTTTAAACAACGTCAAGGATAATCGATTTTAAATTTCTACAAACTAACATAACAAAACATGGCCCGTATTTCAGGTGTAGACTTACCTAAAAACAAAATCGGCGAAGTAGGATTATCCTATTTGTTCGGTGTTGGTCGCAGCGGTGGCCGCAAAATTCTTTTGCAAGCCGGCATCGACCCATCTAAAAAGGTAAAAGATTGGAATGATGACGAATTGAATAAAATTCGTACGATTATCAACAATGAATGGAAAGTGGAAGGAGCTCTACGTAGCGAAATCCAGTTAAACATTAAGCGTTTGATGGATATCGGTTGTTACCGTGGTATTCGTCATCGTAAGGGATTGCCTTTGCGTGGACAACGTACACGTACTAACTCACGTACTCGTAAGGGTAAACGTAAGACAGTTGCAGGTAAGAAAAAGGCACCTACAAAATAAAATTAGTTCAGGTCAAAATAATGTATTATTTTCGCGCGGCTTAAGGTTGCTCGGGATACATTTAAACCGTGCTTAAAATTAAATTAAAAGACAATGGCAAAAACCTCATCTGCAGGCGCAGGGAAGAAAGTTACCAAAAAGAAAACAGTTAAAACTGATGCTGAAGGTGTTGCACACATCCAGGCTTCATTCAATAACTTAATTGTATCCATGACAAACAAAACTGGACAGGTGATCTCTTGGTCATCAGCTGGTAAAATGGGTTTCCGTGGATCTAAGAAAAACACACCTTATGCTGCTCAAATGGCTGCTTCTGACGCTGCGAAAGTAGCTCATGATGCAGGAATGCGTAAGTGTGAAGTGTTTGTAAAAGGACCAGGATCAGGACGTGAGTCTGCGATTCGTGCGATTTCACAAACAGGTATCGAAGTTACTATCATACGTGATGTAACTCCAATGCCACATAACGGATGTCGTCCTCCGAAAGCAAGACGTGTATAATCTTTATTAATTTAAACAACCCTATATAAAATGGCTAGATACACAGGACCAGCTTCCAAAATTGCTCGTAATTTTGGTGAACCTATTTTCGGTGCCGATAAAGCCTTCGATCGCAAGAATTATCCGAGCGGTATGCATGGTATGGCACGTAAGAAAAAGCAGCAGTCTGACTATGCTTTGCAATTGAAAGAAAAACAAAAGGCCAAATACACTTATGGCATTTTGGAACGTCAATTCCGCAAAATATTTGTCGAAGCTGCGCGTAAACATGGAGTAACAGGTGAAAACTTGTTGAAATTGTTAGAAGCACGCTTAGATAACACAGTATTCCGTTTAGGAATTGCTCCTACTCGTCGTGCTGCTCGTCAATTGGTTAGTCATAACCACATTGAGGTTAACGGTGTTAATACTAATTCTCCATCATTCACTTTGCGTAAAGGTGATGTTGTGACAGTTACGTTGAAAGCTCGTGAAATGGAGGTAATTCAAACTTCATTGCGTAACAAAGGAAAGAATTTCCCTTGGTTGCAATGGAACGAAGATAAAATGGAGGGTACTTTCATCGCAATGCCTGAAAGAGATCAGATTCCTGAGAATATCAAGGAACAACTTATCGTTGAACTTTACTCTAAGTAATCCACTGATTAAACTTGATTTTGGATATTTCCAATCAATCTTAATCACTTTCCTTCACTTTCAATTAAATATAAAATGGCTTTATTAAATTTCGTAAAACCAGATAAAATTATCCTAAACAAGGCAAACGACTTCGAAGGTACATTCGAATTCCGTCCATTAGAGCCTGGTTTTGGAGTAACGATAGGCAATGCTTTGCGTCGCGTATTGTTATCATCATTAGAAGGATATGCAATTACTAACATCAAAATCAGTGGTGTTGAGCATGAATTTTCTACGATTAAAGGTGTAATGGAAGACGTTACAGAAATCGTTTTGAATTTGAAGCAAGTGCGCTTGAAAAAAGTAATTGATACCGACCTTAGCTCTGAAAAAATCGTTTTAAGCATCAAAGGTAAAGAAGAATTACGTGCTGAAACTATTGGTAAACATACTACTAGTTTCATGGTAATGAATCCTGATTTGTTGTTATGTCGTATGGATCCTGCTACTAATTTGAATATCGAATTAACGATTGAAAATGGTCGCGGTTATGTTCCTGCGGAAGATAACAAAAACAAAGAAGGTGCTTTAGGAACAATTGCAATAGATTCTATTCATACTCCAATCAAGAATGTTAAATACGCTATTGAAAATACGCGTGTTGAACAAAAGACGGATTACGAAAAGTTGATTTTGGATGTTACTACTGACGGCACTATTCACCCTGAAGAGGCTGTTAAAGATGCTGCTAAAATCTTGATTCAACATTTGATGTTGATCAGCGATGAAAAAATCACTTTCGATGATTTCAGCGAGTCTGCTCACGAAGTAGTTGATGATCATGTTTTACACATGAGAAAACTATTGAAGACTCCACTTGAAGATTTAGATTTAAGTGTTCGTGCTTACAATTGCTTAAAAACTGCAAAGATTAATAACTTAAGTGAGTTGGTTAAGTTTGATCTTAATGATTTGTTGAAATTCCGTAACTTCGGTAAGAAGTCTTTGACTGAAATCGAAGCGATGGTACACGAAAAAGGTTTACACTTCGGTATGGACCTCAGCAAATACAAATTAGAAGATTAATTCCTTACCCTAAAAAAGACTAGCGTCAAATAAATCATGAGACACGGAAGAAAAGTAAACCAGTTAAGTCGTACAAAAGCACATCGTGATGCGCTTTTGGCCAATATGACCATTTCGCTTATCAAACATAAGCGTATGATCACTACGGTAGCTAAAGCTAAAGCTTTGCGTCGTTATGTTGAGCCTTTATTGACTCGTGCTAAGGTTGATAATACACACAATCGTCGTATTGTATTCTCTTATTTGCAAGATAAATATGCTATCACTGAATTGTTCGGTGGTGTTGCTGAAAAGATTGCTAATCGTCCTGGAGGATATACTCGTATCATTAAAGTTGGTTTCCGTCCCGGAGATAGCGCTGATATGGCGATGATTGAGTTGGTTGACTATAACACAACTTACCAAAGCAAAGCTCAACAAAAATCAGGTGCTGCTGCAGCTCCTGCTAAGAAAACTCGTCGTGCTGGTGGTACTCGTAAGAAAGCTACCAAGGACGAAGGTGAAGCTCCGGCTAGCGAAGCTACAGAAACATCTGCTGAATAATTTAATTCAAGCAACGCATAAAAAAGCCCATTCGAAAGAATGGGCTTTTTGTTTTATTAGAATGGAGGAAAACGAAAAAAGGAGAAGAAAGAATTACTCTTGAGAAAACAGCTTTTTTAACGCTTCTGCTTCGTGCGCTTTAATTTTACCGGCAAGTACCAGTCTGACTTCTCTTCTACGCTCTGCGCCCTCAAAAACGGCCTTTTCCTGATCAGTCTCTGGAATGATTGGAGGAACATCTAATGGAACCCCGTTTTCATCTAAAGCAACAAACGTATAAAAGGCTTCATTTGAAGTTACCTTCTTACCATGGCGCAGTGTCTGCGCATAGACTACCATATGTACTTCCATAGAAGTTTTGAATGCTCGTGTAACTTTTGCTTCGATTGTAATCACCGAACCTAATTTGATCGGTTGTTTGAAAGAAACGTTATCTACTGAAGCCGTTACCACTGAAGACATGGCATGTTTGGATGCAGCCAATGCGGAAGCAATATCCATCCAATACAATAAACGTCCACCCATTAGGTTTCCTAATAGGTTGATATCATTTGGAAGGACTAATTCCGTCATTATCGTTAGCGAATCGCTCGGTTTTTTAGCTTCCATATTATTTAACGGTTGAGATTTTTAACATGTTTGTTGGGCCTTGTGCATGTGTTGGCATGGCGCCTGTGTTCACCACGGTGTCACCTTCTTTGATCTTTTTGTTGTTTTTCAATATTTCTATTGAATAAGCAATCATATCATCGATGGCATTTAAATTCGGGAAGTAGTAAGATTGTTGTACACCCCAACATAAAGAACTCTGATTTACGAAAGATGGGCGATCTGTAAACAAGTAAATAGGACAATGTGGGCGAAAACTACTAATCATGAAGCCGGTATAGCCGCTCCTTGTATGTGCAATGATTGCATTCGCTTCTACATCATCTGCAATTTTGGCTGCGTTATAACAAAGCGCATCCGATAAGAATGTTGGTGAGTGTTTCTGTGGAATCAAATTTCTATTGTAGACACCTTCTTCCTTTTCCACTTCGTCAATGATCTTCTTCATGGTTTCTACAACCAAAACAGGATGCTTGCCGTTCGCGGTTTCACCACTAAGCATGACAGCGTCAGCACCTTCCCAAACGGCATTACTCACATCGGTGATATCTGCGCGGCTAGGTTTGGTGTTTTCCATCATGGATTCCATCATTTGTGTGGCCATTATTACTGGCTTAGCACGATGAATACATTTTTTGATGATAGTACGTTGAATCAATGGTATTTTCTCCACTGGTAATTCTACACCAAGATCGCCACGGGCCACCATTACGCCATCGGCCTCCAAAATAATTTCTCGAAGGTATTCTAAGGCTTCTGGTTTTTCTATTTTGGCAATTACCTTGATGAAGCTATTTTGTTTTTCAATAATGTTTTTTAATTCGATGATATCGCTTGGCTTTCTAACAAATGAAAGGGCTACCCAATCCAAGTGATGTTCGATAATAAAATCAAGATCTTTTAAGTCTTTCTCCGTTAAACAAGGGAGAGATATTTTTGTATTTGGTAAATTGATTCCTTTTTTAGAAGCAATCCTACCACCATAGGGGGCTAGAAGTGTTACACGCTCATTTTCGTGGTCGATTGCGATTACGCGCAATTCTATCTTTCCATCATCCACAAGAATCGTTTGACCCACTTCCACGTCGGCATGTAGGTTGTGATAACTTACATACAATTCTTCACGGGTTCCTAATTTTGGGATATGGGTAAAAGTTATCGTGTCGTTAGGTTGCAATTCTATTGCACCACCTTCGATTTCACCTACGCGAAGTTTTGGTCCTTGTAAGTCGCCTAGTATTGCAACATGGGTATCTAATTCGCGATTAATTTGACGAATCAATTCAATCACACTTAAATGACTTTCATGAGTGCCGTGCGAAAAGTTTAGACGAAAAACGTTTACACCAGCCTTCACAAGGTTTGTTAAGTGTTCATGTGTATTACATGCAGGTCCGACAGTTGCGACAATTTTAGTTTGAGACATAGGGCATTACATTTTGTTAGGCGCGTTAATGCCGATCAGGTGAAGCGTATATTTAAGGACTTTAGCCGTGTAAGTTGCTAACGCAAGACGGAATTCCTTTTGTGTATTCTCTGCTTTTAATACTGAGTGTTCAGCATAGAAAGTATTGAATGATTTAGCGATTTGATAAGCGTAGTTGGCAATAATTGCTGGACTCAGATTATCAGCGGCTTCTTTTATTTTATTGTTCAATTGTAACAAAGCCATTACTAATTCTTTTTCCTCATTATTTAGGGAATGAGTCTCACTGAGATTAATAGAGGCATGCGAATTTTCATCATTCGCTTTTCTTAAAATGGATTGTATACGTGCGTGGGTGTATTGAACAAATGGTCCTGTGAATCCATGGAAATCGATACTTTCTTCTGGATTGAAGAGCATTTTCTTTTTAGGATCGATTTTCAACAAGAAAAATTTTAATGCACCTAAGCCAATATCATTATAAAGTTCTGATTTCTCTCGTTCCGAAAACCCTTGATCCTTACCTGCTGATTCAGTGATTGTTTTTGCACTTTCAATCATTTCTTTCATTAAATCATCGGCATCAACAACGGTACCTTCACGGCTTTTCATTTTACCGGTAGGTAATTCTACCATTCCGTAGCTCATGTGGTAAATACCGTCAGCGTAAGGCTTGTTCAGCTTTTTGCAAATTAACTGCAACACTTTAAAATGATAATCTTGTTCGTTTCCAACCACATAAATTGATTGGTCGATATTGAAATCATCATATTTCTTCTGTGCGGTACCAATGTCCTGTGTGATATAAACGGAGGTGCCGTCGCTACGCTGCACTAGTTTTTGATCTAGGCCATCTGCGGTAAGGTCTATCCAAACGGAATTATCAGGCTTTTGAAAGAAAACACCTGATTCAAGACCTTCCTTGATAATATCTTTACCTAATAAATAGGTTTGTGATTCGTAGTACATTTTGTCGAAGCTTACACCCATTTTAGCATAAGTTTCGTTAAAGCCAGCATATACCCATTCATTCATGGTCTTCCAAAGTGTAAGCACAGCTTCGTTACCATCTTCCCAATCTCTCAACATGTTTTGCGCTTCGATAATAATCGGTGCTTGCGCTTTTGCTTCGTCTTCCGTTTTGCCTTCACTTATTAGCTGAGCAATTTCTTTTTTGTAGGCTTGATCAAATAGCACATAATATTTACCCACTAAATGATCACCTTTCATACTAGCGCTGGCAGGGGTTTCTCCGTTACCGAATTTTTGCCAAGCGATCATACTTTTGCAAATATGGATGCCACGATCATTGATAAGGTTCGCCTTAATCACATGGTTTCCTGCAGCACCTAGTATTTCTGCGATCGCATGCCCGAGAAGGTTGTTGCGAACATGCCCCAAGTGAAGCGGTTTATTTGTATTAGGAGAAGAGTATTCCACCATTACTCGTTTATCATTCGGAGTAATTTGATGAACCGATTCTTGATTGAATTTCGATTGAAATTGATTCAACCAAAATTCATCGGATAATGTGAGGTTAAGAAAACCTTTCACCACATTAAAATCTGCAAGAGTAGGGAGCTGTAACTTCAATTGATTTCCAATTGCAGTTGCAGTAGGCTCTGGTCCTAATTTGGAGAATTTAGTAAAAGGAAATACAACAATCGTACAATCACCTTTGAATTCAGGAGGTGTAGGATTCAATTGAATTGCATTAGCATCAATAGTCTGACCGAAAAGCGTTTGCGCCGCTGCGGCCACTTCATTTTTTATAAAGGACAACATACGGCGCAAAGGTACAACGAAAGCAGTAAATAATCTATAAAATCGGCATTCTAACGGCCTGGTCGATGATTTCTTTTAAAGAGGATGCTGGAACGCGTTCTTGCGTCATTTTATCACGGTCGCGGATGGTAACCGTGCCGTCCGTTAATGTTTGGTGATCTACGCACACGCAGAATGGAGTACCGATAGCATCCATACGACGGTAACGTTTACCAATTGTATCTTTTTCTTCATAGAAAATAGAGTGGAACGGACGTAATTCATCCGCAATTTTACGAGCAGCTTCAGGTAAACCATCCTTTTTTAGAAGTGGTAAAATGGCAACTTTATAAGGAGCAATGATTGCAGGAAGGTGTAATACGGAACGGCTATCGCTGGTTCCATCTTCTTTCGGAATGACCTGTTCTTCGAAGGCATTGCAAAGTGTTAATAGGAAAAGGCGATCCAAACCAACAGATGTTTCTACAACGAAAGGAATATAATTGCCATAAGGCTTTCCTTCCTCGTTAAGATCGTTGTCGAAGTATTGAATTTTCTTTTTTGAGAATGTTTGATGTTGTTTCAAATCGAAGTCTGTACGACTATGAATTCCTTCTACTTCTTTGAAACCAAACGGGAAATTGAACTCGATATCTACGGCTGCATTTGCATAGTGTGCGAGTTTGGTGTGTTCTTTATAACGAAGCATAGAAGCGTCGATACCAAGGCTTTTGTGCCACGCCATACGCTTTTCACGCCAGTGATTATACCATTCCATTTCAGTTCCAGGGCGAACAAAGAATTGCATTTCCATTTGTTCGAATTCGCGCATACGGAAGATAAATTGACGCGCCACGATTTCATTACGGAAAGCTTTACCCACTTGTGCAATTCCAAAAGGAATCTTCATTCTTCCTGTTTTCTGAACGTTTAGGAAATTAACAAAAATTCCTTGAGCTGTTTCAGGACGAAGGTAAATGGTGTCAGAGTCTTCGCTAACGGAGCCCATTTGGGTGGAGAACATTAGATTGAACTGACGAACGTCTGTCCAATTGCTGGTTCCACTTAAAGGGCAAACAATATTGTGATCAATTAATAACTGGCGGAGTCCGGCAAAGTCAGCATTCGTTAAAAGGCTGTCCATAGAGGCAATTAACGCGTCGGCGGTAGCTTTATCACCAGCTGCTTCATATTGTGCTGCTTTATCTTCGATAATCACATCTACGCGATAACGTTTCTTACTGTCTTTATTGTCAACCATCGGGTCGTTGAAATTGTCAACGTGTCCGGATGCTTTCCAAATAGAGGGATGCATAAAAATGGCAGAATCGATTCCGACGATATTATCGTTCATTTGAACCATTGATTTCCACCAATAGTCGCGTAAATTTCTTCTTAGTTCTACGCCATATTGACCGTAGTCATATACCGCTGCAAGACCGTCATATAATTCACTACTTTGAAACACGAAGCCATATTCTTTTGTATGGCTGATAACCTGTTGAAACTTGTCGCTTTGATTTTCCATTTATTTATTACTTGAATCCTTTATAAATTAACACAACACCGAAGATAATCATCCCGATTCCTAATACTTGTTGAATACGGTGAATTATCATTGGTGAAAGCCATTTTTTTAGCTTTTCTGCAAAATAGGCTTTGGCTATATCGGAGGCGTTTACCATCAAAAGTATTCCGCCAAAATAAACGATTTTTTCAGCAGTTGTGAATCCTTCATTGGCTAAAACTCCTGCATTGGCTGTCCAGAAGAGGATTACACCTGGTGCAGTGAAATTGATCATAAACCCCTTTGCTAAATGCATCCAGTGGGTATTCTTTTTAATTTGAAGATGACTTTCATCCATTTTTGGTTTCTGCAACCAAAGGTAAAGTCCGTATCCAATTAAAATTAATCCTCCTAAGTTGTACACCCATTTGATTTTGTTGGTTATCAGTGTGGATGCGCCAAAATTACTTAGGAAAATATAGAACATGTCGCTAAGCGTAATACCTGCGATTAGGAATAGTGCAATTTTAAACCCTTTATTTAGGCTGGTATTAATGACTGTGAAAGCCACCGGTCCCATAGACAGGATAAGAAACAATCCTGGTCCTATGCAACTCAATAAGGCTTGTAGTAAATTATCCTGCATTTTGACTAGAATTGGTGGGAAACGCTAAGATAATCAATTCAAAATTAACTAAGAATGAAAGGGCGCTAATTAGTGAAATATTAACAGCAAAGAACCATTATCTAATCTTGCTTGTATAAGGTGTTATTGATTTTGTTTATTAATTTTACGGTATGCAATTATTTTCTCCGAATTATAAGCGTTTGATAACGCGTGAGGTTAAGGTTGGTAATCTTTCAATTGGTAATGGAAGTAGTATCAAAGTGCAAACGATGACTACGACAGATACGATGGACACTATCGCTACGGTAGAGCAAAGTATTCGTTGTATTGAAGCTGGAGCGGAATTGATACGTATCACTGCGCCTAGTTTGAAGGAAGCGCAGAATTTGCAAGAGATTAAGAATGAATTGCGTAAGCGTGGTTATGAAACGCCTATTGTGGCAGATATTCATTTTACACCGAATGCCGCAGAACTAGCTGCACGCATCATTGAAAAGGTTCGTGTTAATCCAGGGAATTATATTGATAAGAAGAAGTTTGAACAGTTGGAATATTCCGATGCGGAGTATCAAGAAGAGATTGATCGTATTTATGAGCGTTTTTCTCCCTTAGTTAAGATTTGTAAAGAGCATGGAACAGCAATGCGAATTGGAACTAATCACGGTTCCTTAAGTGATCGTATTATGAGTAGATATGGAGATACGGCGCACGGCATGGTGGAAAGTGCTTTAGAGTTTCTTCGTGTGTGTAGAAATGAGTCGTTCCACAACATTGTATTATCGATGAAGAGTTCTAATCCGCAGGTAATGGTTCAGGCCTATCGTTTGTTGGTGGATAGAATGCAAGGTGAGTTTGGTGAATGTTATCCATTGCATTTGGGTGTGACGGAAGCGGGTGACGGAGAAGATGGTCGTATTAAATCAGCGATTGGAATAGGGGCTTTATTGGAAGATGGAATAGGCGACACCGTTCGTGTTTCGTTGACGGAGGACCCTGAATTTGAAATTCCTGTTTGTAAGGACTTGGTTTCAAAATATAATCAGGGCATTGCATTAACGGAGCGCGCTGTTCATCCTTCTAGCATTAATCCTTCTGAATACAAACGTAGAATTTCTAATTCTGTTGGAATGATTGGTGGTAAGCATGTGCCGGTTGCTTTTGCTGATTTTATGCATGTGGAGCATTTAACAAGAGAGTCGTTAAGTGGGGTGGGGTATAACTATGATGCAGCCACGGATAAATGGAATTTAAAGGATACAGCGACTGATTTTATTTATACAGGTAAACGTAGAATTCCTTTTGCGTTGCCAGGTACTTTGAAAGTTGTTTTAGATTTTGCAGAATGGCAATTAGTAAAGGAGGAAAAGGGGTATTATCCTTTATTTCAATACCCGCAGCTGATTGCAGATGTTTCTGTATTAGATGCGCTTGAGTCTTTAGAATGTACTTTTGTTGCTATAGACACATTCGTTACGAAGACAAATCAGGTTGTTGCAGCACTTCAGTCAAAGAAGAATATTGTCTTGTGTTTATACAGTAGTTCGGAACATGCCATGGCTTGCGTTAGAGATTTTGTGTTCGGTTTAGAAGCTTTAGGATATACAGGTCCGTTGGTATTGGTGGCAGAATCTTCTGCTAAATCAATTGATGCGCAATTGATAGATTTTAGCATAAATGCAGGTACTTTGTTTTTAGACGGAATAGGTGACGGCGTTTGGTTGATGAACGAACCAGGATCTTTGCAGAATTTACAAATGAAGGGTCGAACGTATTTACCGGTAACGGATAATAATCAGTTCTTGAACAATACGTCTTTCTCCATACTTCAAGCAACTCGTACCCGTATTTCTAAGACAGAATATATTTCTTGTCCGAGTTGTGGACGAACATTATTCGACTTACAAGAAACGACTTCACGTATTCGCTCCGTTACCAATCATCTCAAAGGTGTTAAGATTGCGATTATGGGATGTATTGTGAACGGACCTGGTGAAATGGCAGATGCGGATTATGGATATGTAGGAAGTGGTCCGGGAAAGATTACGCTTTACAAGAGTAAGGAGGTTGTTAAAAAAGGATTGTCTAGTGATATTGCTGTTCAGGAATTGATTCAGCTAATTAAGGATAATGGAGATTGGACAGAGCCTGTGAACTAGTAGGTGTCAAAGCCGATATGGTACTGACATAATTTTCCATCTTTGAAGTAATAGTCGCCAAACCATTTTTCATGGTTATATCTGGCTAAAAAACGCCTGTTTTCGGTGTTCATCAACCAGTAGTTGTATACTAATGCTCCTTGATAGGTTGTTTTTTGGCGAGGTTCACCCAGTATTTTAAGGAGTTCATTTTCGGACATTCCTATTTTTATTCCGCGCGAGCTGATATATTGATCATCAGGAAATTTTACACAGCCTCGGCAGGGCATTTCACTAGCTACTTTGACACGTATTTCTGCCATGGCAAATTCATGTAAACCATACCCCGGATGGGTAAAAAGTTGCAGTCGTTCTGATTCGAGAGAGTTGGTGAAATCTGCGTAAGGGAAATCAAGCTCTTTGTGTCGGTAGAGACGTTTGCTGACGAAGTCGGTATCTTCTTCGAAATGTGCGATAACCGATTTCCAATGCAATAATGCTATACCGTTTACAGCGGTATCAGGGATAAAGGTCTTAGGGTTAAAAACTATTTCTTCTTGCTTCTCAGAAAGGGAGAAGAGGAAGGGTGTAAATAGAATGCACAATAGAATGCTTTGACGAAGCATTAATTAGCAATTTTGTCGAAGATAGGAAGCAGGTTTGTGTAGGTATTGGACGTATATTCATCGAGATTATCAGGGCTCACCCAACGAATATCTGTTATTTTTTCTTCTGCTTGAGGAACTAGTTTTTCTGCTTTTGAACTAGTCATTTCAAACCAATAGGTGGTTTTAAGAAAGCGTTCTTTTTCCTCTTTGTAAGCGTGGTACGTTGTTAGAATTGGTGCGCCAAGTTCTAAATTAACGAGTCCTGTTTCTTCTTTTACCTCGCGTATTGCTGTTTCTTCTGGCTTTTCACCATCGTCCGCCTTTCCTTTAGGAAGGTCCCATTTCCCTTTTCTGAAGATAAGCAGTATATCTTTTTCTTCATTTTTAACAATACCGCCCGCAGCCATTATTTCTGTAAAGAGTTCTCGGAATGTTTTTTTGAAAGCTTCGAAATCGGCTGCATAAACTAACGCAAGTTGCAGGTGTTCGTCTTGATCGCAAATATTGAGAATTCGTGCGATATCTTCTTCTGTTTTGAATTTGCAATAAATATAGCTTTGGTAATGTTCAGCCGGTGGCATAAAATATTGTTCCTCGTCATTCGTAAGTATGAGAGGTTTCTGATTTACGTACACGGTAAAAGTTTCAGCCATATTGTTTGTTATTTGCAAAGCTTAAGTCCATTTCGTTACTTTGCATTATGATTTACAATGCAGAAACAGCCAAGACACTTGCCGATTATCTTTTACAAATAAAAGCAATCAAGTTAAGTCCTCAAACGCCTTTTACTTGGGCGAGTGGTTGGAAATCCCCAATCTACTGTGATAACCGCCTAACATTGTCCTATCCAGTATGCAGACAGTATATAAAAGAGTCTTTAACAGCTTTAGCGGCTGCAAAGTTTTCTGAAGTAGATGTTGTTGCTGGCGTTGCTACGGCAGGTATTGCGCATGGGGCTTTATTGGCGGATTGTTGGAATAAGCCATTTGCTTACGTTAGATCGGCGCCTAAGGGACACGGATTGAGTAATCAGATTGAGGGTCGTATCGAAGCGGGACAAAAAGTTTTGGTAGTGGAGGATTTGATATCAACTGGCAAAAGTAGTTTAGAGGTAGTAGAGGCGATTCGTCGTGCTGGTGGTGAAGTGGTTGGAATGGTTGCGATTTTTACTTATGGATTTCAAGCGGCAGAGGATGCCTTTGCTGCGGCGCAATGTCCATTTTATACCTTGTCTGATTATAGTTATTTGATCGATCTTGCCGTTGATAAAGGGTATTTAAAATCGGAGGAAGTGGCGCATTTGCAAGAATGGCGTAAGAATCCTTCGGTATGGGGTCAATAAGCTCAAAATTCATCTTTAATTTTAATAGGCAATCATTTTTGTTTGCCTTGGTTTTTGCGGCATTACCTTTGTTTTTGCAGTGGCCCTTGTTTTGGGACAATCTGCCTTATGTTGGAGGAATAGCAGATTATTTCTTTGAACATGGGATCGGTGCTAGTGTGTTTCATTTGCCTAAAGATTGGGATGTTGCGCATTCTCCGGTATTCGCTGCATTGTTAGCAATTGGATGGAAGATCTTTGGAAAGAGTTTATTGGTCGCCTATTGGGTTCAATTGCCTTTTGTATTTATTACTCTTTTTTGTGCTTTTGAATTAGTTGGGGCAATCACGACAAACAGATGGTCGAAATGGGCCTTTTGTATATTATTGCTTTCAGATACGCAGTTTTTTACTCAATTGAATCAATTAGGCTATGAATGGATCATGTTAGCTCCCTTCATGATGAGTCTGTTAAAGTTGATTCGGAATTATAAATCAGGAACTATCGAAGGAGATGTTTGGAATCGATATGGTATTTGGCTTTGGTTCTTAGCATTTACGCAATTACGTGGCGTGAATATGGTGATTATGTTAGTCGGTATTTCTTTTGCTTTAATGACTTTCGAAACAGGCTTTAGAAGAACTTTACAACAGTTTTTTAAAAAAGATATTTGGTTAATAATTGGGACAGGTTTAATCACTTTCTTTTGGTTGTTAGTTCATAAATTAATGTGTGGTTATTGGACCAATGCAAGCAGCAATGCTTGGTCGGGAGAGCACTTAGTGCCGTCTAGTTTTTTTGGATTTGGGTATAAAATTTTGCTGTCCATTTGGCGCTTGTTTGATTATGGTTTCGTGAGTTATTTAGCATTGATACCTCTACTTTCTGTGTGGGCTTATATGGCTAAAAAAGAGTTAAATCGTATTCGAAAGGGAATACTCGTATTTGTGATTGCTTTCGGATTACTCGCCTTGCAGTTTTCATTTTTTGATATTCCTGTTTGTCATCGTTATTTTTTGGTATTACATATCTTGATTCCAATTGGATTTGTTTGGCTTTTAGCGCAGGTTGATTTTGCAAAAGCAAAAGTATTAACAGTAGTATGTTTCTTCGGAGTTACGAGTGGTTATTTTTGGGAATATCCAGCGCGAATGGCGAATGGAAGGGAGGTGCAGGCTGCTTCGATGTGTTATTTTCCATTACGAGATTCTGTGGAAAAATACATGCAGGCGAAAAATATTTCAAACAATGAGGTTGTATCTCATTTTCCTATATGCGTGCCTAATGATTGGGTGAAATTGACCAATACTAGTCAGGGCGCTTTATGCGGAGATATTGATACGGCTAAAAGTCCTCGCTATATTATATATAGTAATTTCAGCAACGGGTTTACCGATGCAGAGAAGTTGCAAATAAGCAAAATGGATACCGTTCGTTTTTGGAGAAACGGACCGATACATTTAATTTTGTTGCGTTGTCCTTAAGCCTTTACAGAAGGACGGCCGATAGAGTAGTAGGTATAACCTAATTCTTTCATTTGATCAATGGAGAGTACGTTACGGCCATCGAACACAACTTTAGCATTTAATAACTTAGTGATTTCATTAAAGTCGGGTGTTCTGAATTCATTCCATTCTGTTAGGATAGCGAGAGCATCCGCATTTTGAATGGCAGCATATTGATCGTCTGTGAATTCGATGCGATTACCAAACTTTTCTTTCATGTTTGGCATACCTGCAGGGTCGTATGCAGCAATTGTCGCACCTGCGTCAAGTAAGGCATTTATGATATTTATTGCTGGTGCTTCCCGAATATCATCTGTATTTGGCTTAAATGCTAAACCCCAAATTCCGATTTTTTTACCTTTAACAGATCCTCCAAAGTGTGCTAAAATGGTGTCAACAAGAACGCTTTTCTGAAGTTCATTCACATTAATAACACTGCTTAATATTTTGAAGTCGTAATTGTAATTCTTTGCAGTGGTATGTAACGCGAGAACGTCTTTAGGGAAACAACTTCCGCCATATCCGATTCCAGGGAATAAGAAACGTTTACCAATACGCGTATCACTACCCATTCCTAGACGAACCATATCCACGTTACCGCCTGTTTTATCGCAAAGGTTTGCTATTTCGTTCATGAATGAAATACGCATTGCCAAATAGGCGTTTGCTGCATATTTTGTTAGCTCGGCGCTACGTTCATCCATAAAATAAATTGGATTGCCTTGACGAACAAATGGTTCATATAAGGTTTCCATTAATTTAGCAGCTTTAGGACTTGAAGAGCCTATTACTACGCGATCAGGCTTCATAAAATCTTCTACAGCTATTCCTTCACGTAGGAATTCTGGATTACTTACCACATCAAATTCAACTGTTGTTGTTGCTGCAATTGCGGCGCGAACCTTTTCTGCGGTACCAACAGGAACCGTGCTCTTATTAATGATTACTTTGTAGTCTGTCAATAATTTGCCGATATCAGCAGCTGCGTTCAAAATGTATTTTAAGTCGGCAGATCCATCCTCATCAGGAGGAGTTGGAAGCGCTAAAAAGATTAATTGTGCGTCTTTTATTGCTGCTGCAAGATCAAGGGTGAAATGTAAACGACCTTGTTTTTTATTATGCAAAAAGAGGTTTTCTAGACCTGGTTCGTAGATGGTTAATTCACCATTATTTAGCTTCTCTACTTTTTTTGGATCAATGTCAACACATGTTACATTGTTTCCTGTCTCTGCGAAACAAGTACCTGTAACTAATCCTACATATCCTGTGCCTATAACTGCTATTTGCATTTTCGATGGGTTGAAACTCAAAAATAATAAAAATTAGAAATTAATGTTCGGTTAGACGGCTTAAAATTGCTTCGCAACATGTATGAATTTGCTCATACACATCTTCATAGTCACTTGAATTGCCGTACCAAGGATCTTTAACAGATTTGTTTTCTCCTGGATGGATTGCATCCAAAAACAAAATGATTTCTGCTGTTGAATGTTCTGGTTTGTAATCTAAGACACTTTTGTGTACATCTTCTGCTAAGGTAAAGATGAAATCAAATTGTCTGAAGTCAGTACGGTTTAATGGACGTGATTTTTGTTCACTGATATCAATTTCATTTTCTTTACAAACCCTTATTGAGTCGACATGTGGCGCTTCTCCTTGATGATAGCCGGAAGTTCCTGCAGAATCTATTTCCCATTTTAATCCTTTCACTTCACATAACTTTTTCATTACTCCTTCTGCAATGGGAGAGCGGCAAATATTGCCAATGCATACAAATAACAATTTCATACTGCAAAGTAAGCGATTATCAAGGTATTTAGGGATAGTTTTGTTATTTTTGAGGATATTTAATTCATATGGGATTTTTTGATTTTTTTAAATCTAAGCCAGAAAATAAAGAACGTCTTGACCAAGGTTTGGAAAAGACTAAAACTGGTTTTTGGGATAAACTTAATAAGGCTTTATTGGGTAAGTCGACTGTTGATGAAGAGGTACTAGATTCTTTGGAGGAGACCTTATTGGGTGCGGACGTAGGCATGGAGACAACCACTTTAATTATTGATAAAATTCAACACCGTGTATCTAAGGATAAGTACATGGACATGACTGAATTGAAACGTATTTTACGTGAAGAGATTCTAAATATTTTTACTTCGCAACCAAGTATTGAAAGTAAATGGAATGAGCACTCAGGACCTTTTGTAATGCTAATTGTTGGCGTTAATGGCGTTGGTAAAACAACTACGATAGGTAAATTGGCTAATAAATTTGCTGTAGCTGGAAAACAAGTTTTGTTAGGCGCTGCGGATACTTTTAGAGCGGCTGCAACTGAACAGTTAACCATTTGGTCGCAACGCGCAAAAGTTGAAATTGTAAAGCAACATCAAGGGGCCGACCCAAGTGCTGTAGCATTTGATACTGTTCAATCAGCGGTTGCCAATAAAAAGGATGTTGTATTGATTGACACTGCAGGACGTTTGCATAACAAGGTTAACTTGATGAATGAATTGAGTAAGATTAAACGTGTGATGCAAAAGGTGCAAGCCGATTTTCCTCACGAAGTTTTATTAGTATTAGATGCTTCGACCGGTCAGAATGCCATTGAACAGGCTAAGCAATTTACTGCTGTAACGGAGGTGACAGGTATTGTTTTAACGAAATTAGACGGAACGGCCAAAGGTGGAGTTGTGTTAGCGATTGCTAATCAGTTTCAAATTCCTGTTCGTTATATCGGAGTAGGAGAGCAAATGGAAGACTTGCAGTCATTTGATGCAAAGTCATTCGTTGATAGTTTGTTTGCAGAAAATTCAAATGCATAGTTTTTGATGAAACGAATATTTGATTTGTTTTTTACTATTCTAGGTTTGATTATTCTTTTACCTTTTTTTGCTCTTATTGCAATTTGGGTGATGTTGGATAGTCGAGGCGGTGTTTTCTATCGTCAAGAAAGAATTGGGAAAGATCAAAAACCTTTCAAATTGCTAAAGTTTCGCTCTATGCGAACGGGGGCGGATAAGCAGGGCTTGTTAACCGTTGGGATGAAGGATAGTCGTATTACGCGATCAGGTTATTATTTGCGTAAATACAAGTTGGATGAATTGCCACAATTAATAAATGTTTTGCTTGGAGATATGAGTTTGGTCGGACCTCGACCCGAAGTAGAGAAGTATGTTAAGCTTTATTCTCAAGAGCAACTTAAAGTTTTATCCGTTCGTCCGGGGATTACGGATTTGGCGTCCATTAAATATCGTAATGAAAACGATGTTTTGGCTTCATTTGAAGATGCGGAGGCGGGTTATATCCAATCTGTAATGCCAGATAAGTTAAAATTAAATTTGATGTATATTCAGAATAGAAGTTTATTGATGGATTTACGAATCATACTTACGACCGTTTTACCTATTTCTTTCGTTTAATATGCTGCAGCAATTAAGACAATTCTCTAGGGTTTATATTTTTCTACTCGATCTATTCATCGTATTGTTATGTTTAGGCTTTGCTTTTTTGGTGCGTTTTGAATTTCATATTCCAAATCATGAACTCACTTACATCTCATGGATTATTGCTCTTGTATTAGGAATTCGAACCGTATTCTCAATTTACTTTAAAACCTATGCAGGTATTGTCAAATACACTAGCACTGAAGATGGAAAGCGAATTGTATTATCAACTTTATTTGGAACGATTACTTTTGGCTTGATTAATTTTATTCTGCATAAATCGCTTGGATCTTATTTAATTCCATTTTCAATTGTTGTTATTGAATTTTTGTTAGTGGTCTTTTTTCAAGCAGGTTATCGTTTGGTGTTTAAAACGATTTATTTTGAATTCCTAAACAATAAGAAGCATAAGTTAAGTGCTTTAGTTTATGGTCCTACAGAGTTAGGTATTGTTGTTAAAAATATGATGGATCGTGATCCGCAATACAACTATAACATTGTTGCTTTTGTGGAGGATAATTCCAAACGAGTTGGTTTAAAGATTGAGGGGGTTAATGTAATTGATTTTGCAGATTTAGATAAGGTTTTGATTGATGAGCAGATTGACCAATTGTTTATAGCGCATCAACCGGATTTGGATAGAAAGAAAAAGGTAATTGAGTGGGGTATTCAGCACAATATCCAAATTATGAATGTTCCTCCTGTGAATAAATGGATCAATGGGGAACTTAGTATTAATCAAGTTCGTAATGTTAGAATTGAAGATTTGTTAGAGCGTCCTGCAATTAAATTAGATATTGATAAAATTTCTAACGAGTTAAAAGGTAAAAGAGTTTTAGTGACAGGAGCTGCAGGTTCGATTGGTTCTGAAATTGCTCGTCAAATTTTGAATTTCGCTCCGGAAAAGCTTTTTCTTTTAGATCAAGCGGAAACGCCATTATTCGAATTGGAGAACGAACTTCGTGAGTTAAAAACGGCTTGTGCTTATGAAACTGTTTTAGCGGATGTACGCAATAGAGAGCGAATGAAAAGAGTTTTTAGCGTATTCCAACCAGAAATCGTATTTCATGCTGCAGCTTATAAGCATGTGCCTTTGATGGAGAATAATCCATCTGAATCCATTCTTACGAATGTGCAAGGGTCAATGATTGTTGCAGACTTGTCTAAAGAATTTGGCGTTAAGAAAATGGTCATGGTTAGTACCGATAAGGCCGTGAATCCGACAGGAGTTATGGGTGCGTCTAAGCGTATTGCGGAGATGTATGTACAGGCATTGGATAAGATCAGTTCGGAGGAAAATAGCACAAGATTTATAACCACTCGTTTTGGTAATGTTTTAGGAAGTAATGGTAGTGTGATTCCTGTTTTTAGAAAGCAGATTCAAGAAGGAGGACCGATAACCGTAACGCACCCTGACATCACCCGTTATTTTATGACGATTCCAGAAGCTTGCCAATTAGTTTTAGAAGCAGGCGCCATAGGGAAGGGGGGAGAGATAATGATTTTTGATATGGGTGAAAGTGTGAAGATTGTTGACTTAGCTAAAAAAATGATTCGTCTGAGTGGATTGGAGTTAGGTAAGGATATTGAAATTGTTTTCTCTGGACTACGTCCGGGTGAAAAATTGTATGAGGAGTTGTTGAATCAGCAGGAGAATACTATTCCGACACATCATGAAAAAATTATGATTGCAGAGGTTCGTGAGTATCCTTTTAATGAGGTGAAAGACGGCATTATAACCTTAATTTCTTTGTTTGAAACACAGGATAACAACGCTATTGTAGGGCAGATGAAAAAGTTGGTGCCGGAGTTTACTAGTAACAATTCAGTTTTTGAAAAACTTGATAATTCGAAGTAATGAAATTTTATAATTGGATGAAGGTATACCTGTTTGTTTTAGCAGGTGTTTTGATTAGTTTAAGTGCGAGTGCTGCCGATAAAATTCCTGACGCCTCACAACATTCCTTTGCAAATCCACAGCAGGCTTATGTAACCCATTTAGATTGGAATGCTGCCATTGATTTTAATACTAAACGGATAAATGCCACTGCGATTTGGGATATCAAGATTGTAGATCAAGATGCGAAAGAAATAATTTTTGATACGAGAGGACTTGCTATCAATTTAGAGGCTATCAAGGTGAATGGAAAACTTGTGAAGGCGTCTTTAGGGCCTATGAGCGAATTAGCATTTATGGGACAAGCATTGCATGTGCCTATTCATAAAGAAGCTAAAAAGGTTGAAATTCTCTATCATACAACAGATGCTTCTCAAGCGTTGCAATGGGTGGAGCCTACGCAAACACATAGCAAGACAGACCCCTTTTTATATACCCAATCTGAGGCTGCTTTAGCTAGATCATGGGTTCCTTGTCAAGATGCTCCAGGAATTCGTTTTACTTATGAAGCTCATTTGAGTGTTCCTGCTGGATTTCTTGCATTGATGAGTGTAGGTAATAATGCGAAGAGCACTAATTCTAAAAATGAGTATAATTATCAGCAGACACATCCAATTCCTTCGTATTTGTTAGCACTTGCAGTAGGTAAGTTGACGTATATTCCTTATCAAAATTCTGAATGTGGTATTTATGCGGAGCAAACATATGCAAGCACAGTTTTTAATGAATTTGATGCGATGCCTTCGATGGTAAAAGCCGCGAGTAAATTATATGGCAAATACGCGTGGGGAAGATTTGATGTAATTGTATTGCCACCTAGTTTCCCTTTTGGGGGGATGGAGAATCCTAATTTAACCTTTGCTACTCCGACTGTCGTAACTGGTAGGAAGGATTTGGTAAACTTGGTTGCGCATGAATTGGCGCATAGTTGGAGTGGGAATTTGGTAACCAATGCGACTTGGAATGATTTCTGGTTGAACGAAGGCTTTACGATGTATGTGGAGCAACGGATAATGGAAGAGTTATATGGAAGAGACTTTGCAGAAATGCAAGCTGCTTTGGATGTGAACGATGTTAAGGTTGCGATTCAAGATTTTGGGGAGAAAAGTCCAGATACGCATTTGAAATTAAATTTAGCAAATCGTGATCCTGATGAGGGAATGACAGATATTGCTTATGATAAGGGTTATCTGTTTTTACGAATGTTGGAAGAATATTATGGTCGTCAAAAGTGGGATGCTTTTTTGAAATCCTATTTTACTACACATGCTTTTAGTTCTTTAACCACCGAAGATTTCTTAGCTTACTTGAGTAGTCAATTAGTAACTCCTGAGCCTCTTGTTGCTCCAGAACAAACTGCATGGCGTAAATTAAGAATTGATGAGTGGGTATATGGACCAGGCTTGCCTTCTAATACTCCTGTTGTTGTTGCGAAGCGATTTAACAGTATTGATTCGGTGATGGAAATTGTCAGCAAGAATAGTACGTATGATTTGAATACCATTCTTAAAAAAGACTGGACGACTTTTGAGTGGCTTCGTTTTTTACAAGCCATTGATCCTAATACGGACAAGCGAATCCTTCAAAAATTAGATGAGACCTATCTTTTGACTGGGACAGATAATGCGGAAATAGCCACCGATTGGTATCTGTTATGTTTGAGGGCTAATTATGAAAGCGCTTTTCCTGCTATGAAAATGTTTTTAGGAAAGGTAGGGAGACGTAAATTTTTAATGCCCTTATATTTTGAAATGAACAAGTCGGATGCAGGTAAAGTAATGGCGCTAGAAATTTACAGGAATTCCAAAAGTGTTTATCACTCCGTTTCTCGCAACACAATTTCGAATCTGTTGCAAACAGATTATTAGAAGATTTTAGCTGTTTAAAAAAGCCTCTAATTCAGTGTAACTTTGTGTGATTTGGTCTTGCATATTGGCAAGATCTTCTAGTATGCTTTCATGGTTATTTGCAAGCATATCGTTTTCAATTTTTTTTGCCAGATCATAGGTGCTAGACATGCCCATGTAACCTAGTTGCGGAGCTATTTTGTGTGCGCACCATTGCACACTATCAATACCTTGAAAGGATTGATTTTGGAAAGCGGTAACTAGTTTTCCTAACAGGTTAGGGGTGTCAGCAAGATAAAGCTGAATGAACTGCTTCATGGTGTCTTTATCACCACCAGTCATGTTGCTTAAATTATCTAAATTCGTGACTGCCATAGTTAACTTCTTTCTTCTAAGATAAGTATTTTTTTATTTTTTCAGCCATCTCATCTGGCTTGTAAGGCTTTCCGATAAAATCGTTCATACCTGCATCATAACATTCTTGTATTTCATGTGGAGTTACACCTGCGGTACAGGCTATGATTGGGATGTTTTTAGGGAATTCACCTGTTGTATTTCTAATTGCTTTGGCCGCTTCAATTCCTCCCATAATTGGCATTTGGATATCCATTAGAACCAAGTTAAATCGTTCATGTTTTAGTTTTTCTAAAGATTCTTCACCATTTTCGGCCATGGTGATTTCAATGTCTGGAAAATGTTTTTGGATAACATTTTGAGCTAAAAGCTGGTTGAATTTATTGTCTTCGACTAATAGTATTCTTTTTTTTAATGGAATCGTGTTTTCGCTATCATTTTTTTGTGGCTCTTCTGTTAATTCTTGTTTTTGGCCGGGAAGGATTGCTTCTATCGAGGCGTCTTTAATTTCTTCTTTTTTTATTTCAGGTTTTGTGCTGTTTTCACCTGTGTCAAATTTTGGAATTCTTTTAAAACTGAAATCTAAAATAAATTCAGTGCCTTGATTTAATTCACTTTTTACATAAATATGACCACCCATCAACTCCGTCATTTGCTTAGTGATAGATAAACCTAATCCGGTTCCACCATATAGTTTATTGCTGTCTGAAGAGGCTCTTGTAAAACTTTCGAAGATGTTTTCAATTTTGTCAGTGGATATGCCTATTCCAGTATCGCTAACTACGAAGCGAAGCTTTATATCATTATTGTTTGATTCGATTAATTTGATATCTAAAGCCACATATCCTACATGTGTGAATTTGATAGCGTTACCTAAAAGATTGGTTAAAATTTGACTTAATTTAATTTCATCACCAATAATTGTATTATCAATAGCAGGGTCAATATTTGCGATTAAGCGTAATTTCTTCTCGTGTGCTTTTAATTCTATGATTTCAAAAAGCTTGCGAATACTTTCTTTGAGATGGAATGGGTGTTGATTCAATTCCATTTTTCCCGATTCTAGCTTCGCATAATCTAAGATATCATTGATTAGCAGTAGCAAATTGCCACTCGCATTTTTAATAGCACTTACATAACCATTCTGTTGTTCATCTAGATTTGTTTTTGCTAATAATTCACTAAATCCAACAACCGCATTCATTGGTGTTCGCATTTCATGACTCATATTCGCGAGAAAGGACTGCTTCATTTTCAAACTCTCCTGATCAACTGCCGCTTTCTTTTCTTGAATAAATTTGCGGTAAATGAATAGATAAGTGAAATAGAAAGCGATTAAAAGAAGGATAATTATTGCTGAAATAAACCACCAGGTCTTATAGAATGGAGCCTTAATGATAACTATTAAAGTTTGACTCGATTCCACCCATTCTCCGTCGCCGTTGGATACTTTAAATTTGAAAGTATAAGTGCCCGGACAGACCTTGTTAAATTCTATATGATGGTTGTTACCACAATATACCCAATCTCTATTCCAGCCCTCCAGGATATATGCATATTGAATGTTTGGACCATTGTTAAAATCAATGGCCATTATGTCGATAGCAAAATTTGAGTTTTTATAGCTTAAAGAAACTTTACTTGTTACGGAATCTAAAGCTGTTAATGTAAGTTGCTCTCCATTTACACTTACCTTTTGAATGCTTGTGAGTGAACGCAGATATTTACTTTCTAAACTATCTGGATGGAATGATATGATCGAATTGTTCCCACCCCAATAGGTATATCCGGATTTGCCTACATAGAAACTATTTGGATTGAAGTTGTAGTTTTTAATGCCGAAAGCAGCACCAAATTCATTGCATTCATTACTAGCAATATTGTATTTATAAATTCCCTTATTTGAGCTAATCCATAATTTGCCATTTCCTGAGGTGTAGATAGAAGCGATTTCTAAGCCACTTAATATTGGATTATTGATACGAATAATGGCATTCGTTTTCTTTTCGAATAAATTTATCCCTCCGTCATAAGTGCCTATCCAAACTCCGTTAGAATCTTCTGCCAAACAAGTAATATTATTTGAACTAAGGCTATTTTGATTCTCTAGTTGATGTTTTAAATATATGGAGTTGTTATTGTATGGATTCTTGATTTTTATGCCGAAGTTACTCGTAATCCATAGTTGGTCGTTTTTACTCAAATAGATAGTGCTTATAACTTCTTTTGTGTTTAAGTCAACCGATTGAATATCCGGAAAGTCGGTGATTGCGTTATTACTTAAACTCAACTGTTTCAAGAACTCAATTCCACCAAACCAAATACAATTTCTTTTTTCATCAAAACAAATTGTTTTTATTGCCAATCCATTTGAAGTATAAATGATTTCTGCTGTCCTGTTTAATTTGTCAATGGAATAGATATTGTTATCCGTATTAATGAATAGTTTATTCTTGCTCTGGGTAATTGACTGCACATTGTTTTGGAGCAAATGATTAAATCCGATTTCATTAACTCCGTAATGCAAGATTTGATTGCCATTTCTTTGATAACATTGCAGTCCGTAGTTTTGTGTGGCAATCCATAGGTTGCCTTGTTCATCTTCCAAAAGGTTGTTTATCCAAATGGGTTCATTTAAATTGAAAGGGGATAGGCGGAGGTCAATTTTATTTATAGTGTTGGTATTCGGAATAAAACACAAATCAAGATTGTGTAGTAGCCATATATTGCCACTGACATCACATTTAATTCCATTGATTCGATTGATATCAGAATCGGTACTAAACTGCTTTTTTTGTAAATTGTAGCCTGTGAAATTTAATTGATGACCTTGTTTAGTGCTATACCAAATTCCAAAATTGTCTATCGCAAAGGTTTCTATTTCAGATTCGGTAATTGGATTGTTTGAAAATAAACGTATAAAGTTGGCCGACGGATTTTTATCAGATTTTATCCATATTTCGTTGCCATTATTTAATATCGCTACCTTTCCGGCTTTGTCAATTTCGATGTGCTCGATTTTGGCTAAGCCATTTTGGCTATTTTGTATTTCTGGATGGTAGTTAAATTGGTTCTTGACTACATCTAAGTAAAGCAAACCTGTCTCCGTTCCAACCCAAACTATTTTGTCGCCTTGACACTTTATGTCTAATATTCTTGATTGCGGCAACGATCCTCCAAAAGGTGCAGGCAAATAACTCTTGAATTTAAAGTTGTTATCTGCGATATTTATTTTATTTAACCCTTCATTACTAGCCACCCATAAATTATTGGCTACATCAGAGTCAATACAATAAATACTGTCTCCTTGTAATCGAATTGGTGCGTATTTGTCACCACATACCAATTGATTGGTTTGTGTCCAAAAATTGTATAAAAGGATTTGGTTATCGGTATTTACTATCCAAAATCGATGCGAGTCTGCTTTACGTATAAATTTTACCGCAACTGTCGATGTACGAATACCTTGGCCTTGTAAGTTGATTTTATTCAGATGTATTCCATCATAATTGAACAGACCAATTGAACTGCAAATCCAAATTCTTCCTTCCTTCTCTTGGTACCAATCAAGCGTAGATACAGTGCCGTATCCAAATTTGGTAAAAATGTCTTGACAGGTTTGTTCCTTAGGCACAATTGGGCCTTCTTGCGCTAGAGATTTGCTTGCTAAAATAGAAGTAAATATCAAGGCAAGTGAAAGGAGTCGACCATATCTAAAAAAGGCATTTTTCACAAGGGTCGGGAATGTATAGTTTTAATTCCGATTATACAATAGGTAATTCTCGTATTTTTATACGTTAAATAATATATAAAAAATTAAAAATCAATAATAAAATAATTTTTACTTCTTTTATTTAGTCCTAATTTTTGGATGTTCTTGTTTACTTGTTGAAAGAAATCGTCCTGAATTTTTTCTGCTTTGTTTTTTCTGCTTGATATTTATTTAAACTTAGGATTATGTCATTTCAATTCTTTCCACAATATGATGCAATGGATTGTGGTCCTGCCTGTTTGCAAATGATTCTGAACTATCATGGTTCTAGTGTTTCGCTTCAGAAAATTAGAAGTCATGCCTTTTTGAATAAAACGGGTGTGAGTTTATTAAGTTTGAGCAATGTTGCCAAAGAATATGGTTTTGAATCAATAGCAGCTCAATTGTCCATTTCGCAATTACGTCAAGAGTTTAATAGTCCTTGCATAATTCATTGGAAAGGAAATCACTTTGTTGTATTACTTGCGATGAATAATAAGTCAATACAAATTGCGGATCCGGCGCATGGAATGTTAGATTTACCACTGACAGCTTTAGATCAGTTTTGGATACAAGATGGAAAAGACGGGGTTGTACTTTTTATTCAAGCTAATTCAAATCAAAAAAATAATGCGAATTCTGGATTAAGCCAATTGTCCTTTCAACCGATTAAACAACTTTTGAGTTATTTAAAGCCATTTCAAGGCTTGCTTAATCAACTTTGGTTAGGTCTATTCATTGCTTGTGTTTTTGATTTGCTTTTACCCTTTACAACGCAATCAATGATTGATTATGGGGTTAATTTTAAACAAATATCCTTCGTTAATTTATTATTGATTGCCCAGTTAGGAATTTTCTTTAGCAGGACCTTTATTGATTGGGTGCGCAGCAAAATATTGTTATATGTAGGAGCTGAAGTTAATCTGGCAATTGTTTCCGATTTTCTAAACAAGTTGATGCGTTTACCCATTTCTTTTTTTGATGGGAAGCATGTAGGAGATATTAGTCAACGTGTAAACGATCAAAAGAAATTAGAGGTCTTTTTAACAGCTAATACACTCACTACTTTTTTTGCATTATTTAATCTTTTTATATATGCCGCTGTGCTAATTTATTTTAGTATCAGTATCTTCTTTGTGTTTTTCTTAGGAGCAGCAGCGAGTATTATTTGGATTCTTTATTTTCAAAAAGAACGTAAAAAATTAGATTACCTAAGTTTTCAAAAGTTATCACAGACGCAATCACAGCTGTATGATCTAGTAACTGCGATGCCCGATATAAAATTGTCTGGTGCTTCGTCAAGAAAAACGTCTCAATGGCGTAGTGCTCAAATTGAATTGTATAAACTTAAAACAAAATTGTTGAACGTTAATCGAATGCAACAATTTGGGTCTGCGTTTTTTAATCAATTTAAAAATATCCTCATTACTTATATTGCTGCTAAAGAAGTCATCAATGGAAGTAATGGAATGACTCTCGGAGCCTTGATAGCTATTTCCTTTATTGTTGGCCAAATGAATGCTCCGATAGAAAAGTTGCTTGATTTTATCCGCTCTTGGCAAGATGCAAAATTAAGTATGCTTCGCTTGAATGAAGTTCATGAAATGAAGGATGAAGAGAATCAAGAAAGCAATAATTCTTTCACCTTTAAGGATGCAATTAAGTTTGAAAATATATCCTTCAGCTATAGTGGTGATCTCCGTTTCGCTGCTTTGAAAGATATTAATTTATCCATTCATTATGGTAAAACTACAGCGATTGTCGGAGCGAGTGGCAGTGGTAAATCTACTTTAGTAAAGTTGCTCTTGAAATTTTATGAGCCATTGCATGGTGATATAAAAATTGATAATGGATACCTGAGTTCAATAAACGCAACCGCTTGGAGAAATGGTTTAGGCGTTGTATTGCAAGACGGTGTTTTATTCAGCGATACAATTGCAAGTAATATCGTCGCTACTAGTGAAATTTATGAGGAAGAAAAGATGAATCAAGTGCTACGTCAGACAAATCTTTTAAGTTACATAAGTAATCTGCCTAGCGGTATTCAAACAATGGTAGGACAGAATGGGGAAGGATTGAGCGCTGGTCAAAAGCAAAGAATTCTATTGGCGCGCGCCATTTACAAAGATCCTGGGCTCTTAATATTAGATGAAGCGACTTCCGCCTTGGACGCCGTAAATGAAAAGGAAATTGTAAATCAGTTAGTCAAGGTAACTTCTAATAAAACCGTTATTGTAATAGCGCATCGTTTAAGTACGGTAAAGAATGCGGATCAAATTGTCGTGATGGAAGATGGAAGGATTAAAGAAGTTGGTAATCATGATCAATTAATCAACCAGAAAGGGGCTTATTATAATTTGGTTAAAAACCAGCTTGATTTGAATGTTTAATAAAATAAAAAACGGCCTACGGGCCGTTTTTTTTAATCGTCATCATTATCTCCTGTGGAGGATTGATTGCCTTCAACTTCTTTTGAGTAATAATATGCTTTAATTCTTGCGACATCGCGAAGGAAATCAATTCTTAAGATATCAAAGCGATGCACAGGTAAGCCTGTTCTTGTTCTTAAATCTTTAAGCATCGCTTCCTTGTTTTCTGGTGTAATTAAATCTATGCGTTCGTAATCGATATCTTTCACATTCTCATTCGTCAAATTGCGCCAAATCCAGCTATCTAAAACATAGGTCATTCCTA
>JAPJNH010000058.1 GCA_026461075.1 Chitinophagales bacterium
CACTATGTTGTTTGAACCTGTACCTGTATTTTGTACGGTCAAATTAGCAACTGTAGCAGGCAATCCTGAACCTGCAACCTGACTAGCAGTTCCATTATATAAATACGTAGCATTTGAATTATAAGTACGCGTTCCTGAAGTTTGAACGTTTCCTTGGTTACCTGATGAAGTAATTCCTTGTAAATGACCGATTCCAATTGTGGCTCCTGAAGATACCGTAAAGCTTGTGCCAGAAACAATATTCGAATTCATATTCAAGGTACCGCTTACAGTCGTTGCAGTAGCAGTCATATTATTTAATAAGTTATAATTACCACTCACAGTCAAGGTACCAAAGCGAATCGTACCTGATCCTGAAATCGTGTCTAAAGAACCTGCCAAATTCACGTTTAATGGCACAGATGATGGCATCGTTCCATCCACCACCACATTGCCATTGATAGTCAATGTTGAAGAATAAGAACTACCTGATAAATTAACGCCAGTACCTACAAACAAATTGCCATTAATGGTAGTCGCTGTTGATCCCGTAGGCGCCGGAGTCCAAGATCCAGAAGTGCTTTCAAAACGAAGATTTCCAAATGTACGACCTGAGATTGAAACAGAGGTTGCTAATGTATTGCTACCGCGGAAAATAAAAGTGGAGTTCGCATTTTTGGTTACACCTGCAATACTAGTTACAGAAGTAGTTGTATTGTGAACATAGGTTGAACCATTCTGCAAAATAAAACCAGTGCTATTTGTAATAGAAATAGTACCCGTATTTATCAATGAGCCATAGAGGTTACTTGGCGAACCAGACGTACTTGCAATGTTTAAGGTACCAGATAATGTAGCTGCTGTATTCGCGCTAATATTCATAATTCTATTCACCGTTACAGTACCAGATAATGTAAAAGTTGTTGCATTCACATCTACATCGTAGAAAGTGGTTGTCATAGATACCGTCTGTGTCGTACCATTGAAAGTCACTTTACGATTTCCGTGAGTGAAGGTACCACCACCAGACATATTACCATCTACTTCTAATAAACTAGAACCACTCATAGTTACAGTACCTGCAATCGATAAAGTTCCATCTACATAATAAGTACCTGTTCCATTTAATGTTAGTGTGCTTCCTGAATTAACCGTTACGTTCTCAGGTGCACCAGCATTACCAGCGGTGGCATCTAATACCCACTCCAAACCAGTACCCGGCGAAGATTTTCCATAAACAAGCGTAGCACTAGGTCCGTAGATTGGCGAGTTAGAAACCAAAGACCCTCCAGTATTTAACGTAAGCGTTCCGTTGATGGTAGATCCAGCAGGCAAAGTAGTAGCTCCATTTAATGTCAAACTGTTAAACGTAGTTGCACCTGTTAGAGAAACTGTACCAGCTGTCGTAATATTTCCAGCACCTAAAGTTAAGGTTCCGTTATTAGAGAATGTACCCGCATTCAATTTCAAAGTAGAAATAAAGCTTGCGTTAAATGATATCGTACCATTATTAGTAACGCTGGAAGAAGATGTCCAAGTTGAATTTGAACCTAAGGTCAATGCGCCTCCAGCATTAATTGTGATGGTTCCTGTATTGCTTGCAACAGCGTTACCAGCAGTTACAATCGAACCGCCATTCGCAATTGTAATATTGCGCGGAACATTAATTGTATTATTTCCACTCACTGTAATCATGTGCGCAATCGTAATATCTGAACCTGTTGGCGGTTGAACACCACCTAACCAAGAACCTCCTGAAGTATAGGTGGCAGAAGAGTTGGTGATATACCCACTATAGGTAATTGAATTAAACGTGGCAGTGCCAGAACCATTTACTACACTAATATTTGCACTACTAATACCTGAAGGGATTGTGATATTTAATTGCGTCGAACTAACAACCGAATAGGTTGCAGCAACACCGTCTACTTTTACACTAGTTAAGCCAGAAAAATTAGTACCAGTAAGGATAATTGAACTCCCTACATAAACATTACTAGTGTTTGCAGATGAAATACTTGGTACTGAAGATGCTAACGTCGTTCCGGAAATGGTAGGTATTGTACCAGATTTTTTATAATTAATAGTAGCGACGTTAATCCCATCCCAGGTAAATGGAATGACAATATAATTTACCGTTTGAGAAACGCCTAAACCTGTGTGCGAATAACTAGTTGTAGAACCACTATTTATCGTAGCGATAACTGTTGTACCTGAAGGAAGTGAAAAACCTGCTGAAGTATTCGCATCATTTATACCTGTAACGCTTGGGTTAGTTCCATCTGTACGTCCCAAAATAACATATCCATTGGCAGTCGCCCCACTTGACGGCCATGTGGCAGCGGTCCAACTCAAATCAATTTGAGACCCAGAAACGCCTGTTGCACTTAAACCACTTACCTGTGTACTTGCAGAACTACTTAAAGTATAAAAAGTTGTACTTGCCCAACCTAAGGACAAGTAACAAGAGCTTGAATTGGTATATTCAAATGCTTTAACTGTATAATTTGTTTGAGGACTTAAGTTCGAAATACCCGTAACACTAGACTGAGCACCTGCAAAAACAACTCTATTATTCGTATTAATTTGCCCTGCATTATTCCAATTCGTATTAGGCGTATAGCTTGTTCCTGCTACAGGGATACTTTGCAAAGCACTAGTAGGATGCACCGTTATTAAACGCTTGTTACTATTCCCATTAGTCCATGATGCATCAAAACCATCCGCAGTAGTATTTGAAATAGTTAAAGCGCTAATCCCTGATGTAGGGTTAATACAAGTTGCTGTGCCAATAACTTTAAAATCATCTATTACCCATTGCTCGTTCGAACTTGAATTAGATAAACTAATTCTTACAACCAAATTACTAGTCTGAGGTAATGACGTCACAGAAACCGTTGAATAACCATCCGTTGTACGTGAGCCACCATTACTAGGAGCAAAAGTTTGTCCTGAGTTAGCATAGGTTGTGGTAGCAGTTCCCGTACCTGAAGTATAGCTCCAATATGCATTATTATTACCATTAACGGTCACGCAAGTTGTATAAGTTGATCCGCCATCTGTACTTACTTCAACTTTTACATAATCCGAAGCATCCATACCGTTTGATGTCGATGCGATAGAGAATGCTGCCAACTTAAAACTTAGAGACGCTCCGCTGTAGTTCTGCGTACTAATAATATCAGATGTCAAAACCGTTGTAGCATTAAACACTTTAAAGCCATAGGTTCCTGCTGTGCTAAATGACGCAGATGCTGGACGATCCCCTGAGGCAGAATTCCCGCTTGCGTAAGCAGCCGTTCCTGTGGTAACAGTAAAATCTGTTAACGCATTTTCAAAACTTTCGGATGAAAGCGTGACTTGCGCATTTACTTTATTTGCAAAAAACAGAATTGCAAAAAGTACAGCGACTAATTTGAAGGTTGTGTTGAAGTGATTCATAATACAGGACAATAGGTTTCTACTAGGTTTAGCAGAGGATAACCATTTGTCCCGTTTAAGGTAAAACTGATTCTGATGAATCAAAACTTTCTGATGTGGTAGAGGTGCGAAAGTTTTATTTTACCTCGTGGTTGGAGGACGCCCGAATATTCTTCGGACCACAAATATAGTTTGTAATCTTATCAACTGGCAAGTTTTTTATCGTTTTTATTTATCCACATTTAACCAAAAACAAAGCAATTAATTTATAATCAATTTATTAAGAGGACAAATATTATTTGTAAACCAGCAAAATAAATCATGATTCTCGTCATAATTGCGACAATTTCACACCATAATTATCCTTTTTTAATCTGCGATCTATAAAAAACATCAAAACTAATGTCGAAATCTTTCGATCTAAAAACAATGAACCTTTTAC
>JAPJNH010000059.1 GCA_026461075.1 Chitinophagales bacterium
CAAGAGAAAATTGTAGTATTGGAGCAAGCTGATAAAATTTCAAGCGCCTTTTATTTTTGTCAAATGCAAATCAGCAGGAGCTTTCAGCAATCTCTTCCAGATACGATGGCTACTTTTGCGACGGCACTTTGTATCGGAGAGAAGGACGGACTGAGTAAATTCCTGCAAGCGGATTATACGGCCTGCGGCTTATCGCATATCCTAGCTGTGAGCGGTATGCATTTAGGATTGGTAGTGTTAGCCTTGCAATATATATTGTTTTTCCTTTCGCATTCTCCACGTGTAAAAACCATTCTGCTGATTTTATTTATCTGGATTTTCTCGATTCTTTCAGGTGGCTCGGCTGCCGTTATGCGTGCAGCTTTGATGTACAGCATTAGTTTGGCCGCACCCTTATTTTATCGCAAGGGAAAGGCTGAAAACGGATTGGTCGCCTCACTCTTTATTTTGCTTTTGATCGATCCTTATTATTTATTCGATGTAGGGTTTCAACTGTCCTATGCAGCGATACTAAGTATACTCTGGATTTATCCAAAACTCCGTGACTTATTAATGGTAAAGAATAAAATCCTGCTCGCGTTATGGAACCTAGTTTGCATATCATTGGCTGCTCAATTGCTGACAGCGCCGCTCTGTTTATTCTACTTCAAGCAGTTTCCAAACTACTTCCTACTAGCGAATTTATGGGCAATTCCATTAAGTACCGTAGTTCTTTACGCTTTACTACTTTTGGTCCTTGTCCACCCCTTCACTTATTTAAGCGGCCTTCTATCCTGGCTTTGTATATTCTTGGTAAAACTGTTGAATCAAGGCATACATTGGCTGGCGCACTGTAAAGGAGCCGTGAGTTATTTTCCCAACTTCGATGGAATGCATGCACTTACCTTACTCCTATCCGTTTTTCTCTTCCTTCGTTTACTAGAAAAACAAAATGCCGCCCGAATTATTCAGACGGCATTCGCATTATTAAGCTTATTAATTTAATCTTTGAACTGCAATAATACCGGACAGTGATCGCTATGCTTCACATCTGGAAGGATGGAAGCGCCTGTCAGACGAGCTTCCATAACGGAGCTCGCATTGATATAATCAATACGCCAGCCCTTGTTATTGTTACGCGCATTAGCACGATACGACCACCACGAGTAGTGATGTGGATTCGGATTAAAATGACGGAAGCTATCCATGAAACCTTGTTCGAAGAAATGACTCATCCATTCACGTTCTTCAGGTAAAAATCCGCTGCTATCCTTATTACTTACGGGGTCGTGAATATCAATGGCTTTATGACAGATATTATAATCACCAGCTACTAGCAAATTCGGTATCGACTTTTTCACCTCGTTAATGAAATGGATATAGTCGTTCAAAAATCGCATTTTAAAGTCCTGACGTTCGTCACCGCTGCTACCACTTGGGAAGTAGGTATTGACGATGCTGAAGCTGTCGAAATCGGCACGGATGATACGTCCTTCGCGATCGTATTCCGGCAGGCCGCAACCAATTTCAACGTGTTTTGGTTTTTCCTTACTGAGAATAGCGACGCCACTATAGCCTTTCTTCTCTGCGGAATGCCAATGATGATGGTATCCTAGATGCTCAAACAAACTGGTATCTACCTGATCCGGACTTGCCTTCGTTTCTTGTAAACAGATCACATCGGGAGAGGTCTCTTCGAGCCACTGTGCAAAGCCTTTTCCAAGTGCAGCACGTATTCC
>JAPJNH010000060.1 GCA_026461075.1 Chitinophagales bacterium
GATACCTGCGGAATTCATTCAAGGACTCAAATCGCAAAGTCAACACTTTGAACATCTATTGCAATTTACTTTGCAACAAGATGCCACTGGTGCTTTGCAAGAAGAGCTCGAACTACCGCATCACATGGGCACTGTGCAACGATTTGAATTAAATTTAAGTCGTAAAGGATTGCATGCAACCATATACAAGCTCCAGTTGAATTTTGATATCCGTGTCGCTGAAGAACGTTTGCAATTGGAATTGAAACATATTCCAACAGAGACGAGTCTTCCCAATTTACAATTACGCTTCGTCCATCAATTAGAGAGAGAAGGGGATATACTCAAAGCGAAAACACCCATCTACTTTGTGAATTGGATGTTGGGCCACGATTATATCATCGCCTTCACCGAAGATTTAACCTATGAGTTACCAAGTTGTGTGGAACGCGTATTGAATGGTAAACATAGCGATGCATTAGAGATCATTGAAGGGCTGAAATCAAAAACAGAACTCTATTTGACGCAATTAGTCAATACCCGTTTAAAGCCTGGTATTCGTCGTAATATGTTTGCTGAAAGTAAGATTTTGGGCTTCTTACATTACTTGTTTCAGTTTCTCAACGAGCCTGATCAAGTGCCGAAGGAGAAATTCACGCTTCGTGAAGAAGAGGCGCAGAAAGTTCATGTGGCGAAGGCAATCATTCTTCAAGAATTACAAGATCCTCCAACCATCGCAGAATTAGCCAAAAAGGTTGGCCTGAATGAAAACTACCTAAAACGAGGCTTTAAGAGCATTTTTAATTATACCATTCATGATTATATTCAACATGAACGAATGGAAAATGCGAAGTCCTTATTAGGTCAGCCCGGTGCTACGGTATCGCAAGTGGCTTATACATTGGGCTTTTCGTGTGTCAGCCATTTTAGCGCTGCCTTCAAAAAAAATACGGGAATTAATCCTTCTGAATTAATCAGTCATTAATATTCATAGCATCCAATATCTGGATTGCCATTTCTAATTACATCATCCAAATCATCTACCAAGCCTATCGTCGCGTCACCTGCATTGCGTGCAGCACTTGTGCTTACTAGGTGATAATTATCGGAAGTACGATTATAGAACAAACCGCTCCAATCCAAATTGACCATGCAATTATTCAACTTGCTAGCGTCAATTAAAGTAGGTTCAATTTGTAATAAGCAATTAGTAAAGCTATAGTTGAAAGGTGCTCCGGCATTAAATCCTAGCGCATGATCTATATACACCTCATAATTGTTGTTGTACTTGTCCGCTTTATTGAAAATATTACCAATCACCATACTATTATCAAAGGTAGCATCCACCTGCGCAAGGGCTCCTGTACCATTAAAGACCATATAATTTCCAATGACCAAACAAGGAGAACTATGGTCAATCGTATTACTGGTATAATTGGCAATCGTACAATGTTTGAAATGGTATTGCCCACCAAAGGCGATATTTACGCACTCCTTAGAACAGTTATAAATGAGGGTGTTGTTGACGTTGGCAATACTATTAAATCCAAAAATGGCGTTTTCCTGGCAATTATAAATTTTGCATTTATTAATAGTAACTGACGGAGCGGAATTGAAATAGAAATTACTCAGCTGTAAGCTAACGTTTGCATTCGGCGCATAAGTAGAACCAAGTATAATGGCACTGGTTGCATTCTTAATGATACAGTGCTCGAAAGTACTACCGCTAGCCGCATTTCTTAAAAAGACAATGCCACCCCATTGACCAGGTAATTCGTCATAAAAATGCTCTAAGCGATCGCCACGGAAAAGAATACTGTCTTGCTTAGTTCCAATCGCTTGAATCGCTCCACTCACCAATAAATAAGCTCTTGGATGGCAATAAATTTTCGCCCCCGCTTCGATAGTTAAAGTTGCGTTTGTATCCACTAAACAACTACGCAAGAGCACGTGTGGCTTATCATTTTTCCAAGTGCTTGTTTGGATCTCTTCATACACATGAAAATACGCGTCTTGTCCCCAAGCCTCAACAGTCACTTGTCGCTTATTGTTATTACAAATGAAAACGATGTTTTCATCAATTACTAAAGGCGTATTCTGATTATTTACGTTTGGTTTTACGCCAACGAAAACATAAATACTGTCATTTGCAGGAATGTCGATATCCTTGAAAGTGCTTGCTGATACACCATCTACGTTAATGTAGAATACGCTGCTCGCGCCACTTTGTAAGTAAATATCACTGATGCGTAATGTCTGAGAATACGGATTATAAATCTTAAAAGAACCCGTTGTAGAGCCTATCGAAGTGAATAAAGTATCGAAGCTAAGTGTATCTGTTGAAAAGCTTGGTGCAGCCTTAGAGTCGCTTAAAATGCCATTCGACTTGCGGCAGCTACTTTGCGTGCCTAGAAGTGCGAGTGTTAAAAACACCACTAATAGAAATCCAATAAAGGAGCTTTGCTTAACGGCAGGTTTCACAGTATTCTCTTTTAATTAATGGGTGTTCTAAAACTTGTATCGAGAGATAGGGGTCGCTGAAAAGCTGACAATATCTTTTCGAATTGAGCTCCTTAGCCTTGGAAAGTGCAAATCTAAAGTCTGGATTAAACCAATTCTCCGGGTAACGTCCAATCACGGATATATAAGTAAAAACAAACTTTTCACTCACGCCTTCGTCACGTAAATACGGTGTCATCAACTGCGCTGCATATCGGTAGTCGTTGTGTCGAATAAATATATCCGCCATCTGTAAGGCGTTTTCCCAGTTCGAACGGCCTTTGTCAACAGAGAACTGTTTTCTCAATTTCTCCATCGCCATCACCACGTTTTTATTACCTAGACCAGTGCCTGATGAGTCGAACTGCGAAATGATTTTGAATAAATATTCCATGTATAACGCATTCACCATTTCTGGTTTCAACTTGCTTTTTTTCAAAGTCTCAATCCGATTGCCATACTCATCAATCATCGCCTGGTCTTTGAAATAATCATTGTTCAAAAAGGCTAGTATTCGATTGAATTTTAGTTTATCATTATTAGGGTCTAGCTTTACTAATTCATTCAAACGTGCTTGCATGGCGGCGGTTAAGGTATCATCTCTGTAGAACCTACTTTCAATAAAGAGTTGATTCATACATAATGGAACCGTTTCAAAACGTACCGGAATTTTAATACGTAGAAGTACCGCTGGATCATATTTGCCAATCATACATTGGCGTATAGCGTATTGTTGAATACGAAGTGCTTTATAATATGATTCTTTAGCTATCGCTTTTTCTAATGAATGAATCACAAAAGGCAATTCATTGTCGCCCTCCGTCATGTAACGGACCTTCATATGCACCTCTGTCACACGCTCTTCTTGCAAAATTGGCTCAAACTCTTTGCGAAGCGCTAGTGAACTATTAATCGTATCTAGCAAAAGCTTCTTACTCATTTTAGAATAGATAGCTCGCTCCGTATTTAGTACTTGATGCTGAAATAATTCGTAACCATCTCTCGTTTCAATGGTATTCACGAAGTCTGATTTATTAAACTTCTTCAAGGCCTCTAGAATACTCTTCGCGCGCTTAATTTGAAGTAAGGTGTTTTTAATGGAATCGCCTTCAATACTCGTGTACGCAACGATATCAATCGCCTCGATAGTATATTTTGGTTCATTCAACGCATCCAAAATCGGCTGCAAATCCTTTAGTTTATATTCCGATTTATTTTTATCAAAAGGGATTTTAAACACCAAACTATTTTTAGTGGAGTCCATCTCAATATCGTCGCGGATATTACAGGTTAGACAAGGATTGATCGTGTCTGGCATTAGACTCATCCCACGATCATTACTCATACGATTGCCTTCCATATAGGCTCGCATCACACGTTTACAGAATTTGCCTTTTTGAATAATGTTTACGTTGATTTCATATTCCCCGCCTAATTTTTTTAAGATAGAGCGCGGTACCGTCGCAATATATCCTTCGAAACGATTTTCACGTTCCGGAGAACTGTTGCTTTTAAATAATTCTTTTGAATAAATAGGTTTCAGCAAAATTCCACGATGCATTTTTTCCGCATCGTAAATATTGAAGGTATCGCAGGGATATTGCGCTTTTTGAATGATATCAATCGCTATTCCATCATCGGCATTGGCCAATAACTTTTTCAAACGACGCAAGTTGCCATATTCGAAATAAATCTTACCCTGCTGTATACTTAATCCTTGTTGTAAAGCATTATAATCGTCGAAACGCTCGCAATTACGGCACTCTTTCTGATTGCCACCTGTTATGCCATAATCACGTTTAGAGTAGGGGAGATTCAATACCTTACGCAAGCTCTTTCCTTGGTTTATCGTCTCCAAACCACCTACCACAATAGAAACAAAAATTCGTTTCCCACTCGCGTCTACGCTTGCGCCAATGCCGATATAAAAGGCTGTTGGGTTATTGATAATGTCTGAATATTTTTTCGCCTTATTGACCTTCGTCAAAAGATCATCTACGACCTGATTATAGGTAAAATAGGTTTTTACGTCTTTCCCAATATTCGTCCCCTGAACAATTTCTAGTCCTAAACTAGTTCCTCCATAAAACGCAATACGGTCGCCGGTGGTACGTTTATTTTTACTGGAGCCTTCTTGATTGATTTTCTTTGTTTTCGCCATCGTGGCAGACTGATCAACCGCCGCTTTTTCTAATACCTCACTCCAAAGCAACTCATCTTTATTTTGAGACAATCGTTGCTCATTTATTTTACGATGATAAATCTGGTCGAATAGGATATAATCGAATTTGTCTGGGTTGATTTTGTCATCTGCCGTTTGCGCAAATACACTAGCAACAGCTCCGTTTAAACAGCTGAAAATGATAATCCATAAACACTTCTTCATAAAACCCATACCAAACAAAAATAGTGAAAAGACCGAAGTAAAACCACGAAAAAATTGGGCATTTTCTTCGTATCTTGGCCATGCTATGAAGTTAGGAATTATTCGCGAAGGAAAGAACCCGCCCGACAATCGTGTGGCGCTTAGTCCGCATCAGTGTAAAGTGGTGAAACGCCAATTTCCACAGTGGGAATTAGTGGTGCAACCATCACCGAATCGTTGTTATACGAATGAAGAGTATATCGCTGCAGGAATCACTATGCAAGAGGATTTGAGTGATTGTGATATTTTAATAGGTATCAAAGAAGTGCCGATTGACGAGCTTATTGCTGGCAAAACATATTTCTTCTTTTCTCACACGAAAAAGAAGCAACCTTACAACAAGAAATTGTTGCAAGCAATCATGCATAACAAGATCAGATTGATCGATTATGAATGCTTGACCTATTCCGACAAACAACGCATATTGGGCTTTGGCTTCTTTGCAGGTATTGTAGGGGCGCATAACGGACTTTTAACCTATGGTAAAAAGACCGGTACCTTCAATCTGCCGCCCGTTCATCGCTTCACCGATTTTAGAGAAGTAATCCGTCAGTATTTCGAAGTTAAACTTCCTCCGATAAAAATTGTTTCTACTGGTAATGGTCGTGTAAGTACCGGCATTGTAGAAACCATGAATATGTTCGATATCAAGCGTGTAAGCCCTTCTGAATTCTTGAAGAAGAAGTATGATTATCCTGTATATGTGGAGCTGACAGCCGAGCAATTATACAAACATCAAGATACGCAAGTATATCATCGAGAAGATTTTAGAAAGCATCCGGCAAATTACTATTGCGATTTTGAAGCCTATACGCAGCAAGCAGATGTGTTATTGAATGGGGTGTATTGGGAGAAAAATATTCCTGCTTTCTTCGATGCGAAGGATTTAGCAAAGCCCGACTTCAATATTCAAGTAATCGCAGATATAACCTGCGACGCTTATGGTTCCATTCCAATCAACTACGGATCTACCACGATTCCAGATCCTACCTATGGCGTTCATCGTCAGAGTTTGGAGAAAGTTGCGCCGTATTTACAAGGCACTGTGGATGTAATGGCCGTTGATAATTTACCGAATGAATTACCGCGCGATGCGAGTGATTTCTTTGGGGTGCAATTGACAAAAATGGTGTTACCTGAATTATTGAAAACGCAGAGTGATATTCTGGATCGCGCTACGATAACGCAAGACGGGGTATTGACTACTTACTATGAGTACTTAACTGATTATGTTCAAGATTAAAATTTGTTTCCATTAATATGCATATTATTCAACAAGTGATTTTTGTTTTAGTAGCGGCAGCTGCTATTTATTTCTTCACGAAGCAGGTGATTCGTATTCGTAAAAACATCTTGCTAGGGCGTGATGAAGACCTTTCTGATAATAAAGAACAGCGTTGGAAAAACATGTTCATTTTTGCACTCGGGCAGAAGAAAATGTTCACCAACCCACTCGTAGCCTTCTTACATTTAATTGTGTACGTAGGGTTTATTATCATCAATATTGAGATGTTAGAAATCGTGTTAGACGGACTGCTAGGGCAACACCGTTTATTCGCGCCTTTCCTAGGCGACTGCTATACTTGGTTGATTAACTCTTTCGAGATCTTAGCCTTTTTAGTCTTAGCAGCCTGCGTGGTATTCTTATTCCGTCGCCACGTTGTAAAGGTGAATCGCTTCACGAAGCCCGAATTAGAAGGTGCTCCGACACGTGACGCCGCCATTATTCTATTTACAGAAATTGTCTTGATGTCCTTGTTCTTATTCATGAATGCGGCTGATCGTTTATTGCAGGATGCAGGAGTAGAACACTACACAAGTACGGCGCCATTTATTATCTCTTCGCATATTGCAAGCTGGTTGAATGGCACTTCTCCAAACGCATTAATGCTAATGGAACGCGCGGCTTGGTGGTTACATATCATCGGGATTTTTGCTTTCTTAAACTACTTACCTTTTTCGAAGCACTTACACATCGTAATGGCTTTCCCAAACAGCTTCTACGCTAGCTTGCGCCCGGTAGGTCAGATGGAGAATATGCCGATTGTTCAAAAGGAAGTGGTGCTAATGTTACAACCAGAACGTGCGAATGAATTCCCTGAAACAGACCCGAATGCGCCGATTAAATTTGGAGCAAAGGATGTACAAGATTTATCTTGGAAGAATTTAATGGATGCCTATTCTTGCAGCGAATGTGGTCGTTGTACAGCCGCTTGTCCGGCTAATCAAACGGGTAAAAAATTGTCGCCACGCAAAGTGATGATGGATACACGCGATCGCTTGGAAGAAGTTGGTTTATTGCTAGAAAAGAATGCAGAAGTGCCTGTAGAAGGTAATTTGCTAGATCGTATTAGTGTAGAAGAATTAAGAGCATGTACGACTTGTAACGCCTGCGTACAAGCTTGTCCATTGAATATTTCTCCTTTAGACATTATCCTACAATTACGTCGTTCCTTAGTAATGGAAGATTCGAATGTTCCGAATGAATGGGCGATGATGTTTGGTAATTTAGAGAACAACCAAGGTCCTTGGAAATTTAGTAACGAAGATCGCGCTAACTGGCGCAATGCTTAATCATAAAAAGAGATTCTTATGAACGTAAAATTGATGAGTGAAATGATGGCCACTGGCGAAAATCCAGAAGTGCTATTTTGGGTAGGCTGCGCAGGTAGCTTCGACCAACGTGTACAACGTATCACAAAAGCTTTTGCAGAGATTTTGAATAAAGTAGGGGTGTCCTTCGCGATACTCGGACCAGAAGAGGTATGTACCGGAGATCCTGCACGCCGTGCCGGTAATGAAATGGTTTTTCAGATGATGGCCAATATGAATATTCAAGTTTTGAATGGCTATGGCATCAAGAAAATTGTGACTACTTGTCCGCATTGCTTCAATACCTTAAAAAATGAATATCCTGAATTAGGAGGTAATTATGAGGTGGTACATCATGCAACCTATTTACAAGAATTAATCGATGCTGGAAGAATTCGTTTGGAAGAAGGCGGTTCGATGAAAGGTAAGAAAATTACCTTCCATGATTCTTGCTATTTAGGACGTGCGAATAATATCTATGAAGCGCCTCGTCAAGTTTTACAAGCCTTAGATGCAGATCTAGTGGAAATGAAAAGCTGTCGCACCAATGGTTTGTGTTGCGGAGCGGGTGGAGCCCAAGTATTTAAGGAAGACGAACCTGGTCAAACACGTATCAATATTGCACGTACAGAAGAAGCTATCGCCACAGGTGCTTCGGTAGTCGCTGCCGCTTGTCCGTTTTGTATGATTATGTGGGAAGATGGCGTAAAGCAAAAGGGAGTAGAGAACGAAATCGAATTGAAAGATATCGCAGAATTAATTGCAGAGCGCATTAAAGAATAATTGAATGGAAAATTATTTTGCCAGCTTTCCTGAAACAGCCCGCGTTTGGATTTATCAAGCGGACCGAGCATTCACACCTTACGAAGAGCAGAGTTTAACGCCAGCATTGAAGCAGTTTGCTTCGCAATGGACGGCTCATAAACTGGCGCTACGTGCGGATGCGGCGGTTTTGAATAGTTATTTTATCGTGTTGGTAGTCGACGAAGACATCCATGACGCAAGCGGTTGCAGCATCGACTCTTCTGTGAAGTTTATCAAAGAAATTGCTGCGCAATTGAATATCGATTTCTTCAATCGATTAAATGCCGTAGTGGAAATGCAAAATCAATTCCATTTGTTAAGTCCAAAGGAATTACAACACAAAGTGGAGAACGGACTTGTTCACCCACAAACAGCGGTGTTTAATAATCTCGTGAATACGCTCGGCGAGTTACGAGCTGAGTGGCTAGCGCCTATAGAAACGACTTGGATGAAACGTTGTTTCAACGGGGTGAAGGCTTAACCTAAGCCTCCGATATGCTTCTTCAATGATTTAATTTGCGAGTCCCATAGCAATTGCTGGTCTTTCATTTCCTTAGGATCTGCAAAATCAGTGATCGTTAGAATCGTGTCTTGAGAGATATCACTCTTTTTGATACTAAATTCGAAGTACTCATCTTTTGCTTGATAATCCCAACGGTAGCGCACATATTCGTCCTCATCAGAAGAAACCAATTCAGCGTGGTCAGTATAACCTTCCCATGTAAAGGAATAATTGCCATTGTGGTTGTCTACGTGATCAGCAAACCATAAGGCTAATTCACTCGGCTCTGTAAGGAATTCATATAAAATTCCAGGTGAAGAGCGCACTACATATTCTAAACTATATTGTTTCTTTTTCGCCATAATTGCTTTCGGAGGATTATTTGTCAATTCTCCGACTGCAAAATAGAAAACTAATTCAATTCTCCAAATGATTTTAGTCTATTAAATTTGTTTTACGTCTAAAATTCCGTATTTTTGTATCCCTTTAAGGAATACTATTAAATCCAATTTTCGCAATGAGGCAACTTAAGATTACCAAATCCATTACTAATCGCGAAAGTCAATCCCTCGAAAAATACTTACAAGAAATCGGTAAAGTCGATCTTCTTACCCCAGAAGAAGAGGTTCAGTTGGCGGTTCGAATTAAGCAAGGTGATCAGGCTGCGTTGGAACGCTTAACAAAAGCAAACCTCCGTTTCGTAGTTTCTGTAGCTAAACAATACCAAAATCAAGGTTTATCTCTTTCTGACTTGATCAATGAAGGAAACCTAGGTTTGATTAAAGCCGCGCAACGTTTCGATGAAACACGTGGTTTCAAATTTATCTCTTATGCTGTTTGGTGGATTCGTCAGTCGATTCTACAAGCATTGGCAGAACAAAGTCGTATCGTGCGTTTACCTCTGAATAAGGTAGGTTCATTGAATAAAATTAACAAAGCCTTCTCTCAACTAGAACAAGAATACGAGCGTGAGCCTTCTCCAGAAGAATTAGCAACCGTATTGGAAATCGCAACGGAAGAAGTAGCAACGACATTAGGTGTTGCTGCCCGCCACGTATCAGTGGATGCTCCGTTTGTAGATGGTGAAGAGAATTCATTATTAGACGTTCTTGAAAATCCAAACGCTACTCGTGCTGATAGTCGTATGGAATATCAAGAGTCATTGCGCCAAGAGATCGAACGCTCTTTGTCTACTTTGACTGATCGTCAAAAAGACGTTATTAAATTATATTTCGGTATCGGTGTTGAACACCCGATGAGTTTGGAAGATATCGGTGAGAAATTCGCCCTCACTCGTGAACGTGTTCGCCAGATTAAAGATAAAGCGATTAACAAATTACGCGGAACAAGCCGCAGTAAGTTGTTACGCTCTTACTTGGGAGGCTAATCCCAAACCGTTATGAATGTTTAAAAAAGGATGTTATCTTCGATAGCATCCTTTTTTTATGCCAAGTAGAAGGCTGATTGCGCTATAATGCGATATAAAGATGGATTAGTGGGATGAATCGACCTTCACCTGGTCGGCGAGTGCCTTTGCTTTTTTACGCAAAGCGTCCATATCAGCTCCTACCTCATCATAGCTTAAGGCTACACCCATTCTACGATACGGACGAGTGCTAGGCTTACCAAATAGTTTGATATCGCTTTGTGGCGTTTCTAAAGCCGTTTCTACGCCTGTAAAGGTCGGGGCAGTACTAGAACTAGCCGTAGCTAGAATTACTGCGCTCACACCCGCTCTCCACAATTCAATTTGTGGGATGGGCAAACCAAGAATCGCACGTGTATGCAATTCGAATTCATTCAAATTTTGTGTTCCTGCCAAAGTTACCATACCGGTATCATGTGGACGAGGAGAGAGTTCTGAGAAATAAACGCCATGGTCGGTAAGGAAGAATTCAACTCCCCAAATACCCGCACCACTCAACGCTTCTGTCACCTTAGCTGCCATCGCTTGCGCTTCTGCAATATCCTTTTCGCTGATAGCACAAGGCTGCCAACTTTCCTGATAGTCACCACGCTCCTGACGATGCCCGATAGGTGGCGCAAAGAGTGTAGGACCATTTTTCTGCGTGACAGTAAGTAAAGTGATTTCTGTATGAAAAGGGACAAAGGATTCAACAATCACTTCTAGCAAATCACCACGACTACCGCTACAGGCATAATCCCATGCTTTGCTAATATCGTCCGCTGATTTAACAACAGATTGTCCTTTGCCACTGCTACTCATTAATGGCTTCACCACACAAGGAATGCCAATTTCATGAACCGCTTTTGTAAAGTCTTCTGAAGTTGTGGCGTACGCATAACGTGCCGTGCGCAAGCCGAGTGTCTTGGAGGCAAGATCACGAATCAGTTTGCGATTCATGGTGAAATTTGCTGCCTTTGCGCTTGGTACCACCTGAATACCTTGCGCTTCGTAATCGTAAAAACGTTCGGTACGAATCGCCTCGATTTCAGGAACAATCAAGTCGGGCTGGTGCTTAGCAACAACCGCATCTAATTGATCGCCGTTCAACATATCAATCACTTCAACCGCATCTGCTACTTGCATGGCAGGCGCATTGGCATAACTATCGACCGCAATCACTGTTTGCCCCAAACGTTGCAAAGCAATAACGACCTCTTTACCCAATTCACCGCTGCCTAGGAGCAATACGCGCTTGTTGTTCATGATGATTTATTTCTTTTTAGCGGTTTTCTTCGCAGTCTTTTTTACCGCTACTTTTTTTACTACTGCTTTTTTAGCATTTACTTTTTTAGCAGGTTTAATCACTTTTTTGGAAGTCGCTGCCGCGTTTGCAATAGCCCTACGTTTATCACGATCCGCACGCGCTTGCGCGTCTACTACTGCGATAGTTACCATGTTCACGATATCGCGAACAGAACTGCCTAATTGCAATACATGAATCGGCTTGTTCATACCTAAAAGGATCGGTCCGATAGATTCTGTATTCTGACTTAAAGCTGCAGTTAAATTATGAGCGATATTTCCAGCAGCAAGAGAAGGGAAGATAAGCACGTTCGGAGCACCACCTTCTGCCAAAGCTGTGAAAGGATAATTATCACGAAGGATATCTTTGTTGAACGCAACGTTAGCCTGCATTTCACCGTCTACTACTAAATCAGGATGACGTTCGTGTAGGATTTCTACCGCTTTCGCCATTTTCTCTGCATCATAACCGCCCGCACTACCGAAGTTTGAATAACTCAAGAATGCCACACGAGGATTTACGTTGAAGGCTTTTACAGCGCGACAAGTCAATTCAGTGATTTCAACTAAATCTTCTACGCTAGGGTTGAAGTTTACCGTTGTATCTGCGAAGAAGATAGGACCTTGCTTCGTGATCAACATATACATGCCAGCAATCTTGTTCACCTTATGATGGGTGCCTACAATTTGCAAGGCAGGTTTGATAACATCTGCATAACGACGAGAAAGACCACTTACCATTGCATCTGCTTCTCCTGTCTCTACCATCATAGCGCCGAAGTAAGTGCTCTCACGCATACGCTTACGCGCTTCGTAACAGTTCACACCTTTGCGATGACGTTTTTCAAAATAGATATCTCCAAAGCTCACACGCTTCGCCTCGATAGCAGGGGCGTTTGAGCGAGAATCTATAATTTGAATATCGTCGCTTAGTTCAATATTGTTTTGCTCGATGATACCATGAATCTTTTCGCTATTACCCACCAAAATTGGATGTGCAATGCCTTCTTCAGCAAGTATCTGCGCGGCTTTGATGATTTTGATATTATCAGCTTCGGCCATTACCACACGCTTCGGTTGACGTTTAGCCTTGTTCGTCAATAGACGGAAAATTTGATCATCTTCGCCACGACGTTTTGCTAAATCAGCAACGTAAGCGTTCATGTCTTTAATCGGGAAACGCGCTACGCCACTGTCCATCGCTGCTTTCGCAACAGCAGGTGCAACAGTAGTCAATAAACGCGGATCTACTGGCTTCGGAATGATATACTGACGACCGAATGTGATATTCGATTCGTTATAGGCCATGTTCACGATATCAGGTACAGGTGATTTGGCAAGTGAAGCCAAAGCCTTTACTGCAGCGAGTTTCATCGCTTCGTTAATTTCTTTTGCTCTTACATCAATTGCACCACGGAAGATATAAGGGAATCCTAATACGTTGTTGACCTGATTAGCATAATCGCTGCGACCTGTTGCTAAAATGATGTCTTCACGCGCTGCAATAGCGTCTTCGTAAGCAATTTCCGGGGTAGGGTTCGCTAATGCAAAAACGATTGGATTTTTGTTCATCGCTTTTAACATTTTAGGAGTCACCATATTTCCTTTACTTAAGCCAAGGAATACGTCTGCACCTTTAAAAGCATCTTCTAAGGAAGCATATTCTTTATCGCAAGCAAATTGTTGCTTATACTTGTCTAAATCTTTTCTTTTCTTGGTAATAGCCCCTTTAGAGTCGAACATTACAATGTTCTCACGCTTCACACCCAATGCCATATAGAGCTTAGTACAGCTAACAGCCGAAGCTCCAGCACCCAATACCACTACTTTTATTTTGTCGATTTTCTTACCAACAATTTCCAATGCATTTAATAAACCTGCAGAAGAAATAATCGCAGTACCGTGTTGATCGTCGTGCATTACAGGAATGTTCAATTCCTTTTTCAAACGCTCTTCGATTTCAAAACACTCCGGTGCTTTGATATCTTCTAAATTGACACCACCGAATGTTGGTTCTAAAATCTTAACCGTACGAATAAATTCTTCAACATCTTTCGTGTTCAACTCGATATCGAAAACATCGATGTCAGCGAAGATTTTGAAAAGTAATCCTTTACCTTCCATAACGGGCTTCGAAGCTTCTGGTCCGATATCACCCAAGCCAAGCACCGCCGTTCCATTACTGATAACGGCTACTAGATTTCCTTTTGCGGTGTATTTGAAAACGTCTTCAGGATTCGCTGCAATTTCCAAACATGGTTCTGCTACGCCTGGCGAGTAAGCTAATGCTAAATCTCTTTGTGTCTTAGTTTCTTTGGTAGGAATGACTTCAATCTTCCCGGGACGGCCTTTAGCGTGATAATCTAAGGCTTCCGATTTTCTCACTGGTTTTTGCATACATTCATTTTTATAACAGGGTATGCTAAGTTGCAGTTTTTAACCCTATTTTTCTAATAAAATCGTCATGCCTGGATATAAGATATCACTCGACATGCTGTTATTGATACGGATAATGGACACTCGATTCTTTGGAAATCGTTTTGCAATTTTATAAAGACTATCTCCTTTACGAACCACATACACGAAATACTCTTTTTCGTAAATCTCCTCTTGTTTGTTCGCCGGACTCGTATCTTCGTTTGGAGCGGGCTTTGGAGTACTTATAGGACCGGCATTGACGTTGATGTCAATCGTAGGATTGTTCGCATTCTCGCCACGTTTTTCAATATGCCAAAATTTATCTTCAGGGAATTCATCATGAATACTGTTCATCACTTGTACAATACCCATAAATTGAGCGACGTATTCTTTCGTTTGACGAGGAAGTAAAGGATAGATTTTAGAGAAATCTCTGCTACCTGCACGATTGATATAATATTGCATCGCACTCGATCCGCAATTGAATCCCGCTATGACGCATAACCAATCTTGAAAGTCGTGATACGTTGTTTTAAAAAGTCGAGCCGCTGCATGTGTAGCCTTCACTGGGTCTGTGCGTTCATCAATTTTATTATTCACCTTCAAACCACAATAGATGGCTGTCGGACGAATTAACTGCCACATACCTTTTGCTCCGTAAGGAGAAACCACATGGTTGTTGAAGTTTGATTCAATATAGGCCAAGTACATCAATTCCGTAGGAATGCCTTCTGAACGGAATATCTGGTCGATTACCGGCATGATGGCACGACCTTTTTCGAAGATATGCTTCGCTAACAAATAATCTTGTTTGGTATACTGCGCTACATAAGGAGCCACCAACTTGTTGAATTGTGGATCTGCCAATGGCAAGCGTAATTCAGATGAAGTGTTTAAAATAAAGCTGTCGAGATTGTGGCAGTTCTCTATTCCTGTCAATTCACTCGCCTGTGACCTTGTCAGTAGCAGGCTAAGAATTGTGATTAATAAAAAACTGATTTTTTTCATGATGAATTGTTTAGTTAATCGAATGAATCGCCTTTGCAAAGGCCATTAATCTTTCTTCACTAAATCGTTCACTTAATAGTTGGACTCCGTAAGGTAATCCATTGCTGTGTGTACCTGCAGGAACCGAAATTCCTGGCAAACCAGCGATATTACCTAATACCGTATAAATATCATTCAGATACATCGCAACTGGATCCTTCTTATCTCCAAAGCCAAAAGCGGTGGTTGGAGTGGTAGGGGTTAGGATGATATCATAATTTTTAAAAATCTCGTCCATCTCGTTTTTAACGATACGACGAACGCGCATGGCTTGCGTATAGTAAGCGTCGAAGAATCCCTCGCTTAAAACGAAAGTACCTAACATGATACGACGCTTTACTTCAGGTCCGAATCCTTCAGAACGGCTCTTCTTATAAACGCTTTCCAAGTCTACTGCATTCGGACTGCGATAGCCAAAATGTACGCCGTCATAACGTGCTAGATTGCTTGAAGCTTCCGCAGTGGTTAAAACGTAGTAGGTAGGAATTAAATAATCTAGTTTGTCGAAGTTGACCGCATCAATAGTAGCCCCTTTCGCTTTACATGCCTCCATGATCGCATACATGCGTTGGCGGATTTCAGGATCTAATCCTTCAGAATCAAGCATAGTAGGGAAGTAAGCTATTTTAGCTTTGCTCCAATCGATAGCTTCGAATGTACCTGTATAGCTCGGTTTTGCTTTCGCTGAGGTAGTGGAATCATGTGCGTCTTGTCCGCTCATAATATCCATCATCAAGGCAGCATCTTCTACATTCTTCGTAAAAACGCCCACTTGGTCGAATGACGAAGCATAGGCGATAACCCCATAACGGGAGATACGACCATAGGTAGGTTTAACGCCCACAACACCGCAAAATGCAGCGGGTTGGCGAACAGAACCTCCTGTATCTGTTCCTAAGGAAGCGATACAAAGATCTGCTTGTACAGCCACAGCAGCGCCACCGCTACTACCGCCAGGAACTTTTGAGTTGTCGGCAGCGTTGAGCACATTGCCGTAAGCGGAATTTTCATTGCTACTGCCCATGGCGAATTCATCACAATTGGTACGACCAATAATGATGGCGTCTTCATCAATCAGACGCTGTACACAAGTGGCAGTATATAAGGATTCAAAGCCCTGCAAAATCTTAGAAGATGCAGAAACTTTGTGTCCGGTATAACATAAAACGTCTTTGATAGCAATCACGGCACCAGCCAAACGGCCTACAGGCGCACCCGCAGCAATTTTAGCGTCGACAGCTTTTGCCTGTTCCAAAGCACTTTGGTCGAAGGTTTCTAAGAAGGCATTTAAATGCGCTTGCTCACGAATTCGTGCCAAATAGCCCTGAAGAAGCACCTCACACGTAGTTTGTTTACTAGTGACGGCGTCCCGGACAGCTTGTATGTTAGAATAAGCAGTCAATTTGATTTGATTTAATTAAGTGAGAAGAAGGGGAGAGAGAGATTATTTCTTTTCCTCGCTCTTTTCATTCATACCCTCTTCAATCTCTTTCTTTACGCTGTTCTTAGCGTCGTTGAATTCGCGAATACCCTTACCAATGCCACGCATTAATTCAGGAATCTTTTTGCCTCCGAACAATAAGACAACAGCTAAAAAGATCAAAATCCACTCGCTACCACCTGGCAATCCTAATAAAAGAAAATTCAAAGTCATAAAAATGATTGTTAAGTCTGAATCGCTTCAGACCTGTTTAAGAGTCCCAAAGATAATAAAAAATGGGGATAACTCCGCCTAAAATGTTAGTAAAGTGCAAATGCAAGTAAAAACTTGTATTTTCGTCGCATGATTAGACTTTTGACCTTTATTCTGCCTGCAGTGGTGGTTGCTCTTGCCGCTATTCTTACTACTTGGATCGTTTTAAAGCAATTATTGAAGGCAAAAACGACGGATTTGGAGCTGGAAATCAAGAAAAATACCCGTCAGACGACCCTTCCGCTTCGTTTGCAAGCCTATGAGCGCCTAACTTTATTTATGGAGCGCATCGACTTGTTCTTCCTAGTAAGTGAACTTCGTGCTGCTAATATGAGCGTTGCTGAATTGCAGTTGATGATGTGTAATCAGATTCGTCGTGAATTCGAACATAATCTTTCGCAGCAATTATATGTGAGCGATGAATTGTGGGTGCGTGTGCGCACTACTAAAGAGGAAATGATCCTGTTAGTAAATAGCATCGCGGTGAAATTGCCACCCCAAGCGCCAGCAAAAGCTTATGCGCAAGCCATTATGGAATTTTTGAATGAAGCAGATGGTGTCATGCCTACCGCAAAGACGCTTATCGCAATCAAAGCGGAGGCACGTCAAATATTTTAATTAAGCACTTACCGTTTTCTCAAGTTGAGCCAAAGCTTCTTGCAAACCGTCAGGATTAGAACCTCCTGCCGTAGCGTAGAAGTCTTGTCCGCCACCGCCACCTTTGATTATTCCAGAAACGGATTTAATCATGTCTTTGGCTTTCCATGCTTTTTGTGCAACGACGTCGTCGCTCATCATGACGCTTAAATTAGCCTTTCCACCAACAATCGCTCCGATAGCTAAGTACATTGGCGCCATTTCCTGACGCAAGTCGTACGCAATTTGCTTGATGGCATCCGCATGGTCTAAATCCAAAAGCGTGCATAATACATTTATACCATTGATTTGCTTGAACTGCCCTTTTAAGCCTTGCTTAATGCTTTGTGCCTTTTCCAAAATGGCTTTTTCCATCTCTTTCTTAATGGCAGCATTTTCATCTAACAGATTTTGCAATGCTTGTGCAGGATGCTTCGCTCCTTTCA
>JAPJNH010000061.1 GCA_026461075.1 Chitinophagales bacterium
AAAGCTCACTTCGTGAGCGGGGACGTTCGCTTTTTTGCTTCACCTCTTTTCAATTTTAACGCATCATTTTCTAAAGTGGCATCTTATTAGAATAAATAATTACAACTTTCTACCGCGACCCAACGCTCAGGTTCGTGTCCTCACGAACCTGTATTATATAAATAACATTTAATGCACGTTCATATTCAGGATAGAGTGCCTTCAAAAATACATAACAACGCCGCCAAGGTATTATCCTAATGCCGCTTCAGTTTTATATGAAATTCTTTCCCCTGTTATAGTTCGTGAGTCCCGAATGTTCGCGACTTAATCATTAATTATAAATTATCCATTATTCATCAACTATTAACGGCTCTAAAGTGCTTTGCGAGTAATCCATCTTCCGCTTTTTCCCAATCCCGTCCCGAACGTTCGGGAGTTCGGGATGGAGCAAAAATCGCCACTAAGAGAATGTGATGCTAAAATAATTTGGGGGACTTGTGCGTTGTAATTAAATGAAAAGCACTAATCTTCCTAAAAGAGACGAAAACCTCTTATTTAAAGACATTTCAGAAATTATCAATAAACGAAGACGACAAGTGTCCGTTGCTGTTAATAGTAATTTAATCCTCTTATATTGGGAAATAGGCAATAGAATCAATTCAAATATTTTATATAATAAACGAGCAGACTATAACAAGCAAATCATAGTTAATCTATCAAATAGACTCACTGCTTTGTACGGAAGAGGATGGGATGACAAAACGCTCCGACATTTTCTCCACAGTGTAGAGACAATGTCGGCAGAAATGACAAAATATCCTTGAACAATCAAGACAAAAGTCGAATCATTCATTATTAATCTTCCTAACATTCGGGTCTAGAGGCACCATTACTTTAGCCGCTTCGTTATCGCAAATCGCGTATCGCATATCGCATATCGCATATTGCATATCGCGATATGCGATATACAATAAAATCCCCTAATTTCGCGTTATACTAAAAACTAAACGCTATGCGTAAACATAACGGCATGAGACCACAGGATATTGCCATCCTACTTAAAATTTGCGCCCTGAATAATACCACTTGGAAAACAACTGACCTCGCTAAGCAATTGTCAATTAGCCAGTCGGAAATTTCTGAATCACTCCATAGAAGCCAAATCGCACAATTAATCGATTCAAAAAAACGTACAATCCTCAAAACAAATTTTTTAGAATTCTTAGAATATGGCATCAAATACGTATTTCCACAAGCACCAGGACCTCTTACAAGAGGCATTCCCACAGCACACTCCCATCCCTTCTTCAAAAATAAAATATTAAGTCAAACAAGCTTCGTATGGCCTGATCCACAGGCAAAACATATTGGTATTGAAATTCAACCACTTTTTAAAACAGCTGTTAATGCCGTCAAAACAGATGATGAACTATATACGCTTTTAGCACTTGTCGACGTTATAAGAGTAGGAAAAGCAAGAGAAGTCAAACTTGCAAAAGAAGAACTGAGAACAAGAATACTGCATGAATCATCACGTAAATCTAACAAGACTAAAAACAGTACATCACGCATGGAAAGAACTGCAATCTAAAATTGTGTATGTCGGTGGAGCAACACTTTCACTATACGCAACACGTCCAACCTTCGATGTACGTCCGACAGATGACATCGATGTAATTATCGAAATTCATTCTTTTGCAGAAAATGCAAAACTCGCAATCCAACTTTTAGAAATCGGCTTCCAACCAGAAATAGAATCTTCTATTATTTGCCGCTATTCCGTTCAAGGCATTATCATCGATATCATGCCAACTCAACGTTCAAATTTCGAAACTTATAATATCTGGTATCAAGAAGGATTTTTCTTCGCACAACCTTATAAACTCGATGAATCGACCACAATAAAAATTCTTTCCGCGCCTTATTTTATTGCAACAAAACTGGAAGCATTTAAAAGTAGAGGACAAAATGATGGAAGAACTAGCCACGACTTTGAAGACATTATTTATATCCTAGAAAACCGCCATACTGTTTGGACTGAGCTTGCTGAGGCTCCACCGCGGGTAAAACTTTATCTCATTCATGAGTTCTATAAACTATCAAAACAACCTGATTTTTTTGAATGGATCAACTGTCATATCGAATTTCAAAACAGCTCCGTTACACATGACATCCTAAAAAACATTAAGACCTTTATCCGCAACAATCAATTTTAATAATCAATTAAAACCGTGATAATATGCCGCCCCTACAGGGCGATAAAAATCGTCTTCGTTACACATTTCTAACTTTGTCGCACCCCTACAGGGTGCTTCAACATCTAACTATCATCCTTTCCAAAGGCAGGACATTCTTAATTCTCAATTTTTAATCCTTAATCCTTAATTCTTTTAAACCATTTCCCAATCTCCTCCATCCCGAGCTGTACAAAAGTCAGCTGGCCGGATGGACTAACATACGGCGTTTCGCAGGCAAACAATTCATCTACCAATTGCTGCATCATTGCACTCGCTAATGGCGTCCCCGCAGGTATCGCTTGCTTGCGGGCCAATATTTTCGCCAAGCCTCTAGCACGCTCCTCCTTCGGCAACAACTCCCCTTTCAACTCCGTCAGCAACTCCTCCACCACCTGCTTCTCACGACCCGCCAACTGAAAACCAGCAGGCAAAGCGTGGATCGCAAACGTGTTCTGCCCAAAAGGCTGTAAGTCGAAACCAAGCTTATGAAAATCGCCTAATAAATCATTGACAAAAACAGCATCGGATGCAGAGAACTCAATACTCACCGGGAACAGCTGCTGCTGTTGCGGAACCTCTTGTTCCTGCCCTTGCATCTGCAATAGATAACGTTCGTATAAAATACGTTCATGCGCCGCCTGTTGATCAACCCACAAAACACCTTGCTTGATCGGCACAATAATATATCGCTGATGCAACTGCATCAATTGCGTTGTTTCCATCGGCGCATCGCTCTCCTCTTCAAAGAAAGAAGTATTAGAAGCTAATGTATTACTCCCTTCCGGATTCTGATTGGAAAGCTCTACCTGACGCTCTAGTCCGGCAAACAGCTGCTGCCAATCGCGTGGCGGCATTCCAATCCCATTCCCTGTCGGAGCTGGACGGAAATAGTGCGAAGACGCATCGATCGTATTCAATCGCGCATAGTCGGGGGTCGACTTAAAACCATCCATCTTCGTAAAGGTGCTATCCTGCTCGAAGTCGAGCGAAGGCGTCAAACTAAAATTATTCAAAGCCCTTTTGGTAGCACTGTTCAGAAAAGTATAAATGATACGCTCGTCTTCAAACTTAATCTCCTGCTTGGTAGGATGCACGTTGATATCAATACGCGCAGGATCTACTTCTATAAATAAAACATATAATGGATAACTATCTGCCGGCATCAAAGAGGCGTAGTTCTGCATGACAGCATGATGCAAATAACTGCTTTTGATGAATCGATCGTTCACAAAAAAGAACTGCTCGCCACGTGATTTCTTCGTCGACTCCGGTGTTCCGATAAACCCGAAGATATTACAGATATTCGTCTCCTCCTTGACATCAATCAGCTTCGTTTTGTAGGTCTGACCAAAGAGCTGTACCACTCTTTGTTTGAGGTTACCCGGATTTAGTTGGAATAATAAATTGCCATTATGATAAACCGAAAAGCCCAAACCAGGATGTGCTAAAGCGACACGCTGAAATTCATCGAGGCAGTGACGGAGTTCGACTTGATTCGATTTTAAAAAGTTGCGACGTGCCGGTACGTTATAGAAAAGATTCTTAACGGCGATGTTCGTTCCAACAGGCGTCTGGCAGGCCGTTTGTTCTATGATTTCACAAGCCTCATTCAAAATAGAACAGCCTATCTCCGCACCTTTAGCACAGGTCTTCATCTCCACTTGTGCAACAGACGCGATAGAGGCCAAAGCCTCTCCACGAAAACCTTTCGTGCGCAAACTAAAGAGATCATTGATATCTCGTAGCTTAGAAGTGGCATGACGTTCAAAGCACAAACGTGCGTCGCTGTCATTCATTCCTTTCCCATTGTCGATTACTTGAATCAACTGCTTTCCTCCTTCTTTCAAGAGTAATTGTACTTGCGTGGCTTCAGCATCTACCGCATTTTCCAATAGCTCCTTCACTGCCGAGGCAGGACGCTGAATCACCTCGCCGGCCGCTATTTGATTAGCAACTACGTCGGGTAAAAGTTGAATGATGTTATTCGACATACAGGCTACAAAAATACCCCTTTTTAAAGATGTGCACGATTTTTTTTGGCATGGTTTTCGGTTAAACTTACTAGACGAATTTTCGTCAAAACACTACAAAACCAATAACGCTATGAAACGAATTTTTATTGTTCTCAGCCTCTTGTTTTTTTTCGCAGCCGCTGCTCAGGCAAAGCCGCATCACCCACATGGTCGTCATCGTGGCTATCAAGCACATATACATCCACGACCTTATGTTGTCTATGCAACGCCTGTGATAGTCGCTCCACCACCGCCGCCTGTTTATATGCCAAGACATTATCGCGTTCGTCCTTGTCATCCGATGCCAATTAGAAGACATCGTTATTCTCCAGCGCGATAAATTGTCTTTTGCAATTTTGCAAGAACATGAAAGTGGAATTTAATTTCTTAATTTCACTTTCATGAAATCAAAACATTCTTTAATGAAAAAGCTACTGTTGTGTCTCACAATGCTAGCTTTTTTTTGTTGCCAATCCCTACTCGCACAGACACCTTATCCTATCGGACATAGCAGTTTGAGTTTTGTCGACGCCTCGCGCTCTTCACGCAGCGTCACGGCTGAAGTCTATTACCCAGCGACGAGTGCCGGTGACAATACCCCGATGGCCAATGGCTATTTTCCAGTTATCGCATTCGGACACGGCTTCGTCATGACCTGGAGCGCTTATGCGCCCTATTGGAATGCATTAGTGCCACAGGGTTATATTTTGATTTGCGCTACAACAGAAACGGGGATCTCCCCTTCCCATAGCGATTTTGGATTAGACCTTGCCTTTTTGATTAGCACCTTACAAAATGAAGGAACGAATACGAGTTCGAATTTTTATCAGCATGTGGCTGCAACGAGTGCGGTGATGGGTCATTCCATGGGCGGAGGCGCTTCATTTTTAGCGGCTCAAGCGATGCCCTCTATTACGGCCTTGGTGAATATGGCTGCAGCGGAAACGAATCCTTCGGCTATTGCTGCTGGAAGAAATATTCAACAGCCAGCCTTGTTGTTTGCCGGAGCGAACGACTGTGTGGCACCTCCAACACAACATCAAAAACCAATGTATGATAGCTTGGCTTCGGTATGTAAAACTTATGTAGAGATTAGTGGAGCGACGCATTGTCAGTTTGCCAATAGCAACGCGTTTTGTACGATTGGCGAGACGAGTTGTTTTTCTACGGCGGGAATTAGTGCAGCTACGCAGCAGTCGATTACCATTGATTTGATGATAGACTTTTTAGATGCTTATTTAAAAGGTGATTTCAGTGCGGAGCAAAGCTTCCGTCAGAAGGTATCGAATGCAAGTGGCTTTGTGGCGCAACAGTCGTGTCAGGCCTTGGGTATTCGTGCGGAGGATGGAATGAGTAGAAAGAGTATTTTATTCCCGAATCCTGCGAAGCAATATATCTGTATTAGTAGTGCGGAATGGATGGACAGCATTCTGCTATTTAACGCGAGCGGGAAGCTCATCCAACAAGTAAAAGGCGAAGGTCGTTTAACGACGATCGATGTGCGCGATTTGGAGGCTGGCGTTTATATGTTAAAGTTACAAGGCAAGCAAAGCGCAGAGATGTTGCGTTTTGTTAAGGTGCGGTAAGAACCACGCGAGCGACATTCGCCTATCTACTCTACTTCGTATCATTCAACAAGGATTCGCTGCAAGCGTACGTTTGGAGGTGAGGTATAATGTCCCGAAGCTTCGGGAGGTGAATGATGAATGATGAATGGTGAATGATGAATAATTTTGCATCCGTAAACATAATTTTTCATTATTAATTATTCATTATTAATTCC
>JAPJNH010000062.1 GCA_026461075.1 Chitinophagales bacterium
TACGCTTACCATGTATACGCCGCTTTGTACATCGCTTAGATCGATTTGAACTGCTCCGCTCGCGTCACTGTTCTCCATCACTTCTTCTTTCACCACCTTACCTTGGATATTCGTTACACGAACTACCACACGACCTGCATTTGCTAGGTTATACTCTACAAATACATTATCGCTCGTTGGATTCGGGATCAATTCGAATGCACCGTTTTCTTCACCATTGCTAGCTACTTTAACACCTGCACCATTTAATACTTCATTCATGTCGTTCACTTCATTCAATACTACCTCGTGAACGTTTCCGTCTGCAGGAGTATTATCCGTGAAGCTGGTTACGTCTACGAAATCAGCGTCTACGAAATAACGACCGTTATGTTCGAAGCTACCATGGAAAGTACCATCCATTTTAGCCGGACCATTACATTGTGTATACGTTGCAATACCCGATACAATCTGAGCACCACCCGCACACAATACGCGATAGTAGAATTGATAAGTAGTATTCACAGCAAGGTTAGTTAATAATACACTCACCTTACCTGTAGCAACGTTGTAGGCTGAAGCAGGAACCGCGATTACTGAGTAACCTCCCGTTGAAGCTGCTTGTTTCCAATACAAACGGTAAGGGAAAGATCCTGTAGCTAATGGGTGACCAAACCATGTGATCGTATCACGTGAGCAATGATTGGCTACAGGAACTACGTTAGGCGCTGCTGGTGAAGCAGAACAACCTATTGTCGTACCAAGAGTAGCGAAGTTAGTATAGAAGGCTTGGCTGTTGTTATAGTATTTAGCCCATACTTGATAGTTCACACCTGATGTTAAGCCTGTGATTGTATAAGCACCTACAGAAGGACTTACATTCACCAAAGAATAACCGGTAGAACCTACCGAACGCCATTGAATACTTACATTAGAAGTTCCCGGAGCCGTTGGTAAGGTTACTGTCAAACTAGAAGTTGTTGGATTACTCAGAGCGATGTTCTGAGGAACCGCTTGAATACTCAACATATAGTTACCTACTGGACTACTTGCGCCATTACCTGCTAGTTGTACATAGATATATTGACCCGCATACGGAGCTAAAACTGTGCTTGCAGCTGTTAGGCTGAGAACACCTGTTGTAGCGCAAGCAATATTCGTATAGGTAGGCGATCCTGTACAAGGATCTACACTTGCTGCATAAGCCGCAAGGATAGTCGAGAAGTTAGTTGGATTACCATTGAACAAGCTACGTAAAGTTACGTCTACACCACCGATGGTCGGTGCCTTGAACTTGAACCAAACCGTCTTCGCGTTAGAACCTAAATTACCACAAGGAGGGGTTGGCTCGTTAGAACCTAGATTGTTTGCGAAAGCAGTTGAGCCAGAGAAGTATACTAAGTTAACACCTGTTGGAGGATTAGCAGTGCTATTGTTTGCTTGTCCCATGAAGATTGGCAAACCTCCATCATAAGAAGCAAGAATCGTACTTGCACCACCCCATGAAGCTAGGTTGCCAGAGAAGTTACTAGCACCACATGGATCATTGTTTATTGGAGGCGGTACAATACCGTATACACAGATATCAAAGTCGCCAGAACCAAAACCAGTGCGTGCATCATAAACACGAACATAGTAAGTAGCTGCGGCAGCACCTGAAGGAACGTTCAACGTATAGGTTTCAATTGAATTATTAGTCGTCGTTAAGTTATTCACGCAAGCCACTACAGTTTGTGTAGCGCCACAAGCTCCCGTTACAATTTCAAATGCAGGATCATAATTGCTAGAACCAACCACTCGAACTGTGAGCATAGTCATGCCTGCAGGACGAACAAAACTATACCAAACATCATCATCAGCGTTACCACAAGTTGCTGTTGTAGCAATTGCTGGGGTTGTAGGGACCGCGGCAGGATTATACCAACCCCACTTAGAGGTACCACTTATTAAGTTACATGAAGGCGTAATTGTTAACGGAGTTGCATTCGCACAATTATAATTGGCAGGAGGCATTTCTACAAATACACTGTCTTTGGTAGTACTCGTACAACCGGTAGTCAAGTTCGTCGCTGTAATCGAATATACTGTATCTGCATGAGGGTTTGCAAAAACAATATTTGCTGCACCACCCGCTGTATAAGCTGTACTTGCATTTGCATTCATAAACAATGACTGCGCAGGAGTCCAATAGAACGGATTTGTAATCAAGTTAGACCATCCAAAAATCATATTAGGACGAGACGTATTGGCGGCTACGGTAGATGTACCGCTTGCACCACACAAAGAAGAGTTATCCTGATAGGTACCATAAACCGAGTTAAAGCTTGTTGAAGTGTACTTTACAGTTGAATTGGTACTGTAAAGTATACCTCCAGTACCTGAAGGATCATTCGAGTGGCAGATATCGATTACGATATTGTCCACGCCATTCCAAACAAATGGCGAACTAAATGTAAATGTATTCACTCCAATAGATGGATTAGAGACATTTCCATTGTAAACCGTTGTAAATGCACTTGGTGTTATGTAACCGGTAATAGTTGCAGTTGTTGTATGACCCACCTTAATGGTAAATCCAACCATCGGCGAGTTTATTCCTCCGCCTGCAGCGGTAGCATCAAACGCAAGCGAATTAATATTGCCAGCACTCATACCTAAGGCAGCCATTTCACTGCTTCTAATTAGATACTGCGTATGCTGACCTTCATAATTACTTGTGTATGGAGTCAAACAATTGGAGCTAGTAGTAGTAGAGCCTGTTCCTATCGCAGTTGTACCACCTCCTCCATTCGTTCCACCTGTAGCCGTCAATTGAGTAGGGCTTCCTAACAACATATGCGGAGAGACAGGGCTTACAGCCACATTTGCAGGCAATGAATTGACGTTCACATTAACAGAAGAAGTTGTAGAGCAACCAGAATAGGTTTGACCTACAGAATTATCACTTGCAGTTACAGTATAAGTAAGTACAGAAGAAGTGCCACCAGCTGAAATTGTTGGATTAGCTACAACAGAAGCTCCAGTCAAGGCTGTGCCAGGAGTCCATACGTAAGTATATCCAGGGTGTGAACTGCTTGTAGATAAAGTAGTTGGTTGACCACTACATAAAGTAGCAACAGATGATGCTGCCGCTGTAATTGCTGGCGGCTGCGTATAATTTATTACGGCACTTGCAGTGGATGTACACGCACCGAAGGTACCTGTAACCGTGTATGTCATAGCACTTGCAGGTACAGGAGTAACCGGGGTACCTACCACAGACATCGCATGGAAATAGTTTACAGTAGCTGTAGTTGTTCCAGCTGCGGCGGCAAAGGAGAATCCTACATTCTTAACTAGTTTAGAGTAGTTTGCAGGATTAATCACCAACGCTAACTCAAATAAATTAGGTTGGGCACCACATTGAACAGTTCCAGTTGGTGTTGTACGACCCACATTGCTAAATGCAGGATTCGTTGCAGTAAACCAGTTAACCACTGTATTACCACTGAACACTTGCGTTGAATTATCAGTGAATGTTACCGTTGCTGTAATAGATGGCGTACCAGTATTTACAACCGTTTCATATAATACATACAACTTCTGATAGCTTGCAGGTGTAGATAGCGTTAATGCGCCGCTACTAGGAAGAGGAGAACCAAAAGCTGTTGTCGGGGTACTAATAATGGAAAGCGCATTATTAGCAGTATAACTTTGTAAATTATAAGTAAGCCCACTAGTTATACTACTTGCAACCTGATTAGTAGTAGGCATATAACATGATGGCAAAGCACTACTAGAATTATATTGGAAAGTATTATCAATGAAGAAATATTGCTGTCCATCTACACCAATTGCTGGATAGGTTGTACCCGCCAATGTGCTTGTTCCAACACCACTCGCAACGATATCATTATTAAATCCTGTTACGCTTAATGGAATAAAGTTTTGAGGTGTAGCCGTTGCAATCACAGTAGCTCCTGAAGCAGTATTTAAACCCGTTGCAGGTGACCAATTATATGTTGAGCTGCTACCTGATGCTGTCAAATTAACAGGTACTTGTCCGCATACATTAGCTGTACTTGGAGTAATCGCCAAAGGATTTGTTAGTACAGTAGCCACCACACTTTGTGTTGACGTTGCTATTGGAGAACAAGCATCTGTTACAGTTACAGTATAGGTAGTAGTCACGGACGGATTCACCGTGAATGATGCCAAAGTTGAGACCACTGTCGCGCCAGAAGTAGAAGCAGTCCATGAATACAAATAAGGAGCACCTCCACCTGTTGCATTCGCCGCAATTGTGAATGCAGCGCCAGGACAAGGAGTTGCTGAGGATCCTCCAGTGATGTTAAGGGCATAATCTTCATACTCAGTGTACGAATTCGTAGCACAACCTGTGGTTGCTAGGGTACCTATATATGAGTTAGCTATTCTTAAGCGTGTTGTTCCAGTAATAGCAGATGAAGGTATTGCTACAGGAACAGAAATAGAGGAAATATAACCTGCAGAGTAAGAATAAACTAATTCACCTGCATCCCCAAAAGAACCATTTTGATTCCAATCAGCAAATACGTACCAATAATAGGTATAGGAAGAAGTAAGACCCGTAGCGCTTAAGTTAAAGCTAGAATTTGCAGCAGCAGTGATTGTATTAGTAGAGGTATAATTAGCATAACCACCGCTTACACTTGAAGATGAATTATTGATATTCGCAGTAGCTCCTGTTGTTGTAACATTACTGATACCATAAGTACCGCCTGTCTGCGTTCCGGTTGGAGTACAATAACCTGCACTCTGAACGGTAGCAGTAGGAGCAGAAGTCAATGGCGAAGCAGCAACAACCGTTGTTGCTGTAGTACTACATGATCCATTAGAAACATTGACCGTATAGGTCTGTGTTGTATTAATATTACTTGCAGTTACACTTGCAGTGTTCGTTGTAGTTAAAGTTCCATTAGCAGGACTTTCTGACCAAGTGTAAGTATAAGATGGAGGATTAACACCCCCTGAAACCACAAATGAGAAGTCTTTAATATCAACATAACCTGTAGATGAATATACGTAACATGCATCCGTTCCTGCGACAGCACCACCTCCTAAGTATCTAATGAAAATACGCATACGTGTAGTACCATTTATAGCACCTGCAGGAACTGTAAATGATCCTGACTGTTGAGTTACATAGGACGTTGTGGTGAAAACTTGCTCTGATGCTTCAAAAGAACCATTCTGATTCCAATCAACCCAAATTGATTGACCAAATGTTCCTGTGGTAGAAGACAGTGCGAATGAGAAATTAACAGTACTTCCCACTGCTTGCGAACAAGTCTGTGTAGCTGTCATATTTGTATAACCTGTTGCATTGGCACCTTGGCCCGTTAAATTGACATTAGTGTTAGCTCCTGTCGTTGTAAAACCTGTAATATAATAGGTAGTTGTACCATTGTTCGGTGTACAATAACTTGAAGGAGCTGCAACACTTGTTGCAAGTGTGGAGCTACCGCCTGGGCATACAGCAGAAGGCGATGCCGTCGGCGTAGATATACTTGGCGCCTGAGGAGTCGTAATTGTAACACCACTAATTTGCGTACAACCTACTTGTGTACCTGTCACTGTAAAGTTAGTAGCAGTAAGTGCTGTAGGATTTGCGGACTTATAATACAACGTAGTTGCACTAGTACCTGTATAGGCAACAGTAGCTGCAGCGTCAGTATATAGATTAGTAGTCGGAGCCCAAACATAAGAGGTATACGCTTGACTACTACTTGCAGATAATGTTTGAATTAAAGTAGGACAAACAGTTGTAGCTACAGAAGGACTTACAGAGATTGCATAAGTAGGGTTTGCATTCACTATCACTGGCACACGAGAACCTGCTGGCGTCGGACAAGAAGTAGAGATACCAATTGTAAATGCAGTTCCGTACACTGTTGTTGAAGTCGCACCAGTTGCAGTGCTCGCACCACCATTGATTACGAAAGCTCCACTTGCCATTGACATATAGCTTGCACTATATGATCCGCTATAAGTACTATAATAGCTACAGCTTACACCAGATGTTAAGATTTGATAAGTACCACTACCAGGAACGGTGAAGTTCATTGGGACATTAATTTTTGTTCCCACTTGTGCGGCAGTAACCACCAATGTTAATGTTTGAGCAACGCTGTTCACAGTTATTGGCGTTGCACTAGGACTTGCACCACCAGGGCATAACGAAACGACTAATGCGCCTGCGGCAGTTGGGAAAACGTGAATACTATCAATAACTACAGAGGCTGTAGTTGTGAAACGTGTTGCAATGTTAGTACTACTTGTAGATGTTCCAAATGTATTGGATACTACGCCTTGACCACCATTATAAAACTTATTAGAGTACAAGGTAGTCGTAGGTTCTGCATAATAAGTAGTTGGGAATGTTGATGGCGTAACTACATAGGAGTTGCCAGACCCTAAAGCCGACCCCCCTGTTGCAGCAGCATACCATGCAACAGAAGTATGTGCACCTGGAGTAGCTGTTAAAGTTGCTGTACCACCAACGCAGTTAATTTGTTGCGGTGAATTCGTTCCTGTAATAGTACCAATATTCACAATAACATTTCCTGTAGTAGAAGTAACCACACCTGAAGGACAAGTGATACTTACACGATAATCCTTATCGATTGTTAAGGCTGGTGTAGTATAATTCATCGTTGTATTAGTACCAGTTGCAGCGTTCCATGAATTAGCACCGGCAGCTGACTCTTCCCATGCATAGGTTGCTCCTAAAATTGCAGGAGAAGGTGTTACCACGGTAGATGATCCACTACACACCACCACTAAATTACTTCCATTACTTGCAACTACATTAACAGTAGTAGGTGTTGCAACCGTGTTAATCGTAGTAGAGCCTACTTGAACAGCACAGCTCGCATTACTTGGGTCACGAACCCATAGAGGATAAGTACCTGCTGCTAAACCTGTGAAGGTATTAGAAGCCTGATAGTTTATACCATCTACACTATATTCAAAATTAGATAATGACTGATAACGAATTAACAAGTCGTCAAATTGATGTACTTCATAAGCTCCACCCGTACGTGCGCTGAAACCATGTTGCCATGTAGATTTGTTTGCAGCAGTATAGGCAGCAGGTAATTGAACATTGTTAAACACAATCATATTATTCAATTTCACGGTCACCTTACCAGATTCAGTTATTGTAACGGAGAATGGCGCATTCACCAATCCTTGCCATGTAAATCCACGCACAAACGCTAAGACACCAGATGTTGCTGGGCCTTGATCCGCTGTAGCACAATTATACATTAAATAGATTCCCGGTAAATTATTAGCACCGTTTGCAGTTGCGTCAAATGCGATTTTAATTCCTGTACCTGAACCGTTTTCAGAGTTTGTACCTGAATTAGCACCACTCAATGTTCCTGCAGTATAAATGTCAGGTCCATAGCTCCAAGCCATACCATCTGCACCATAGATACTGAAACCTAATGTTTGCGGACCAGTAGAGATTGTAGAGTTAAACTGTAAATTATTTGTATTAATCGCTGAAGGATTTTTTACTACATAATTACTTGTTTGACCTGTCGTGTTGCCAGTTAAAGTCATCGCACCAGACCCAAAGAGTGTACCTATACTACCAAACCACGCTTCGTTAGCCGTACTTGCTGCAGGAGCGGTCGCAAAGTTATTATTGTACCACGTAGAATATGCTGTAGGATTTCCAGAAGCAGTGAAAGTAATCGTTCCGTTATTTCCACAGTTTGCGTTAGTCGAAGACACAGCATCTAATGAGAAACCAACTTCAATAGAAGGATTGGCGGCAACATAAGAACTTGGACACGTTGAGTGACTTACTTTAACTAAGTATGCTGCAGTTCCTACCGAAGAAGGTGTAACAGTATAGGCATCACTTGTATTCGTACTTGCGGATGTAGTTTGCAAATTCGTTGTACCTGTTAAATCAAACCAATTGTAGTTCCATGTACCCGCACCAATGATTCCTGCATTATTCACAGTGAACGTTACTGGCGTACCAGGTTGACAAACTGAAGTTGGAGTAGTTGAAAGCGTTAATGTTTGAGGCATTGTTGCTGTCACAATTGTATAGGTCGCTGTAGTAGCCAAAGAAGCACAACCAGCAGCACTTGTAACAATCACTGAATAGGTTGGATTACCAGGGGTTGTGCTAGGCGTTCCACCATTTACAGTAGCATTTGTAGGTTTAACCGTAATCATTTGTGCCGCAGGATTAGTTCTAATCCAGTTACCACCAGGAACACCCGTTGTGCTTGCTGTGGTAGCAGTCCAAGCATAGGTAAACGTTCCAGTCATGTTTGTCACAGAAGCTGCAACATCCACCAAAGCACCGTCACATACATTCGAACCTGAAGCAGGTGTAATAGCAACTACCGGAGTTGGATTCACTGTTACCGTTACTGTATTAGAAGTAACGGTCGCACCACCATTCGAACAGGATACTACCAAATTGTAGTACATAGTAGAACTAATAGTAGCTGTAGTAAATAATTGACTTGTAAAACCAGTACCAGTTGTTACAGGAACAAAGCTACCATTGGCACCAGTCGTTGATTCATACCATTGATAAGTATAACCAGGAAGGCCAGAAAATCCGGTTAATGAGATCGATTTAGAACCTGATCCGCATATTGAAGTCGTATTAGTAAGGGCCGCGGTAATAGAGGCAGGAACACCCGTACAAACAATACTCACAAAGTTACCTTCATCCGCACCAATATCAGGCGTGCTTGCATTACGCGTTTGTCCATCAAAATCCGTTGTAAAGCCAGCAATGATTGCGCCAGTACTTTCAATAATAGTGCTTGCACCTGATTGAATGTGTAGATCGACTGTAGCGGCAGTACCGGTTGCGTTTGCAAATTGAGGATTTCCGTTAAAGCTACTATTATCACCACTTACCCAACTTGGGTTAAAACTTGCGACATCCGTAGAAACATTATACGCAAAGTAATTATCTGTTCCTCCAGAATAATTATAAACGTTATTATTCAACGCCAATGCAGTGATTGCGCCTAAACTTAAAGCATAGTGCTTAGCACCGCCTACAGAAGTTGCAGCGTTCGCTCTTTCGTTGAAGAAAATATTGTTTTTGATATTATCACTCGTAGCAGAACCTGTTCTAAAGAATGCAGAGGTAGAGAAGTTTGATGCAGTCGCAGCCACATTCGAACCTCCTACATAAACAGAGTTATAATAGAAATTGTAATTACCTGTGGTTGCTTGTCTGTAAATGGCACGAATAGCAATCGGCTGTGTAACAGCATTACCATTTCCATCAATACCCAAACGAATCATGTTATTAGAGACGTTCATCGTAGTACCAACATTCAAGTTAAGTGCTGCAAAAACAGGTATACCAGAAGTCGAAGCTGATGGAATCCAGTTAGGTGTTGCAAAAGAATGAATCTTGTTAGATCCGATATTTACATTATTCGCTGTACCGCAACTCGCAATAAAGATACCTTGTACATAAGGCGCAAAAGAAGTACTTGTAGTATTGGCGGCGTTGTTCAAATTATAAATCTCATTACCATTGACATTAATATCTGTAGTAATACTTGCACTGTTCACCACAATACCAAGAACGGATATACCCGTTGCACCGGTATTACTGCTCACCGCATAGTTATTGAAATCGCGAATGATATTATTGCTCACAATAGGAGTAACCAAACCTGTTGCAAGGTTGATACCTACTAACTGTGCGGAACCTGTTGCAGTTGTTGCGCTTGTACCTGTTACTAATGGCCCGATGATATTACTATTAACAGTAGGGATAACAGTTCCTCCATTAAAGTTAATTCCATATACAGACTGAGCTACAGATACTGTAGTCATATTCGCATTGATATTACCAATGGTGTTATTGGAAACTGATTGTGCCAAAATACCTCCACTTAAACGGATACCATTTACTAAGGTTGCAACGGTTGCACCAGAAGAAATGACACTTATTGAATTGGAAGAACCTGTCGTTCCTCCTATCGTGTTATTATTAAGTTGAGAAACGTTACCGTAGTTAATATTAATACCTGTAAACTGACCAGAACCTGTGGTGGTAACGTTTGCAGAAGTGAAACTGATATTTGAAATCGTATTGTTATTTACCACTGTTGCAGTACCGTTACCTACAGAGATATCCATACCCATGAATGAAGTGGTTGTCGTTCCTGTAAAGGTCATTGTTCCTGTACCACTTGCATTCGCACCTCCAATGAAGTTACCTGTTACGGTATGTCCACTACCCCATGTAGCATTCGTTGAACCAGAATTCGGATTTAACCAAATACCGCGATAAGCAGTCGCTGAAGTATGAGTTAATGTACCTGTAGCATATATCTTATTATTAGTGATCGTGTAATTATTATTACCTGCATCTACTTTAACTGCAGTCGTTGAACCACTTGCTAAAAAGATGTCATAGATATTATTTGCACTAATGGTATTATTATCATTGTTTGCAGTGGTACCAGTAGTTGTTGCATTATATGCTCCAATACCAATTGCAGCTGCAGAAGCACCTGGCGTAATTGCTATGGAGTGAATATCATTATTGGTAATCGAGTTATTATCGTTACCAAATGCTGCGGCGTTGGCTGTACCACCAATGAAGATAATACCACTTGTAGTTGGGTTTACAGCAGTTGGTGAAGCTCCTTGGATATCACAATATCTAATGGTGTTATTCGAAGCATCATTTATCAAACGAATAGTGCCAATTGGCGCTGGAGAAGCCATTGTATTCACAATGGAAAGCATTTTCGAAGAACCTGCTCCTCCTGGGCGACCATCTATGGTAAATCCTGCGACACCATTACTGGTCAAACCACCATTGATATCGAATACAGCTGTAGCATTGCTTCCTGTTATTACAATTGGAGTAGATACCCCGGAAGCAGGACGAAGTGTTAATGTATTACCAGTTGGCGATAAGCAACCTATTACATTTGAAATAGTGAAAGGATAGGTTTGATTTGTTAAGCCAGCAGTGCTTACCAATGTTTGAGAATTGTTCAACGTATAAGTACCTGTTGTTCCTGTACCTGTACCAAGTGCTGTAATAGTTGTTCCCGGAGCAACACCTGTACCTGTAATGATTGTACCAACAGCAAGTGTTCCTGTTGTAACTGCAGTAACCGTTAAGGTATTACCTGCAATAGAACCTGTAAAATTCAGAACTGTCGTACCACTTGCAGGTTCTAAGGAAGAAGTATAAGAGGATTGTAATTCAAATACTGTAGATCCTGCTAAACCTAGGGTGTTCGCAGCAGATAAGGCAGTTGTAATATTTGCATAATCGCCTGGAATCATTTTTGTTCCTGTCAAACCACTTGTACATAAGCCAGTTGAAGCGTTACCAGCTAAGAAATTAGTTGATAGAGGACCGCCAAAAGGATACACTTGATAGTAATAGGTTGTATTACCCAATAATCCTGATTGTGCTAAAGTATAGGTTGTACCCGTTGTTGCAACTGTTGTACTTGCTACGTTAGTGATGAATGTCCAAGGACCACTTGCACTCAATGAACGATAGATAGCGAAACCATTTTCGCCATTTGAATTATCATTCCATGTAATATTGAAACTTGAGGTTGTAATTGTGTTTGAAGCAAAAGTAATAGGGGCTGCTAATGCTGCATAAGCCAATCCAGATAATTCATATGCACCAATGTCTGGAGTACTTGCATTACGCGTTGTCGCAAGATAGTCATCCGTTACTAATGCGATTGCGCCACCATTTGCCTCTGCCCATGAGCTCGACCCGGTAGGATATTTTAAGAAGTTTGCATTAGAACCAACAGTAGACTGGAAGTTTACATTTTCAACCGCTGAAGCGTTATCAGTAGTTGCAGCAAGTCCGCTTGCAACCAAACGATTTCGGTAAGAAGCCATTGTTTGCTCAGAGTTGGTACCGTCATAGAATAATAGATTAGCGGCACTTGCAGTACCTGCGTAAAAAATATTACTATTATTAGCACTAGGATAAAGTGTACTAGTTAATACGTTAGCTCTTCTATAGGCAACGTTCAATCCTGTTCCATTTGCCGTAGCGTTAGTAACGAAGATGTTATTTCTCAAGTTCAAAACTGCTGTTGTAGAAGTCACGTTCAAAGCAGCCACACCAAAGTTTATACCACCGCTAATGTTTGCAATGTTAACGGTATTGTTGTAAACGTTAGACGTTGTAGAACCGCTTATGGTAATACCTGCAACAGAAGTTGCTGAAGTGGCAGCTGTCGCTCTCAAATCACCGACAAGGTTATTATAGGTATTTACCGTTGTACCTCCAGAAACAGTGATACCACTGATGGTTGAAGCTGCGTTGGTTCCCGACAAATCATAAATCTTGTTTTTGAAGACAGACGTATTTGTTGCACCGGAAACAATGATACCAGAAACAGCAGATGCGGCGATTGTAGAGAGTGTATTTATTGTGTTACCGCTAATATAAATTAGTGGTGAAGTATTTGAACAAGCAATAGCGGTCACAGCGCCGCCTGTCGTATTGCTAACCAAGTTGTTGATTGTATTGCTTCCTATAGTTAATGAAGTGGCATTGTTAGCAGAACTACCTATATTAATACCGGTAATAGCGCCTTGAGAAGTGATTCCCGTGATGGTATTACTTGAGATTGATGAATTACCAGATCCAAAGTAAGTAAAGTTCATCATAGTTAAAGTACCTGCCCCTGTTGACCAAGTGTTAAATGAATTACCTGTAATTGTTTTAGCAGACCCTGTACCACCATCTGTATTATGAAAACCAGTGAAACTTGTTGCACCAGTAAGCGTTACATTGGAGAAATTATTATTGGTGTAATTATTAATCGAACCACTTGCCGAAGTTGAATTGGTGTAGGTAACATAGTTTGTTCCACCTGCACCACCTTTCGTAAAGCCTGTTATAATTTGGTTAGAACCAATTGTTAAACTACCTGTTGTAGCAATAATATAGCCATGAGAAATAAACACAACACTTCCTGTAGTGTTAACACTTAGATTGGTGAATGTGTTATTTGAAATAGTTGCCACATCACCGGCAGAAGTTGCTCCTGTTAGGTTAATGAACGTCGGACTATTCGTTCCTTGCAAAGCATAAGTAATACCTCTAAAATCATTTGAATTAATAGAGTGAGCTATTGCGCCCGTTGCACCTGTTAAGGAAATCCCTGTAAAAGCGCCAGAAATGGCAGTTGTTGTATTAGCATATTTAATTAATCCAACAGCAGCCGTACCCAAAAGATTGCTATTAATAGAAACTGAGCCCGATACAGCGCCCGTACTCGTGATACCGGTAAATGTATTCGCACCTGAAGCAGAAGTCGCAAAACCTCTTAGTGTATTACTATTGATAGTTAAGGAGGAACCAGTATTTGCTGCACGAATACCTATTTGACCACCATTAGCACCAGTAGTATTTGTTAAAACAGTACCAATATACGTTCCAAGATTAGCGCCGTTTAATATGTATCCATTTCTAATATTGTCGGCAGTTGCACTACCTATAGAGTTTGAAGAAATATTAAAACTACCAGCGCCTGCAACATCTATACCCGTAACACCAGCACAACTTGTTGCAGAGTTACCTGATGCATCGATGGAAGCAATGGTATTATTCTGAATATTTACGGTATTTGCACTAGTAGCATAAATACCCACAACAGTACCACCTGCCGTATTCGTAGCTCCGTATAATGAACCATAAGCTGCGCCATTTGATCCTATCGTGTTTCCTGTTACTGTTCCAATATCGACATTACCTGAAGTTACTTGAATACCGCATAAAATTCCATAAGTAGTTGTCGCGCCACTTGAAGTTAATAACGCGATACCTGCAATGGTATTATTTTGGATACTTGAAGTAGCTCCCCCTGCAGTAAACGCGCAGTTTATTCCTATATAACGTGTAGCATTCAGTGTGGCTGTTCCCAAGGCATAGGAGATTGGGAATGTGCCAGAAAAAGTTCCGGTGGTAGAAATACCCATCATGCTGGTATAGGTACCTGCAGCGCCGGAAGCTGAATTATATCCGATGACGTTTCCTGTAATTGTGTAGCCACTACCCGTTCCAATAGTTATCGCACTTAAGGTTGCTTGTGCCGCAGTATAAGTACGTGTTGCCGTTTGGAAAAACTTGTTATTTAAAATACTCCATGTACTATTACCTGTACCTGTTAACAACATACCTGCAGAAAGCACTGTAGGTGAAAAATAATTCGAAATTTGACAGTTCGTAATATTGTTACCGTTGTTATCAATCGCTGCAGAAGTTCCTGATGAATAAATACCATTCACAGGAAAGCTACCACTTCCATCATCATTAATAGTACAATTGTCTATTGTATTATTATCATTACCTGTTACTGTACCTGCCCCAAATTGAATCGTACCGCCTGTTGCTGCATTATAACGACTTTTTACAGAGCAATACTTAATGATGTTGAATGATGCGTCATTCACAAAATTGATTGCATAGCTAGCGCCTGCATTTGTATTTGCAATAGTTAATTGAGACGTTACGCCTGAACCTCCTGGGCGACCGTCGAACGTCACGTTGGACGCACCATTTAAGTTAATAGTTCCAGTTGTATTGGCACTCGTAATAGATAAAGCAGTAGCTCCAGTTGCAGGACGAATTGTAATTGCGTTAGCACAAGAATAAGCAGTGAACGTAATTGGGAAAGTCTCACCTGTGCTTACATAAGTACTTTGTAATTCTAAAATAACAGACCCTCCTAATCCGCCAGCCGTTGTAAACGCTGCTAGAGCTGCAGTAATCGAAGCGAAGGTTCCTGTAGGTCCAACTGAATAAGTTCCAGCTGCATAACCTGAGCAGGTAGAGGTTGTTGCACTTGCTATTGGAACTGAAGTAGTATAATACAAAGGCTGCGTAACGCCAACACAACTTGCATTGTAAGAATATACATAATAGTCATAGGTAGTATTTCCGCTTAATCCCGTATTGGTAAAGGTTGTTGCAGAAGATGCAGACACTACAGTACCTAAACCAAGACTTTGACCTGGCAAATAAGCCACGCCATTAGTTGGAGCTGTTACTGTTGCACCAGAAGGATATCTTACTACTAGATAACCTGCAGGAGAACCTGTTGCGGCTGTAAACGATCCATTAATCTGACTAGAAGAAATTACATTTAAACTAAGTGAAGTAGCACTTGCCGTTGGAGTAACGCATGGAGGCATACCGCCTAAAGCCATCGCATGGAAATAATTAACTGTATTTACAGCAGCGCCAGCAGCACTCGACCAACTAAAGGTAACGGAGGCTACGGATTTAGAATAGTTAGAAGGACTAATAGTTAAGCCCGTTTCAAACAAATAAGGTCCAACACCACAGGTACTTGCCGCACCCGGTGCAGTATTCAAGGCTCTTTGAAGGTTAGTATATGCAGCGTTCGAGTTAGTGAACCAATTCACCACCGGAATATTAGTAAACACTTGCGTTGTTGCATCCGTAAAAGTAACGGTTGCATTCAAACCAGGACCAGTTGTATTAAGAACGGTTTCATATAAGACAAATAGTTTACCATAGGTTGCTGGACTTGACAATGTCAATGTTCCTGAAGTAGAAAAAGGGTTTCCTGAATAAGTGTTTGATGTAACTGTCAAAGCATTATTCGCAGAAGCACTTTGTGTGGCATAGGTCAATCCAGAAGTGATTGCACTTGGTACCGAGGCAGGAATACCACAGGTGGCCACCGCAGAACTGGAGTACCATTTATACGTATTATCAATAAACGTATATGCTGCACCATCAACACCAATTGTAGGATATGTAACCCCTGGCATTGTTCCTGCAGATGCAGTATTAGAGGCTCCTACACCATTTGCAATAATATCATTGTTAAACCCTGTGACTGGAATATTAGTATACTGGGCTGTCGCATTGAATAAGGTCAATAACGATAAAACAGTGAACACAAAGAAATGCTTAAAACCTAATCGTAGTAGTGTTTTCATAGAGAGAGGTGTTTGTTAATTGATCACAAGGTGCTATTCAATAAATTAAATTTAAACACTTTTATTGACTTTTATCAAATAAACTTTAAAAACTTCTGTCTAAAAAACAATTAACCTGCATGACAATATTAAAATAAACTGATTTTCAATTAATTATAAAAAGATAAAATTCGCTTAAATTTTCAAAAGGCACATTAATTATCAAATGTCAAATTTCAGACCCTTATTAATCAAAAAAGGCCTCCCTGCTTACGCAGAGAGGCCTTTTTGCTATAGTTTACAAAACTTATTTAGTTACTACCAAACGCTTTGTCGCTTTGTATCCTGGAGCATCTACGCTTACCATATATACGCCGCTTTGTAAATCACTTAAATCGATTTGAACGGCTCCGATCGCGTCACTGTTCTCCATCACTTCTTCTTTCACCATTTTTCCTTGGATATTCATTACACGAACTACTACACGACCTGCATTTGCTACGTTATACTCTACAAATACATTGTCACTTGTTGGATTCGGGATCAATTCGAATGCACCGTTTTCTTCGCCATTGTTAGCTACTTTAAGACCTGAACCATTTAATACTGCGTTCATATCATTTACTTCATTCAATACTACCTCGTGAACGTTACCGTCTGCAGGGGTATTATCCGTGAAATTGGTAACATCGACGAAATCAGCGTCTACAAAGTAACGTCCGTTATGTTCGAAATTACCATGGAATGTACCATCCATTTTAGCAGGTCCATTACATTGTGTATAGGTAGCAACATTCGAAGCTACTTGCGCGCCGCCAGCACATAGTACACGGTAGTAGAATTGGTAAGAAGTATTTACGGCTAGGTTAGTCAATAATACGTCTACCTTACCTGTTGCGTTGTTATAGGCTGCGGCAGGGACAGCTAATACTGAGTAGCCTCCTGTAGAAGCGGTTTGCTTCCAATACAAACGGTAAGGGAAGGCGCCTGAAGCAAGTGGGTGAGCTGGCCATTCTATCGTATCACGCGAACAATGATTAGCAACAGGAATTATGCTAGGTGTGGCAGGTACAGCAGAGCATCCCACCACGGTACCCATCGTGGCGAAATTAGTATAGAAGGCTTGGTTATTGTTATAGTATTTAGCCCATACTTGATAGTTTACACCAGAAGATAATCCATTGATCGTATAAGTTCCTAAGGAAGGACTGATATTAGTCAATGAGTAACCTGTGGTACCAACTGCGCGCCATTGTACGCTGACGTTAGTAGCTCCCGGAGCCGTTGGTAAGGTTACAGTCAAACTAGAAGTTGTTGGATTGCTCAAAGCGATGTTCTGAGGAACCGCTTGAATACTCAACATATAGTTACCTACCGGACTGCTTGCGCCATTACCCGCTAATTGTACATAGATGTATTGTCCTGCATACGGAGCTAAAACGGTACTGATAGCCGACAAATTAAGTGTTCCTGTTGTAGCACAACCAAGATTGGTAAAGCTTGGTGTATTTGTACAAGGATCCACACTTAAAGCATAAGCAGCAATATTAGTAGCGAAATTGGTAGGATTACCGTTAAATAAAGTACGTAATTTAACATCGATACCACCTATAGTTGGTGCCTTAAATTTGAACCAAACAGTGTGCGCGTTAGCACCTAAGTTACCACAAGGAGGGGTCGGTTCATTTGCTCCCAAATTATTTGCATATGCATTAGAACCAGAGAAGTAAACTAAGTTAACACCTGTTGGAGGATTAGATTGCGCATTGTTAGCCTGGCCCATGAAGATTGGAGAACCACCGTCATAAGAAGCAAGAATCGTACTTGCACCACCCCACTTCGCTGTATTTCCAGAGAAGTTAGAAGATCCACAAGGGTCATCATTTTGCGGAGCTGGAATGATTCCAACCAAGCATACACTGAAGTTACCAGATCCTGCGCCCACACGTGCATCAAAAACACGTATTAAATAGGTGCCTTGTGCAGTTGGGAAGCTAACATTACTTGTTTCAGTACTATTGCTAGTACTATTGCTATTATTAGTACAATTAATAACACTACCACCACATGAATTCAAAATTTCAAATGCAGGATTATAGTTAGAGCCACCTTGTACATTAACTGTTACCATTGTCATACCTGCAGGCTTAATGAAACTAAACCAAACATCATCGTCACTGTTGCCACACGAAGCGGATGATGCAGATGGATGTCCATTCAAACTAGAGCCAGCCGTGTACATACAGTTCGGAGTGACAGTCAAAGATTGAGCAGCAGTACAAGTATCATTCAAAGCAACCACTACAATAAAAGCACCTCCAGTTAACGCAGAATTATTCGTGGTAGTATATGAACTTCCATTATCAGTTAAACTACTAACTGTATAGGTTTGAGTCGTAGTTGGAATTACTTTAACAAGCGCAGGACTTGTGTTTACTGAATATGTCGAACCGTCACTAAGTGTAATATTCCAAGGACCAACACCGGTGAATGCGATAGAGATTGAAGTGGAATCACCCACAAAAATCGTATCGGCACCACTAACTGTTGCTGTTGGACCTGTAATTGTTACAGAGAAACTAATTGGATTACTCTCACAACCACGAAGTGAATCTTTAACATATACAAAGCCACTGTAAGTTCCAATGACACTAGGTGCAACATTTAATAATATACTGCTACCAGCAATCGCTGCATAGGATTTATCGACAAAACCCGTTGAGTTAGCGCTCGCATCCCAATCCACACGATATGCATTCGGAGCACCGGTTGATCCTGTAATATTCACAGATACATTACCTGCGTTTACATTTTGTGTTGGAATTACACCCAATCCAATGGTAGGCAAGGCGAAATCGCCATCTGTATTATTAAATGAAATTGGAGTAGCCGTACCAAAAGTTGGATTAACAGTGTTACCAGCTTGCGGCCAGTTACCATTTATATTTAAAATTGGACAGCCTTCAATTGAACCATTCACGACATTTCTTTGCTCGATACGACGAATACCGTTTGCTAAGTTGGAAGGCACATAAGCGCCCCAGCTACCATTCACACCATTCACACTTCCTGTCGTAGAATACCATGTAGAATAGGTTTCATTGATGCCATCATTTTCTGCCCATGTTCCATAAATCGGACGGCCCGTACCTGCAATATTATCATACAAGAAAATCATATTCTCTGAAGTGGCAGAAGATACACCCTTTACTGCTCTTGCTCCGTTAGTAGCTGACGTTTCAGTTAACATTGTTATGGTTGAGCTAGAGCGTAGTTGAGCTACTTGTGAAGTACCATTTGCACCATTATTAATTCCTAAATAGAAATACACATTATTTCCTGCGGCAAAAGCAGCATTACCGGTAGGGACCATTCCAAACCAGCCAGTGTATGAACCTAAAGCGTCTGTAGTAAATTCACCATAACCTGAGGTAGATGCGAATACATCACTCGTCAACAAAGTACCATTCATACCTTTACTCGAAGTGTAACCAACAATATTGCCATAAGTATTTGCTGTATTGTTAATTACAACCAAGTTACCAGGGGCAGTCGTTGAACCACTAATTGAAGCGCTATTAGAAGCACCAGTCGCATAGCGATACGTTGCATTTGGGGTAAGATTAATCACTTGTAAACGACAAGCATAATGCAATCTTGCACCAGAATTTGTCCCATTGATTGCGTATTGAGGGAAAATCACTTCATTAATCGCAGGCAATGCAACAACCATTGCTGTATCCGATAAGCCAGTTGACCATGTTGAATTATGACGCGTATAAACTTTAAAGGTATAAGTAGTGGCATTTGTAAATCCGTTTAACACTTGAGGGAGAGTAGAACCCTTATAAACTACATAGCCATTTCCTAATGAAGTGCCATTAGCATAGGTTGCATTCGCAGTATAAGCTGAGCCATTACCTGACGGAGTTCCTGTAACGGTTGCAGGAGCAGCGATCACCAATACCTCATCATAACAAGAAGTTGGTAATGTTCCAGAGAGAATTACCTGACCCGAAACACCAGTTGCATTAGCCACAAAGCTAGTCATGTTGGTAGGTGTAGAAGAAGTGATAGTCTGTGTAGCCGTTGCAGTACCTGTACCTGATGGCGTACCTAATGCAATTGTAATATCTGAAGCAGTAATTGCGTTTACGGCGATGGTATTTCCTGGTGTATTTGTACAAGTAATATCGGCAGTTAGGTAAAGGTAAGAAGAACCTAAAGCGATTACTTGATTTAGACTAGAGAAGCTATGTCCACCAGCAGTTAATGAACTTGATAAGGTTCCTACTAAAGTAGCACTTGCGGTAGCAAAGCTTGAATTTGCAGAATACCACAACTTCAAATTAGAAATGTCTGAAGCGCCATAATTCCCTGTGGTGGTAAATTGAATTGCATTCAAATTAGCGCTTGCAACACCAGTGCTTAAATCGACACGGTATAAAACAGCGTTCAATGTTCCATCATTGACGTTCGCAGCATTAATAGTATTGCTTGAAACAGACATCGTAGGAATCGGAACACCTAAAGTTATGGTACCTCCTTGAGCAAGGCTATTAGAAGTAACGGAAGCATTCGTTCCGAACGTAAAGGCAGAAGAGCTTAAGGCAGGTACAATCAAGGTATGAGTATTACCACTTGCACTAAAGTCAGCAGCAATATACCAATAAGAAGATCCAACAGGAATGCTCTGTGTGAATCCTGTGAAATTAACTGTTCCATTATTAGCGATAGCACTTGCAACTAGTGTTTTCACTAAAGTGCTTGTTCCAACGGAGAATAAAGGAGAAGAAGAAGTATATAATTTGAAGTTCGTAACATCACCTGCCACAAAAGTACCGCCGATGGTGAAGGACAATCCAGTTAAAGAAGAAGCATAGTTCGATGCTGTGATAGTAACATTTCCAAGAACATTATCATTGGAAGAAACATTCATCACTTGACTTTGGGTTTGTGTCAAATTGCTATGATCCAAAACCAAGTTAGAGCAATTCAAAGGAGCATCTGTTGCACTGATAGCGACAGCAGTTGTACCACCACTTACATTCACTGTATTCACAGAACCTGTTGGCCAAACCCCTGTGTTACTTGTTGCATAACACTTCAAACTACCATCAACGAACGCACGTGTTTCAATACGACGAAGACCATTTGGCAACGTATTTGGCAAAATAGTTCCCCAAGCACCATTCACACTATTTACGTTTGTTGAATAGAAAGAAGAATAACTACTTACTGTGGTAGATCCATCATTTTCAACTACCGCAGTAGCGAAAGGACGACCAGAACCCGTTGTATTATCATACAAGCAAACAAAATCTTTGGCATTGCTAGAGGAAGCACCCCAAATACCGGTAGCATTGGTTGCTCCCGCTGCATTTACTAAATTTAAGACGATCATTGAATTTTGAGAAGTGGCATACGCATCTGTTGCAGTACCACCATTACCATCATTTAAAGCTATGCGGGCCCAAACCTGGGTACCAGGAACAAAACGAGTGGCATTACCTGTAGGCTCTGTAATAAACCAACCTGTATACGCTCCTGTTGCGTCAGCAGTAAATGACCCATAAGTGGTAGAAAGTCCTGGAGCAGAAGTTTGCACAAAGTTCGCTGATTGATTCGCACCCACAAAAAGCACGTTACCAGCACCTGAAGTATTATTCGAGTCAGACGCAATAACAATTTGATTAATATAACGATAAGTAGCGCTAGGTGTTAAGCCACTTAAATTTAAACGATAAGCAACTGGTAAACGATTAGAGTTTGTACCATTCAAACCTTGCATATACATCGGCATAATCACATCTGTACATGTGATGCTCTTGAAAGGCTTATATGCTGCTGTTTCAATACCTGCCGACCAAGTAGAATTATAACGTGTAAATACTTTTACATAATATGAAGTACCATTTGTTAATCCGTTTACGTTCACAGCACTTGCAGGTCCTTTGTAAACTACAAAACCATTACCAAATGCAGAACCAGAGCCATAGGTTGAATTAGCGGTATAAGCGGAGCCATTACCGGTTGGTGTACCACCCGTATTAACTGCGGTTGCAGAGGCAACCACCATAATTTCACTATAACAACCTGTTGGAGCAGTCCAGTTAGAAACTAATTGTCCAGAAGTACCGGTAGCACGGATTTTTAAGTTAGTAACGTTTGCTGGGGTAGCAGTACTTGCAGCGATTGTTTGCGTTCCTCCTACAGAACCATTTCCTGTTGGTGTACCTAATGCAAAGGTATAATCGGAAGCGCTAGATGCATTCACGATAATAGTATTGGCAATAGTTGCACTACAAGGAATATCAACAGTTACAAAAATATAATTCGTACCGATATTGAACGAAGAAGATAAACCAGTCAACGAATGCGAACCAGCACCTAATGAAGTAGTTATTGTACCCAATAAAGTGGCAGTACCAGCATTGAAAGAAGATGAAGATGCTGTCCACACTTTAAAGTTGGTCACATCAGCAGCAGAATAGGTACCGCTTGTTGTGAAATTGAAAGCAGTTAAACTTGCATTTAGTGTAGTGACAGCAATTGCGTTACTATAAATAAGACTGTTTGTAGTATTTTGAGTTATAGAAGCTGCACTTACCGCATTATTACTAATTGTAATAGCAGGTACTACTTGTAAAATTGTTTGCGCCCCCCCCGCAGTAATAGAACCACTTTGTGTAGGACTTACGCTAAAGGTAAAGCTTGGATTAGCTGCTATTGAAATAGTATTTGACGGAGTTGCGTTGGAGTTGATATCGGTAGTAATCCAGAAGTATCCTGTTGCACCATTTGCAATGGTTGTAGACAAACTGCTGAAAGTAATAGTACTACCTGAAGAAGCACTTGCCGCAGATGCGATATTAGATGCTGCAGCAAATGAATTAGAACTTGCGTACCATAATTTGAAGTTGGCGATATCTGCTGTAACATAGGTACCTGCGCTAGTACAAGCTAATGAATTTAATACCGCTTGATAAGTGGTAACTGCAGCTTGGAAACTTGATAAAATTACATTAGTAGTTCCTTGATAAACTGATCCAGAACTTACTTGGGAATTATCAGATAGCACGACTGTTGGCGGCGGTACAGGCGTTGTAAAACTTGAAGAAGCAATCCACAAACTATTGCTCGCTGTACAATTTGAAGATACATATAAAGTATAGCTCGTTCCTTGTGTCAAACCTGTGATGGAAGCAGAAGTGCTAGCCGTATTCCCGCTTACGATCAAACCTGTTGCGCCTGATCCACCAACACCGCTTGTACGGATTTCATAATCATAACCAGATGCCGGAGCAGAACTAGCCGCTGTCCATGAAATTGAAGCCGTTGTTAAGCCTGTTGCACTTCCTATTGGAGAGCTTGGCGCAGCACAACTTGGAGCCGTAATATCTGCTGTTAAGCCTGTAGGTTGGGTCAAACTATAGCTAGACGCATTCGTTCCACCTAAAACCAAACTAGCTGTCACAGTAATATTAGTGCCTACCGTAGTTTGGCTGAAGGTACCACCACCGCTTAAAGTCAAGACATCGCCATTTACTGCACCGACCACCGAAGCGCCTGTAATGGTTGCAGCATTGGTTCCGTCCCATACTTTATTTTGTGCCGTAGCACCAGAGACTGTTACAGATTTAGCACTCACCACACTTGAAGTGGTAGCAACGTTTACAGTAGTTGCACTTGTGCTCGTGAGTACGATATTTCCACTATAAGTTCCTGCCAATGTAGTTGCAGGAATACTAACATACACTTTGGTAGAAGCAATCGTTCCCGAAGCACCCACCGTAATGCTAGAAGCAAATCCGTTTGTACGAGCGCTAGACACATAAAAACCTGAAGGCGGCGTCACTAGAACACCTGCCTGCATATTTGTACCAGACACATAGAAACTATCCACAGCAGAGGCTGTACCATAGGTAGTGTTCAAAGCCGTGGCTAAAGTTCCTGTGGTGGAAATAACTGGTCCGTTAGGAACTATTTCACCAGTACTTAAAATTTTTGCACCTTGACCATATCCTGTAAAAGTTATATTAGCAAGTTGAGCAGCAGTCAAACCTGAAGAACTGGATCCAAAATAAACCTTACCAGCTGAACCTGAAGATCCAGAGGTGCCTGTCCATCCATTAATTGTTAGAACCTTACCACTAGTCCAAGTAGCCAGATTGCTTGCAGAAAATGTTAAACTATGAACGCCAGTACCCAAAGAAATAGTTGAATTATTAGACAAGGTTAAAACACCTAAAGTTTGAGAGTAACCAGAAGTTGCTCCAGTAGCTAAGGTTCCTCCATTAAATGTAATGTTAGATGTAGTAGGTAAAGTATTAGCTGCGCCTATTGATAAAGTTCCATTATTCAACGAAACTGTACCTGTAAATGTATTTGCACCAGCCAAGGTTTGATTTCCTGAACCATTCATAACAAGAGAAATAGCTCCTGAAATGATACCTGATGTGTAGGTATAAGTACCACTACCACCAATTGTCAAGGTTGCAGCAGCTGTTGAAGTTACAGTATTGGATGTAGAGGTAACAGAGTTAAGACCAGCTACAGTTTGGTTGAAACCATTTAAATCTAAGGCACAAGTTTTGCCTGAAGAACCGATTGTTAATAATGTTCCTGTTGGAAGACGATTACTCCCTGTTGCAAGCTGAATAGTTCCGTTATTTATTGTTGTTGCTCCGGAATATGTGTTAACACCGCCTAGAACCAATGTACCTGCTCCTTGTTTTGTCAATACACCTACTGTTGAAGTTTTGTCTGACATAACGCCATTGTATGTTCCTGTAAAACCTGATGAAACACTAACAGATGTATTTGTAGCCGCACCAAGTGAAATATTTCTGGCACTAGCTAAGGTATAAGTTGCTCCAAACGTTAATCGTCCTCCGTCTACTATAATATTATTAGCCGAGTTACCTAATGCAGCATCAGAATTAAAGACAGCCTCAGAACCCAAACAGCTAATTAGTCCTGTAAAAGTGTTGGTACCTGAAAATGTTGCAGTACCAGTACCTGCACCTAAAACTCTTAGCGGAGTAGTTCCTGTTGAAGATGCGATTACAGTTGAAATGGCTAAATTTCCTGCTCCATCAATGTAAATATTATTGGCAGTTGCATTACCTAAAAACAGGGTGGTAGATTGAGTACCTGTGTTTTGTACGTTTGCTATTGTAAAGGTTCCCCCTGTTGCAGAAGTTCTGATAATTGTATTTGCATTACTATTTATTGTTGCTCCATTCAACGTAAAATTTACATTCTTGCCTGCAGTACTTGTGCTATTGCCTATTAAAAAACCATTAGATCGAGCACTTGTTACCTCTACAGCCCCTATACTAATATTGCCATTAGTATTTCCATTAATACCTACTCCAGTTGTTGCGGTTGGGTTGACACCAAATTGAGCGATGTCAGATGCTCCTGGCAGAACGCTACCCGTCCAATTAGTCGTCGTTAACCAAGCGGATCCTCCTGAAGAAGACCATAAAATCGTACTTTGAGCATATACACCCAATCCGACCATCAAAAGACCAATAACCAAAACTAAAATTCGAGATAAAAATTTCATCTGAGTAAATTTGGGGACTAAGGTCGACTAGTAATGTGAACTAAACGTTTCCCTTGCTAAAAATCAACTTTAATAAAACAACTCAAAAGGCGATTTGAAAGAAATTATGAGGCGTTTTAAGCCGATTTTGTCCAAAAGTTAAACAGAAGCTTCTGTCCTTCAAAATTATACCGCAGCAACATAAGCATAATATTAAGCTAACGATTTAGAAATATGTTAGCGACGCATTGCAGATAGATTTGTGTTTTAACATAAATCTACCTATGAAAAGAATCTACCTTCTACTTTGCTTACTTTTTGTAGGCATGCTCCCATTGAAAGCGCAAAGCTTGCTTTGGCATCAAAATTTCGACTCTAGCACTACAACCGGAACCCTACCTGCAGGTTGGAGCAATACCGCCTTAAATGCATACAGTCATGGCTGGGCAGTTGACAGCACCAATTTCTCTAATACTTATACTGGCTTTTCTGCACAAAAAAATGTCGTTGTTAAAAACGTCAACAATTCAACCGGAATTTACGGACTAATCACCCCACCCTTCTCTACTGTCGGAAAAGCAGGAATTAGTTTAAATTTCGCTTCGCGCGTTTCTTCAAACTTTATCGCTTCCGGATCAAGTACCCCACAATTTTATTTCTCAATCAATAATGGTTCTACTTGGGATTCAGTTTTATATGCTGATAATGCAGCCAATAGCACGTGGGGAATCGTAAATGGTGGCTTGAGTATTCAATTACCTCCAAAAGCAGATAATCAATCGAATGTAAAGTTTAAATGGTTAATTCACATTGATACTGCTAGTCAAGGAACCTACAGAATTGATGACATTAATGTATTCTATCTTAACAGTGTATGTTTGGGAGCTTCTAATTTGACCGCTAACAACCTTCAAACAAATTCTGCTAATATCAGCTGGAACGCCGTTTTAGGTGCTGTTTCTTACAGTATTCGTTATAGAGATATCACCACTTCTACATGGCAATACGCAACTAGCATTCCAAATTCTACTAGTTTAGGTGGATTAATTCCTGCTACCACCTACGAATTCCAAATTCAAGTAAACTGTGCAAACAGCCAAACTAGTGCTTATAGTAATTCTGTCAACTTCACTACGGCAGCCTTGCCTTGTTCTGTACCGACAGGACTTAATACAAGTGCACTTTCTGCGAACAATGCCACTATTAACTGGACTCTAGTAAGTGGCGCATTATCTTACAATTTACAATATCGTGCTACCGGAGCCGGTACATGGAATACCGTTAATTGTCCTTCAAACTCCTATGTACTCAGCGCTTTGACAGCTAACACGTCTTATGATGTAGAAGTTCAAACTGTTTGTAACGGAAGTAATAATAGTGCTTATTCCAATATCTTTACATTCACCACTAGCAACTTAAGCTGCGACACAACCACTTCTTTTCAAGTTACAAACATAACTTCGGTAGATGCGGTGGCTAATTGGACTGCCGTTAGCAATGCCATTTCTTATAATGTGAATATCAAAGAATCTGCAGCCTCTACTTGGAATAACTATAATACCTCTAATTTAAGCTATCTATTGTCTGGTTTGATTCCTATGACTAATTACGATTTGACTATTCAAAGCGTTTGTAGTAGTACTAGTAGTAGTGTTCTTTCGTCAGTGCTTAACTTCAGCACACTTAATCCGCCTTGCGATACCGTAACTGGTCTTGCTGTAAATTCAATCACACAAAATTCAGCAAATGTAAGCTGGACAAGCGCCATTAACGCCGTTAATTATTCCGTTGATTTCAAAATGCATAGTGCAAGTAATTGGACCAACTCTAGCATTCCAAGTAATACTGTTTCACTAACAGGATTAGCTCCTAATACCCTTTACGATGTACGTGTTAAAACAGATTGTGGCAATAACAACTTCTCAAATTATAGCAGTATTGTAAGTTTTACTACTTTAGGAACGGGCATCAATCAACCTATGCAAACAGCTATTGTGGTTACGCCTAACCCTACAAGTGATTTCATTACGATTCACTCTCCTATTCAAATTCAGCGTTTACAAATTTATAATCTACTTGGCGAATGTGTGTTGCAAAGCAATATACTTTCATCTAAAACTGCACAAATCGACCTAAGCAATTTAACCCCAGGTCAATATGTTGTATTCGTTGAAACAACGCAGCATACGCGCTCACAGGCAACTATCGTGAAGCAATAAGTTACTCAATTATAATAAGAAAAGGTCCTGTAACTAGGGCCTTTTTTTATTCAAGAGCGGATTTAAAATCAAATGATTGATTCGCTATGAAGAGAAACAACAGCGAAAAATTCTAGCATTAAAAAAGCCCTTTCCATGAAAGGGCTTTTTTAATATTTCGAAAAGATTATGTTTAGAATAAAAACTGCCAACCAATTCTTAATTGATCATTTTCTAAAGGCAAAGCCATATCCTTGTCGTTCAAACGATGCCAGTATTGGAAACGAAGCATAGAATTATAATCATGTAGAAACAATTGGTAAGCGAAGGAAAGTGTACTTGAATTATCTCCTTTCAAACGATTATTGGCATTTACGTTATCGTAGCGCGCAGAGAAAGAAGACTTCAATTTAGGGCTATAGTATGTTGTTTGCGCATAACAACCACCAGCCAAATAATACGTACTATAGGTAGTATTCGGAGTATTCACAGGAATCACTGATTTATCCCAAGGTTGATATCTAAAACGATTTACTTCAGCTTGGAAGGAGAAGTGACGATACAAAATTGACAAGTCTGTGCCATAGTCATATTTTTCGCCATTAATGTAGGTGTACGGTGTATAAGAGCCTACCGAATGGCTCCCTAGCTGATCGCTTGTTCGCTTATTATACATTGCATTCACACCTATTCGGATACATGGCACTGGAACACCGACTACATCTATATCGCGTTCACGTACTTTAGATGGATACGAGAGCGTTACACGAGAAACGATTAATGGATTCAAGCTTTTATCATTAATCCCTTGTAAAGAATACTCGCCCAAGCCACTAAAAGCACCCGCATAAATATTCAAGGTTTGATTGAAATAATCTTTAAAAAACAAAACTCCCACATCACGTCTGCTAAAGAATCCTGTTCTTACCACTTCTGGACGACCTAAAAAAGCTCCATATTTTTCAGTAATCATTGATCCTAAGGAGAAGGGTAATTTTTGGTATCCTATTTTTATGTTCGCCCAACGATTACCTGTATACGTTACATTAGCATCTACGACTGGAGAATTCGTTACATCCGTGTTCCCTGCATAAGTAGCAGCTAAATCGTATTCGAAATCATACTCCAACTGTCCTTTAATTTTACCCGTTAAACTAAGACGAGCATAATCGAATGAAAAAACATCTTTTGTGTGTAATTTGTCCAATGTATTCGAAGGCAAGTTTGGATTATATAACCTATAATTATAAACTGGCGTAAACCAGCCTGATAATTGCATTACATGATCTCTTCCTACTAATGTAAACTGAGATTTAGCGCTTAACTGTGCTCCTAATAATAAAAGGAAGACACCGATTTTTGATTTATTAATTCTCATTCGCAAAAGACTTAAAGGTATACTGTGTTTGTCTGTCATCGCTCATGATAATCATATTACCAATTTTATCAAAGCAAATTCCTTCTGGATTTAATACATTAATTTTATGACGAGACAATATTTGGAAGGTGTTCAAATCAACTTTATACACTTCCATTTTTTCATCGCTCAAGACCCACAAAAATCCGCTATAGATAGTTATGGAAGACGCTTCCTTTATTCCTAAATCACTGAACACTTTCGTCTCCATCCAATCGCTATTATATTGATGTAAAACAACCGGTTTTTCTGTAATGACATAAAAATTATTCGTAATAGGATCATGCGTAATACCTTCGAAGGATTGATTTAATCCACCATGATCATTCAATGTCACACTGTATGAGCGTTTCAAGTTAGCGGCATCATACACATCTACTCTACGATAAGTTTCATCTACCGCATAAAGTAGTTTATCTACTCTACAAATTCCCTCATAATCAGCGCCAGCATTATTCACTGTCAGCAATGATTTGCCCATTGAATCAATCAACGATAATTCCCCTCTATTACCAACGACATAATATTGTTGAGGATTAGCTGCTGTACAAATATCAGAAGGCTCTACAACCTTCACTCTGTGATGCTCACTTGCTTTCAGCGCATGCAACCTTAGAAAGGAACAAAATGTAGTGACCAAAAAAAGAAAAACAATTACAACGCGATTCATATAGATTTATTTACGATTCGAAGCATTAGGCGTTGGGGTTAAGAAGTCCCAAGTGCCACTATTGTCAGGAATCTGACCTTCACTTTTACCAGCAGTCTGTAAACTAAACGAATGTGCAGTATAGGTAGTATAAGTGCCATTGCTATTTTTCTTATAGACCCCTACAAATTCACCACTCTTCGACAACCCAAAGCTGGTATGAATCTGTGTTTTAACAACAGCAGAATCATCACAAAAAATCAACAAATAGGATTTAGGTTGCATCACAAAACCACGCAGACGAAACTTATCATTGCTTGCGATAGTATCAGACATTGGCTTATCGGTTACGTAAATAGTGTCCTTGTCAAAATCCAAAGGATATTTAGAAGGATTATACAATTCAATCCAATCAGTTGCTAATCCGAACTCGTTAATAACGCTTGAACCAGTGGCTACAAACTCATTAGCCACTATATAGGCTTTTGAAGTGTCAATGTTATTGGTGGGAGCAGGCGGTATCACTGGGATATTATCTTTCAAACATGCAGTGAACATAAGGCCAATGAAAAAGAATACAAAAAGAAGAACCCTTGACATTAATTGAAATTTAACCAAATATAAAACTAAAAAGTCAAGTGCCTCTTCAAATCATGTCATCTTTAAGTTATCAATTTATACTTGAACTATTTTAATTGCCTTAGAATAAACACCTACTTAGATTGAATAATGAAATCCTAAAACAGAAAAAGGGCCTAATGCAAAGCAAAAGACCCTTTTTGAACTGTAATTAAAGGATTATTTTGTCACAACCAAACGTTTTGTCGCTTTGTATCCTGGAGCATCTACGCTTACCATATATACGCCGCTTTGTACGTCACTTAAATCGATTTGAACTGCTCCGCTCGCGTCACTGTTCTCCATCACTTCTTCTTTCACCACCTTACCTTGGATATTCATTACACGAACTACTACACGACCTGCATTGGCTAAGTTATACTCTACAAATACATTGTCGCTAGTTGGGTTCGGGATCAATTCGAATGCACCGTTTTCTTCGCCATTGCTAGCTACTTTAACTCCTGCACCGTTTAATACTTCATTCATGTCGTTCACTTCATTCAATACAACCTCATGAACGTTTCCGTCTGCAGGGGTATTATCCGTGAAATTGGTAACATCGATGAAATCAGCATCTACGAAGTAACGTCCGTTATGTTCGAAGCTACCATGGAATGTGCCATCCATTTTAGCAGGACCATTACATTGTGTATAGGTTGTCACATTTGATGCTACTTGCGCGCCGCCGGCACAGAGTACACGGTAGTAGAATTGGTAAGAAGTATTTACGGCTAGGTTAGTCAATAACACGCTCACCTTACCTGTGGCAGCGTTGTAAGCAGATGCAGGAACTGCCAATACAGAATACCCGCCTGTAGAAGCGGTTTGCTTCCAATACAAACGGTAAGGGAAGGCGCCCGAAGCAAGTGGGTGACCAAACCATGTAATCGTATCACGAGAACAATGATTAGGTACTGGAACTACGCTAGGTGCTGCCGGTGAAGCAGAACAACCGATAGTCGTACCAAGAGTAGCGAAGTTCGTATAGAAGGCTTGGCTGTTGTTATAGTATTTAGCCCATACTTGATAGTTCACACCTGAATTCAAACCAGGGATGGTATAAGTGCCTAAGGTAGGACTTACATTTACTAAAGAATAACCTGCCGAACCCACGGTGCGCCATTGCACGCTGACGTTAGTAGCTCCCGGAGCCGTTGGTAAAGTAACTGTCAAACTAGAAGTCGTTGGATTGCTCAAAGCGATGTTTTGTGGAACCGCTTGAATACTCAACATATAACTTCCTACAGGACTGCTTGCGCCGTTACCCGCTAATTGAACATAAATGTATTGACCCGCATAAGGAGCAAGAATCGTACTTGCAGCTGTTAAGCTAAGCACACCTGTTGTAGCGCAACCGATATTCGTATAAGTAGGAGTACCAGTACAAGGATCTACACTCGCTACATAAGCAGCAAGGATAGTCGAGAAGTTAGTCGGATTACCATTGAACAAGCTACGTAAAGTAACGTCTACACCACCGATGGTTGGTGCTTTGAACTTGA